>JAGROY010000218.1 GCA_020439995.1 Verrucomicrobiia bacterium
AGTCGTGATCATCCCAGGTCGCGATTGCTGGAACGGTGGCGCGCAATTCAGCGAACAGAGGGTTCGCCGCCTGCGTGGCATACTTTTGTTCCAGTTCCGCCATGTTCCGACTGTCGCCGTAAATATTGTCGCCGAGGAAAATGAAAAGTTCCGGCTGCTGAGCGAGCACAGTACGCAGGATCGGTTGCGGGCGATCCTGCGCAATGCAGGAACCGAGCGCGATTTTCGATAACAACGGATGCACTGCGGGCGCGGGAGCAGGCGGGAGTTTTACTGCTGGCACAGAGTCTTGCGCAGTTGCTGGAGTGCTGAAGCTAAGCGCCGCCACGGTAATGATGATGAACGATCGAGTCATAGTGCCCAATGGATACGCTACCGAGTTCGAACTGGCGAGCTTCGGAATGCGCCAAATGTGACACTACCGACCGAAGAAAAAGTCCGGCAACAACGATGCGCCGATCATGACAACCACTAGTCCGCAAAGCCCCATGAGGCTCATCATGGGAGTGATGGCACGCAGGGTTTCCGACTCCTTGAAGCCGCTCATTCTGGTGATAATCCAGAATCCCGAGTCGTTCATCCATGGGATAGGCTTGGAGCCGCAACCGATCGCCAGCGCGAGATAGACGGGATGAAATGCGAGGTCGGGCCCTGTAAAACTTGCTGCAATGGGCGCAGCCGTAACCATCGCGACAGTGGCGGATCCCTGCGCTGTGCGCACCAGAGCAGTGAGCAAAAAGACCAGTGGCAGCAGCGCTGTGCTGGATTTGCGTCCCCACTCCTGCAAGCTGGAAGCGATGCCAGTCTGCTGAAGTACATCGCCAAAAGCCGCCCCGGCAGCGGTGATCAACACGATGACTGCGCCGGACATCAGCGCCATCTGTAGGGTATCCTTTAAGGGAGCCCGGTTGTCCGCCGGATTCCTGCGGTGTTGCCAGGCGAGCGCCAGCATCGCCACTCCGGCAGCAAGTGTGAGAGCGAGATTCTTGTCACCTAACACTGCCACTGTTTGCTGAATTGGCTGCACCGGAACTGGCCAGCCTTTCTCTACCGCCCAGGCGGAGTAGAATGGTAGAATCGTTCCCAGTGCCAGCAAGGCCACAGGAAATGCGATCGGCAACAGGGCCAGCCAGAGAGGCGGGAGATTGCCTGTGAATTCTTCGCTGGCACCCGAGCTTCCGCCGTCATCGATGTCTTCGCGCATGGGAATCGGCGAGCAACGATTCATCCAGCGGGCAAAGAAATAACCAAAAGCCACCGTGAACCCGCCGACGATGATTCCTCCCAGGGCCATCGTTCCGAAGCTCACCTTCAACGCCTCCGCAGCGAACAGCGGCCCCGGCGTCGGCGGAACCAGCGAGTGCGCCATCGTTCCGCCAGCCACAATGCACATGATGTAGAGCAGGTAGTTTTCCCTTGTCCGACGGGTGGCGGCACGTGCCAGTGGAACCAGCAGGAAAAAGACCGTATCGAAGAATACCGGAATCGCCAGCACGAAGCCGGAAATCAGAAACGCAATGTGCGCCCGAGCCATTCCCACGATGGAAAGCAGCGACTGCACGATGCGCTGCGCGGAGCCCGATTCCAGCAGGCACTTGCCGATGATCGCCGCCATCGCAATGATGATGCCGACCTTGCCACAGCCTGATCCAAACGCTTCGACCACCCGCTTCGGTGCTGTCTTGGCGATGAACGCATCACTGGCAGTTTCGCTCATTTCCCTGAACTGGGCGAATTCCTCCCGCAACTCAACCGGAGTCAAAAACGCCACCACAAATGCAGCCCCTATCAGAGCCACAAAAGGGTGCAATTTGCCGACCAGTATTCCGCCGAGAACGACGGCCATGCCAATGAGTAAAAGTATCAGGGGGGTCATAAACGACCCTTTCTAACGCGAATGCGGCTGCGATGTCGAGCACTGCTGCCTATAGGCATGTAGGCCTGCAATCTTAGACGGAGTCTATCGCAGTCCGGCCTGGATAAGCTTCTCGTCGATCCATTGGCACTCGCTCTCTGACCAATCAGGCCCGGGAGGATTCGCCCGATGGTTGAGGTGCCAGCACCTGCCGGTGCGCCAGGTACGATCGATCAGCGGTTGCAAGGTGAGCGGGACATCTGGATCAAACGGTCGCAGGGGAATGCGTATGGTCGGCAACGGATCTCTCAGCGGACAGTAGTAGACTTCGTGGCGGTCGGGGTGGCGTGCGCGCACGGCGCAAATGATGTAACGGGTCTCTCCGCTTTCGTTTGGTCGAAGACGGCTTTCGTCTGCCGTGATGACATGGGAACCTTGTCGGATCAGATCAATCTCCACCAGATTCACACCTGCGGACAGCAAGTCCTGCTGCTCTGCCCGGTATTGCTCGCGCCCTGCCTGGCTAATCTTATTGCTCGGACTGAGCACTTCGATCACCGTCACAAGCTCCTCGTAGCGATCTCGGATTTCGATCCAACGCTGCGTCTCGGGACCGACTAAAATGATCTCCGGTTCGGCAGCCACCACTGGCGCCATCCCGGATTCCGCATTGGGCTGCCAAAGCGGAGGAAAGCCATCACTGGAGCTTTCCACAACAGCCACGTCCGCACGATAGTTTTTTTGAAGTGCTCCCTTAACCGACAAGTTTTCTTCGGCGAGGCTGCGCAAGTCTTCCGGCAGCATTTGTGAAAGCGCATCACTGATGTAAACGATCAACGAGATACGAATATCGGCCCACTGCAGTTCCAGAAACGGGTTGATTCCCGGGAACGGGTTGGATTGATACTTCTCCATCTCCACAAGTGTAGCGTCCGGCCTCAGGGGGTGCAAGCCCGTGGTCAACGTCAGGTCACTGAGCGCTGTTCTCGAAATCGTCTTCGCGAAGGATTGCGATCGATTCGCCGGCGAGGAACAAGGAGCCGACGACCAGCGTCCGTGAATGGTTCGACCTGGCGGCGGCGATAATCGTATCGCGAAGGGAGGCTGCGATGGTGAGCGGAATGTCAGGATCCGGATGGCAATCTTTTGCAAGCTGCTCTGGAGCGATCGCGCGGGCAGAGGCGAATGGCACGTAGTGGATGGTGGCTGCGATCGGGGCGAGCACTTTCAGGATCGCGTGCTGGTCTTTGTCCGCAACGCTGCCGAAAACGATGTCCGCCTTTTCTTTGCCGTAGGTCAATTGCCAGGTCGCTACAGTGGCTTCAGCAGCCTGCACATTGTGCGCACCATCGATGATGATCCGGCCATCGAAGAATCTCTCAAAGCGCGCGGGCCAGCGAACAGCTCTCAGTCCGTGATGCATCGCTTCGGATTCGGGAGCACAGCCAATGGCGCGCACTGCAGCTAGAGCCAGCGCGGCGTTGCTGCGTTGATGTGCACCTGCCAGGCCGAGTGGAACATCTGCCATTTCGCTCAATTGCGGGTCACTGAGGAAAGTGAGGGGCGCTCCGATGCGATCAGCCGTCGCCTGCAAAACCTCCGCCACCTCGGCCGGTTGCGGCGAAGAGAATGCTGGCACTCCAGGCTTTAGAATGCCGGCTTTTTCGGCAGCGATACTCGCCAGATCAATGCCCAGCCATTTCTGGTGGTCGATCGCGATGGGGGTGATGACTGATGTGGTGGAGGGGACGGCATTGGTCGCATCCAGACGCCCGCCCATTCCTGTTTCCAAGACGATGACCTCAACGCCATCATCGCGAAACCAGTCGAGCGCCAGCGCCAGAGTGAGCTCAAAGAACGTGGGATGCTGCTCCCATTCAGCTACAAGCTCATGCAGCCGACTCAATCGCGTCGCGATTTCCGGTTCGGGTATCTCCAGTCCGTTGATGCGCATACGCTCGCCGTAGTGGACAAGATGAGGGGAGGTAAAGAGCCCTGAACGATAGCCGGAAGCCTGGAGCATTGAATCCGAGAACGCGCAGACAGAGCCTTTCCCATTCGTGCCTGCCACGTGGATGACGCGAGCATTTGCATCGGGGAGATGCATCGCCGAAAGTAGCCGCGCCATATTCTCCAGGCCCAGCTTGATGCCAAACTGCTGAGTGCCGTAGAGCCAGCTGATGGCTTCCCGATACGACGAAAACGATCCGACGCTCCCGCTGTCAGTCATAATTGAAATCAGGCTTTAGCGGCGGCCGTGTCGTGTTCTTCGACGGCGGGAGCAGGGTCAGGCATCATGTAGTGGAGGAGATCCACGAGTTCGCAGCGCATGTCCTTGCGCTCGACGATTCGATCCACAAGCCCGTGCTGCAACATGAACTCTGCCGTTTGAAACCCCTCGGGCAAATCCTGGTGCGTTGTTTCTTTGACCACGCGCGGGCCGGCAAAGCCAATCATGCAGCGTGGCTCGGCAATGATGACGTCGCCCAGAGTCGCGAAGCTCGCAGTAACACCGCCTGTCGTCGGGTGAGTGAGAACAGAGATGTAAGGTAGCCCCGCCTCGCCGTGCCTCGCAAGGGCACCGCTGGTCTTGGCCATTTGCATCAGGCTGAGGATTCCTTCATGCATCCGGGCTCCACCGGATGCGGAGAAAATGATCGCGCCACGCCGTTCTGCCGTGGCCACTTCGATCGCTCGCGTGATCTTTTCTCCGACGACTGAGCCCATGCTGGCACCCAGGAATCTGAAATCCATCACGCTCAACGTTACCGGATGCCGAGCGATGGTCGCGCGACCAGTTACGACGGCTTCGTGAAGGCCGGTGCGCTTTTGATACTTCTCTACCTTGTCGACATAAGATTTGAAGTTCAGGGCATCGACTGTCTTCAGATGTTCGTCCATCGGGGCGAACGAGCCCTCGTCCGCGATGAGTTCGATGCGCTGCTCGGAACTCATCGTATAGTGATATCCGCAACGGTTGCAGACGCGCAGATTCTCCGTCAGGTCAAACTCATGGATGACACCGGAACACGACGGGCACTTGTGCCAGAGCCCCTCAGGCATGTCCTTCTTCTTCTCACCAAATCCCGTAAGATCTCGGCGACGAAAAAATCCATCTTCATCGGTAATCAACGGATCATCGAAGACCGCCGGATTCATGCGCCGGAAGATTTCAGCTGCCTCTTTAGGGAGTGCTGAAGGATCGTTCTCGTCCGGATCGTCGTCGCCCGGAGCGGCTATGGTAGTTGCGGCCATTTTCAAGTTGCTGGAGCCGGAGTATAGACACCGGATGCGCCGTGTTGCAACCGTTTCCACAGCGCTACCGAAATCCCATCCCAATCGAAATTCCAAGAGATTGCCGTAGTAATCACATCAATTGATATTTGTGATAACAAATATCAATAGTGCCCATGCGAACATCGCCTAGCCCTCCAACCGTTCCGGAGCATCGACGACGTCCGCCTCCCCTGAGTTCTTGTGGATGTGTTTGTTGATCAAGTTGTCCGTAATCGAGGATAGATAATTCGTAAGAATGTCGTCGAGCTTTTCAAACTCCGGCCAGAGTGTTTCGTCGACGAATCGCTTGGAAACCCACACCATCACTGTGGTGTAGCGTTGGTTCTTGTATCGGAAGGGTCGCAGCCCATGCCGACGCACAAGAGCTGAAAACAAACGCCGGGACCACTCATTGGTCATGGTAAACCGAAATTCAACGACTGGCTCCTCGGGCTCCAGCGTCTCAAGGCGGGATTGAATCCGCTGCCTCGCCTCCGAAGCAGCATTGCGCTCACCGGGAGTCGTTGCTCCCGCGAACAGGCGTTCGATTTTTTCCAGTTTTGCGATCAGTTCTTCTTCAGTCATGGTGGAAGAATTAGAGTATCTACGCCTGATGCAACCATGAACTCTATTGAATCATCCGCATTGAATATATGAAGACGCTCAAATTTGATACCATCGTCGCAGGCGTCGGCTCGGTTGGGGCGGCCGCCTGCTACCATCTCGCCAGGCGTGGGGCCAGGGTGCTCGGCGTTGAACAGTTCAACATCCCTCACGTTCGCGGCTCTCACCACGGCCACTCGCGGATGATCCGGCAGGCCTACTATGAACATCCTGACTATGTGCCCCTGCTCCGGCGCTCGTATGAACTTTGGGAGGAACTGCAATCGGGCAGCGCGCTGTCTCCATTCTTCCACTTGACCGGCGGCCTCTACATTGGCTCTGACGATGGCACCATTGTCGCCGGCTCCCGTCTCGCTGCCGAACAGCATGGGCTCGAATACGAAATGCTCGATGCTGGTGAAGTCAAAAATCGTTTTCCCGCATTTGCTCCAGATTGTAATCACACAGGCTTTTACGAAACGAAGGCGGGATTCCTCGTTCCTGAGCGCGCGATCTCGGCGCATGCTGAAGCGGCAACGAATCTTGGTGCGACGCTGGTCACGGGTGAAACGGTGGAAGGTTGGACTGCACATCAAGATCATGTCGAGGTGCGCACGAGCCTTGCCACTTACCAGGCTGATCAACTGGTGATCGCTTCCGGGGCGTGGACAGGAGAAGTGGCCGCAGAGCTGGGAATCGAGCTAAAGGTAACACGCCAGGTGCTGGCCTGGTTCGAGCCTCTGGGCGACCGTGCACGATTCGCTCCAGAGAATCTCCCCTGCTGGTTCATTGAAACCGAGCCGCCGTACGGGCACTACGGGTTTCCAGTCATGCCCGGAGATTTCGGGCTAAAGGTCGCACTGCACAGGCCGGGTAGCCCCATTGAACTCGCGCATCTTTCTGCAGAGGATCACCAGCCGCGACAAGACGAGATCGACGGTCTTCGCACAGTGTTAGAGCGATACTTGCCTGGGTGCGCGGGCGATCTCATCCACACCTGCACGTGCAGATACACTAATAGTCCTGACGGCCACTTCATCATCGGCAAGCACCCGCGGCACGACCGCATCAGCATTGCCTGTGGACTTAGTGGTCACGGCTTCAAGTTCTCCTCAGTGATCGGAGAGATTCTCGCGGATCTCGCTCTCTTCGGTCGATCCGCGCTTGCCGTTGAGTTCCTTAGCCCCGCCCGCTTCCAATGAAGGAAGTCTCTCAATCGCCGATACACTAGGCTCTACTCTGGACGCCTGCGGAACCATCCAGTCATACTGTGGCGATGCCGAGTGGACACGCGAACCTCGTGCCAGAAAACCGGGGAGAGAAAAACGACCAGCTTGCCGGGTTCCGGAAAGATGTCGATCGAGGCCCCGTTGATCCCGGTTTCGCGATCGATGTAGAGCCGGAGCTGGCCTCCGTCTGCCGTAGCCCAGCCTTCATCCAGATAGATGATGGTGGACAGGATCCGAGCATTGGAATTCTGGTGGCAGTCGAGGTGTGCCTTGTAGAAGCCGCCGGGCGGAAAGCAGGCCAGATGTGCTTCCAGCTCGAACAACCCTAGAAACAAAGTCCGGTTCAACGTCACCCGGAGGACTTCCATTTGATCCCAATAGCGGGACTGCGGGCCGCTCAGGTTTTGCGGTTCGAGCCATCGAATTTCGTCGGTTCTTATTTGCGCCACCACTTGCTTCTGATCGCCCATTCCGATCGCTGCAGGAACAAAATCCCCCTCCGCTCGGCTATCGCGGCTCTCTGCGACGAGTTCACGAACCAGCGGAAGCTCAATAAAACCGGGGATGATCGCATAACCGAAATCGGCCAGGTTTTTCACCAGATTTTCGAACGGAGGGCTTCCGTCACAGGGGGGTGGGGGCGATGTTAGGTTGTGAATGGATATGCTAGTCGTGCTGCTTTAACTTTTTGCAACTACTATCGCTTGCAGCTGCTCCGCCCAGATCTGGCCAAGCCACTGCGGTGCACATCCCCACAACTCAGTTTATCTGGAGCTACACATAAACCGAGTTCTGATCCCGCGAAAACTGGAGCCAGTGTTGAAAAATCGAACTCCGTCCAGTTTTCAATCTCTGGAGTTTGTCACTTGAAGCCATCCAATGATGGCATCGATGGGTCTCTGAAATCCCCCGTTGATGGCGGGGCAAGCGGAGTATCGTCTGGGATGCCGGTTGCATCCCATAGGCTATCGCCGGATTCGTCAGCGGTCGGAATGGGGGCGGAGAACACGGAGTCGTTGCTCCACTCAAGGGAGCCAGACGGAATGTCGATCGGTTCCTCCGGAATGCCTTCCCCAAGATTGGGAGTAACCGCTGCGCCACCGACAGCATCGTCACTGAGCTGGTAGACACTCTGGCTTGCCCTCGGTTTGGTATTTGCCCGGCGCTTCCCAATTGCCCAAAATGTCCCGGCGATGGCGAAGATGCCAAACCCGATGATCATAAAATTCTTGATCCACGCGTCATTGCGCCGTCGGGCGTGCTCGGAGTAGGTGAACTGGTAACCGGTAGGCATCTTTTGCGGTTTCGCCTTACCACGGCTCCGTCCGCCTGGTTGAGGGCTACGGCTGGCATCTGGATTGGCAATCCTGGACTCGCACCGGGGGCAAACGGCAAACGGAGCCACCCAGTTCTCGGGAGCGGCCGCTTGCCAGTGGCACTTGGGGCACACAAGCATTACAGCTGCCGGAGAACCTTCTGCGCTTTGGTAGGGAGATCGAGCCATCATATATAATGAGTGCGGATTCCCTCCCGAATTCAAGCACCAAAATGAGGCGACTTGCCCCGCGCCCCCGCGCCGCATTTCCTCGGTCGGGTTCGAATCCCAGCGTTACAAAGCCGTCCGTCAGAATTCTTCGAAACACTCGATCATCACCTGAATTGACCATGTGTGAGCCTGTGACAAACTGATTACCAGCTTCATCCGGATGGTGATGAAATCGCCTCCCTACTCCACCGGCCCCAATAACTGATCCAATGTCTCTGGTGTAAGGCTAAGTTTTTCAGTGGCACCGGAAAGAAGATCGTCGGCGAGGTGGCTTTTCTTGCCCTGCATCTGCTGGATACGTTGCTCGACGGTTCCTTTGCAAATGAGCTTGTGAACGAACACGGGCTTGTCCTGGCCGATGCGGTATGCGCGGTCGGTTGCCTGGTTTTCGGCGGCTGGGTTCCACCAGGGGTCGTAGTGGATGACGGTGTCGGCACCGGTCAATGTAAGCCCGGTGCCGCCTGCTTTGAGCGAGATGAGAAAGACGTCACCTTCGCCAGCCTGAAAGCGCTCGACCAGCAGCTGCCGGTCTTTGGTTTCACCAGTCAGTTTCAAGTATGGGCACTCTATGGCGTTCAAATGGGCTTCAATAATAGCGAGCATCGAGGTGAACTGTGAGAACACCAGCACGCGATGATTTTCCTGCCGGAAGGTGTCGAGCAATTCAACGAGATACTCGAACTTGGTGGAGTCTGGATGGTGTTCCTGATTTTTGAGCAGGCGTGGATGGCAGCAGATCTGGCGCAGCTTGAGCAGGGCATCGAGAAATACGATTTGCGACTCGGTGCCGGTAAGAGCGAGCGCTTCGCGCACTTGTTTGTCCATCGTCGAGCGCACCGTCTCGTAGAGGTCTTTCTGCGCTTCGTTGAGCTCAATCGTGTGGACGATCTCGGTTTTAGGCGGCAGTTCCTTGGCGACGTCGTTCTTGGTTCGGCGCAGGATCAAAGGGCCTACGCGGCGTGTCAGTTGCGCGCTTTTTTCCGCGTTGCCATCTTTCTCGATTGGGGTTCGAAACTGCTCGTTAAACGTCTCGCGCTTGCCCAGCAGGCCAGGCATGAGGAAATGCATGAGGCTCCAGAGCTCGCCGAGATTGTTCTCGATGGGAGTGCCGGAGAGGCAGAGTCGATGGGCACCGCGCAATTGGCAGGCGGCCCTGTTGACCTGGGTAGAGGCGTTCTTGATATGCTGTGCTTCGTCCAGCGCTATCAGGTGAAATGTTTGACCGACAAACACCTCAAGATCCCGGGGCAGAAGCGCAAACGATGTGAGCACAAGGTCGGCGCGGACAATCTCGGAGAAGCGAGTCTTTCGGTCGGCACCCTGGAGCACGAGCACCCGCAGATCCGGCGCAAACTTCGCCGCCTCCCGCTGCCAGTTCTCGACCACACTGGTCGGCGCGACTACCAGGGACGGCAGGCCATTGTTGCCGCCGCTCTCCTTTTCCGCAAGCAAGTGAGCGAGGGTCTGCAGCGTCTTTCCGAGCCCCATGTCATCTGCCAAGATGCCATTCAAATCGTAATGTGCCAGAAACTGCATCCAGTAAAACCCATCGAGCTGGTAGTCCCGCAAGTTGGCTTTGAGCCCCTCGGGGACGGGCACGCGATCGATGGTTTGAAAGCTGGTCAGGCGCTCGGCCAGCCCTTCGATTTCATCCGGGCCATCGATCTCCAGTTGGAACGCCTCACTGCCTCCCCCGTCTTCGCCATTGTTACTTTGTAAGAGCAGGGCTGCGTCAAGTTTGCTCAGCTTGATCGGTCCATCAGTAAAACGGAACTCCATCAGCTGCCCAAGCGTGGTCAGGATATTGCGAAACCTTCCCACCGGCAACGCCAGACCGCGACCATCCGGCAGGAAAATCATGAACTCCTGACCTTTTGGAAGCCCTGCGGTGACCTCTAGAAAACGGTTCTCCACCAGCGAAGCGAGGATCGGCTGCAGTTCGAATTTTTCTCCTTCAATCTCGAACCCTGCCGACAAACTGAACCAGCCACGCCCCTCTTCCACGATCTCTGCTCGCCAGGTTTCGGTACGGAATATCAGTGGCTTGAGGCCCACATAGGGCGAGAACTGCACCTCCCAGCCACGCCGTTCCAGAGCCGGCGTGCCCTCGTGGCGAAAGCGCTGCCAGTAGAATTCCGGGTGCGGCCATTCCTTGCGATCGACAGCCCACAGCGTGCCGCCATCGCCGTGGGGTGCCGGGGCAAGTTTTTTCAACGACTGCGGTGGCCGCTCAGCACCTGGTCGCAGGTCGAGCGCATACAACGTCTGCACCGCTTCCATTTCGGCAACACGATCGCGCGGGATCTTACGTTCCGGCGTGACGATCGGCGGCAGGCTGCCACTTGGTTCCAGTGGCACTTGATAGTCACCATAGGTGGCATAGGCATGCCCGTAGAGAGCCGGCAGCCAGTCGATGCGGTCGATGTCAGGGCGGCGCTCGATTCGCAGCAGGAACGTGGGCTTGCCTGTCCCGTCGCTGGCGGACGCAGGAGGTGTATTCGTTTGTGTCTTCTCATCCAGAGCCAGGTGCTTGCCCTGCGTCACTTTCTCCGCCTGGGGTGTTCCGCCAAATGCCATCTCCAGGCGCACTCCGGGTGCTTTTGCCAGATACTCTAACAATGCCACACAATGGACGCAGTTCACCCCCACTCCGCAGGAACAGCCTGCATCAAATGCCAGCTCTCCATCCGCATCCGGATCTTCCCAGAGAGCGATGATTGCCTCGCTCTGGCAGCCATCGCTCTCCATGATGCGGCCAACGATTTCCACATCGCCCGTGTCCAGCACCTCCGCCGAAACACTGGTGACCTGCTTCGCCCGTGCCAGCTTCTGCCCCCGGGCAAGCGCTCCCCCATCGAACACTCGACGCCAGCCTCCATCCTCCAAGAACGGTGGAATGCGGTCTTTCACTCGCCAATGATGCTCACTGCAATCCTCCGAGTGTGCGGCGCCCGCCGGTGCTCGAACAGAAACAGGCCTTGCCACGTTCCCAGAGCGAGGCGCCCACCGATGACCGGCACATTTTTATCCACATCAGTCAGGCACATGCGAATGTGAGACGGCATGTCATCCGGACCTTCGCAAGTGTGGACAAAGTAGGGCTCGTCCTCCGGCACCAGCCGGTCGAAATAAGCGTGAAGGTCTGTCCGGGCGCTGGGATCCGCGTTCTCCATGATAATGATGCTACAGCTGGTATGCTGCACAAAAATTGTCGCCGTTCCTGACTGGATACCGCTGGCCCGAACCATTTTGCTCACTTCGGGAGTGACCTCGTAGGTTCCCTTGCCGCGAGTCGATACTGAAAACTGGTCGCTGAATGCTTTCATACAATTCGTCTCAAAAGAGATACGCCAGCCCCGCGACCGTCAATGGATCGTTACAGGAAAGAATGTTTCAGCCGATTGACAGAATTCTCCAAATTCCAATCCCGAGAAGGCCATTCCAACAATCGATCATTCAATAATTAAAATACTCACCATCAATTACTTACAACTTATATAAAGTAATTGGCACGGTTCCAGCGTTCTTTTGCATCAGAGGTGGGTAACCACCTTGGTCGTGCATCCTGAAACCAGGTGCCACGTCTCCCTTAGACCCATGAGCGGTTTCCTCCAAAAAGACCGCTCATCCCCAAAATTGAGATGAACTTGAACCTTCCGACAAGCAAGATGTCTGCTGCACGCTCCTCAGGAGCGCTGGCATACTTCTGCTCTCGAGTTCCCTTGAGATCAGCGGTCCCAGTCGTCCTTTCTCGGACGTCCCTCCCCTTCCCAATCTGGGCGGGGCGAAAGGCTCGGTTCTTCGAACTTTGTCCCGTTGATGCTTGTTGTGGCATCCGCCGCAAGTCGATATTGGTGCTTCAATCGTCAACTTCGCAGATTTCGCAAAAACAGGCATCAACGGGCAATTTTTTCGTCACTATATCAAATTTTACTGGCGCAATTCCAAAACTTGCGTTATCAGTATTGCGATTCCTACCACATGCAATGCCAGGGGGCGGGAGTATGCCGCTCGCATCTCCCGTCCCCACTTTTCCCAGCGGCATCTGCGCTTCAAAGATTGAACACTGTGCTCTAGTCGAGCGTCCAGCATCTTGAGAACCTAAAATTTTTTTCCCACCACATGCAATGCCTAGGGGCGGGTTCCGTTTACGGAGCCCGCCTCTCTTTTTGCAGTGAGGGGCAGATTCTTTGCCTGCGCTCAGGATCGCACCACGCGGAAGTCGACGAACTTCTTCTCAAGGTCCACGGCTGCGATCGCCACTTTCAACCGATCGCCAGTCTCATAAATTTTTCCATGCTGCTCACCGCGAAAGCGACGGCGCCCCCTGTCCCAAGTGTAGTCGTCAAATGGCTCCAGCCCGTCGCACTTGATCAGCCCCTTAATGAAATAGTCAGTCAGCTCGACGAACAAACCGATCCGGCGCGCCTCCAAAACCAGCGCATTGAATACGACACGTTCACCAGAGGAAACGAGGCCAGCGAGATATTCCAGCTCCTTGAGTCGCCGCGATTCGATTTCCGCATCAGCAGCTACACGCTCGGTGTTTGAGATGTGTTCGGCAATGTCCTGCATCCCCGCAGCTTTTGGCGTGCGCAGGTGAAGCTCCGGTCTTGAAGCGTTCGTTAAATTCCAGAGGACGCGGTGTACCATGAGATCCGCATAGCGGCGGATGGGACTGGTAAAGTGCGTGTAGTTCGCCTTGGCCAGGCCGAAGTGGCCTTTCGGCTCAGCTTCGTACACAGCCCGCTTCATGCTTTTCAGCAACCCGATTTTGATCGCGTATTCCGCTGCATGCCCCTTCACGGCCCTCATCAATTTGCGCACCTCCGCAGGAACGGTAAGATCACCCACTGCGATACCGAGGCTGTGCACCAGAGCCTGAAATTCGTACAACTTCTCCGGATCCGGGGCGTCGTGATTGCGGTAAATCGATGGCACGGAAGCGCGGCGGGTGGTTTCCGCTACCGCTTCGTTCGCGGCCAGCATGAATTCTTCGATCATCTGGTGCGACTCGTCGTACTCGATTCTCGCCAGCCGAAGTGGCTTACCGTTTTCGTCGAGCACTGGCCGAACCTCTGGAAAATCCAAGTCCAGCGCCCCTTCGGTGAATCGTTTCTCACGAAGGACTGAAGCCAGTCGCCACGCTTCCTGCAGCGCCAGCGTCACCTTTCCATCGGAGTCATCAGCAGGGCTTGTTTCTCTCATGCGCACAATGGCTTCCTCATAGGTGAGACGGCAGGCGCTGCGAATGACCGCACTGCAAAAACGCGTCCGTGTCCTGTTACCATGGGCATCGAACTCCATGATCGCAGCACGAGTCAGGCGATCCACCCCGGGTTTTAGGCTGCAGATCCCATTGCTCAACTGCTCCGGCAGCATGGGGATCACACGGTCGACGAGATACACACTGTTGCCACGATCATTTGCCTCGCGATCGATCGCGCTGCCAGGCCTGACATAGTGCGAAACATCGGCAATGTGTACCGCCAGCTCCCAGCCGCCATTCTCACTGCTCAATCGCCGCACGGCAATGGCATCGTCAAAATCCTTCGCATCAAAGGGATCGATAGTGACGACCAGTTTATCGCGCCAGTCTTCCCGCCCGGCGAGTTCATCCAAAGGGATCGCTTCATCAATCGCCGCCGCCTCCTGCAGAACCTTCGGAGGAAATTCCATCGGCAGCTGGTGCCTGTGGATAATCGAAAGAATGTCCACCCCCGGAGCATCCGCCGGCCCTAACGAGCGTACCATTCTTCCGCGTGGATGCCGGTTGCGCGAGTGCCATTCCTCCACCGTGACAATCACCTTGTCACCGGGTTGCACCCTCGTTTCCGATGTCACCTGCACGTCGATCGTGTCCGGCAGGAGCGGATCATCCGGCTGCACGTAGTCGAATTTTCCTTCCCGGCGGAAGGTGCCCACGATGCGGTTATTGCGCCGCTCGAGAATTTTGATCACACGGGCCTCGACTCGCGTTTCCGCATTTTCATCGACCTCTCGCAACAGGTCGCGCTTGCGCTTCACGTGCTTCCACCACTTGGGGATGCCGACCTCGAAGACCTTCACCACCACCTGATCACCATGCAGCGAAGTGTGCGCGAACTTGTCTGGGACGTGCAGGCTTGCCTCTGGCTGTAGATCCAGGGCTTTGAGCGCAGTCTTGTTCTCCGCGCTATTGCCGTCAGGAAGGAAAAACACATTGCCCTTGCGGTCGCGGCGAATGGTTCCAATCAGCGTGTTGCCAGCATTTTCACACAACTCATAGCGTCCTTTCTTGATCTTGACGACCAGACCTTCCGCCTCCAGTGCACGCAACTCAGCCCGCAACTCGGCGCGGTCACGCGAATCGACCTCCATCGCCCGCGACAGCTCCGACTTGTTCTGCGGCTCATAGTTCGGGTCGCGCAGGTGACTTAGCAAACGCTGTCGCAATTCACCGTCCTGCCCGGCGGCTTCCTGTTCATCATCAAAGTTCGACACCCGGCAATTGTCGCCACAGACCGTCTATTTGCAATTTTCAATATGCACGGGTTCGGATAGCTCTAACGATTTTCCCACGCATCCGCCGCAGCTGCAGCGGAAGCCGCATCGATTTCTTTCCAGTCCCTGAGGATGCGCTCCCGTGTCCCAGTATTACTTCGTGTCACAGGAAGCTCCTTGAGAATGTCAAAGGCCCGCGCCGGATCGCCCTCGGCGATCGTCCCTGCCAGCCGTGACAATGCCTCATTCTTCAGCTCGCTGGGAGGCAGCGCCAGCAGAGCAGCACTGGCAGAGTTGAAATCGTGATTGGTCGCCTCAGCTGCAGCGGTAAGCGCGGCGTTCCAGCGGAAATTTTCAGGTAGCGAACTTGTCCACTGCCAGACTTCTCCCAACGGCAGTTGACGAGCCAGAGCTTCACTGACCACGTTGACTTGGACTCCGTTTACATACTGAGCCTGCGCCGAATCCAACACCGTATGAAGAATATCCAGCGCAGCCTTGGGATCGTCATCGGCCAGAGCTTTGATGCCACCATTGAGCGCCGCTTCGCCGATGGTTGCGTCTCCAGTCTGGAGAGCATCTTCGATCACTTGGATGGGGTCGGTCGCTGCAACTCTAGTCCAAATTTCCTCCCGAACTGGCTCCAGCTGCGGGTTGGTGGCCGCTTGCAGTGCGCCTGCTGCGTCTTCCTCGATCCAATATTGGATGAAATTGCCGATCTCTTTCGATACATCAAGATCTTTCCCTGAGGCCAACGGAACGATCTGCGCAAGCACCTCTGCTTCTCTTCCCTTGGGAAACACCGAACGATTGTAAACCCATGATGGAGTCATCGATCGGATGACAGCCAGCAGCAAAGCTTCCTGGGATTCTTTGGGCGCTCGCGCGATAGATTCCAGCACACCGGCAGGATCTCCATCGGATATCTGCTTCTGCAGCGCCCTGATCTGAATCTCATTTTCGACATCCTCCTTCAGGCCGTATTCCTTCGCAAACTGCACGGCAGCATCGGGATCGTCCTCACTGATCCGAAGAGCGTGCCAACGAACTGCGTCGCCACGCATTTCCTCATCGTCAATTGCACTCGCCACTCTGCGGGCAATCTCGGGGCTGATGACTACGGTGGAATAGAGGCAACTTATGAGCAGTTCATCCCGGCGCTTGCCTTCGGGCAATTTGAATACCTCGCCAATCGTCTGTTCAGGACGGAAGCGGAAGGGGGCGGTGACGAACAGCCCATCAAGGTGCCAGTCAAGATCCGGGTGATCCAGGATCAGGGCAATCGCAGCTGACAAGTTTAATGGACCTACCTTTTCTAGCAACTTGTTCAATGCCTCTGTGCGCTCACCGGGTTCCTGTAATTCGGCCAGGTGCGCGGAAGCGGTGCTGAGACTGGTCAGTGCGACAACTGTTTCTGAAGTACCTGGATCGAAGCGCTCCAGGAGTCTCCGGCGCAGCTTCTCATCCGCATCACCGAACAAGGCCAGCGCCTTTTCCATCCCTTCATTGCCAACTCCTTCCACAAGCCCGGTAAGCCAGGCGCGGCGGTTATCGCTCCGGGACGGAATGAGGGCGAGTGCGCGATCAATGTTAGTCGCGGCAATGGACTCGGCGGCAACGAACATGAGATTGTAACGCACCTGATCGTCATCGACGTAGGCATTGCAAAAGTCGACCGCCTCTTCGGGCGAAAGTTCCGCAAGCCGACGCAGCAGCGCGTGTGCGACCAGACTGTGACCCGCGTTCACTGCAGATTGTGTCGAGCGAAACTCATCCAAAAGGGCCGCCACTGTGGCTTTGTCGAGATGCTGAATCCTCTGGTGCAGCGGATAGGAAAACGCATAGGAGTCTACCAGTCGATCAAGTTCATCGAGCGTTGGCGTAACATTAGATGAGGGGTACGTCATTCGATGTTCAGTGTCCCCTTTTATTGTCGAAGGCACTGCTGGTGATTTCTGCCAACCCCTCCCTGCGCTAAAACCGAATGCGCATCCCGCGATTCCCGCGACCAGCCAGCGAAAGTTTTGCCAGTTCATTGTTGCGCCCTCTCTATCTGCTGTGCCATCGCTGCCCGGAACTCTTCAGGTAGGCGGGCGCGCTGAAGGATAGAAATAGCGGAGTCCGCATCGATCCTCGCCAGCGTCGGGAGCGAACCCGCCATGGCCGTTTTTCTCAGTTCGACAGGCTCAAGTTGCAGTGACCAGGTCGCAGCAGCCATCGGCTCCTTCCTGGCCCAGGATTGAACCAGGAACTTTATTAACGTGTGCCGTGTCGCCGCTTGCGGCAAATTTTCCGCCCAATCAGCAGCAGCCTGTTCTTGACCCGGCTGCTCAGCCCACCTTGACGCGAATGCAGCTACGGCTTCCTTGCCTTCACGATCTGGCGGCAGATGCTCGAACAGGTGACGCACCGCAGAAAAATCAATCGAGCCAGATCGCGCCTCAAATTCGCTCCACTGCCTCACCGTGTAGCCGCTGATCCTCTGCTGACTTTTCAGCCAATTCAAATCTTTCGGAATGTCCCTCTCCGACTCCATCCAAATGCTTTTGATCTCGGTCAAGGTGAAATGTTGTTCCGCCAACTGCCGGGCAGTTTCTTCATCCCCAGCCTTGATGCTCCTGAGAACTTCTGATCGGAGAATTTCAAGGACAACTGGATCATCCGATGATTGACCGTGAGCCCATTCCAACGCCTCATCTGGCAACCAGCGCCGGATATCCCGAGTTTCAAGCTGGCCGGAATTCCACAGCTCACGAGCCAATGGCGTCGGATCATCGATCTTGTCGATCGTCGCAATCAGTGCTGCTGAGCGGTATTTCGGATCTTCTATGGCTCGGGCCTTTTCCAGAGCTGCGGCGGAATCTTTGCTCGCCCACTGGCTGAATCCATTGCCGTAGGCTTCGAGAAGAAAGCCGAGCGATTCAGGATTCTTGCCTGCTTCGGATTGCGCGGTAGCCTCAACCACAGCGAGAAGAGCTTCTCCTTTGAAGCCGAGGTGGATTCCACACCGGATCAGCAAGGGGTTTATCAGATGGCGATAGACATCGAGAACCCTCGCAGGCTCGTCGCGATACAGCTTCACCAGTGTCCGACTTATCATCGACTCGAGATCAAGATCATCATCTGAGTTTCCCATGTTGGCACGTTCCCATTCGGCATTTTCGACAAGATCCTGCACCGCCAGCCATGGCGCCCTTCTGATCAATGCGTCGTGCACCTGTTGATAGCCCTCCTGCAAGTATTCCGTGTAGCCGATTTCCCGGTGTTCCCGGGCCAACTGCCTGAGGCTGCTGATTGGCATCGTTTCGAGCACCTCTCCCAGCTTCAATTGGAATTCGTGCCGCGACAATTCCTCGCTCCAGAACAGCGTATCCCGCACGGTCACGCGCCCTTCTGGCACATGCCAGATTACTCTGGACGCAGTGCCACCGCCATCGGCTGCCAGAGGTTGAATGCTCGCGGCGGGAACGAGCATTCGTCCACACAGAAATCCGAGCAGCACAAGTGCGGCGACGGATGCAACTCTAACCGTTATCATTATGAAAATGCTACAGCGGCGGCAGTCGTAGAACAAGTTCCCGTTCTCAAATTCCAGAATCACGCTTTTGCGGTTGCTGGACACGATTCGAGAAATCACAGCAGACTCAAGCCCATTACTGTGCATGGATCGGGCCCTTTTTATGGAGGTACACCTTCCCATTTCCCCGTTTTGCGTTTACGCTTCCCTTCGATTTGGCAGGCATAATTGCCGAATCCCTAAAACACGATGCTCTGAGTTCACGCCAGGCACAAAAGGAATCCACCATGCGAGCAATTCAAATAGCAGCCTGCCTTTTGTCATTACTGTCCCGTGCCGATGCCCAGGATCGCACCAGTGATCCGGTCTGGGGGAAACCGCCACCGGAGGTTGACGGGGCATCCCACTACTATCGCCTGGTGATTTATCCCCCGATCTTTCGCATTGACGGAGAGAAGATCCAGATTGAAAAAGGGCCGTTTCTCGTCAATGAGATTGTCCGTGGCGGCTCTGACTTTCTGCTTGAGCGTGCAAAGTGCAGCGTAGAGGGACGCTTTGTGGTAAACGCCGAAGGTGGACGGGAACTCCTGCTCAAGCTTTACCTCGGCCTTCGGGGTGCCAATCCAGTCAATTGGGATCCGGTCGTTTTGGCGATCGGTGATCAGCAAAACCCCACACCAATATCAATCTCGGGAATGGTGGGTAGCGGCTTTCTAATGTTTCAGGCGCAACTCGAACGGATCGAGTTGAATGAAGATGGAGGCAGGGAAACGTAGTGAGTCCGCAGCTTCGTTCTGGCTCACTACCGGGACTTTCGCGATCTTTTCCACCACCAGGATATCGATCGCCACAGCCCCACCAGAATGAAAGGCACCACAAAGCTTGCGCCCAATAGAACGAGCGGATTGTAGCGGATCTCAAAGGGAAGAGCCGACTTCCTAGGGCGAAATCTGACGTGCCTCTGATCAGATGACACGGGCCTTTCCAGATGCTTTGCTTTCTCCAATGCGATCTCCAATTCTTTAAGAAGGAGTGCCTCGTTGTAATCCTCCGAATCCGCAACTTGGAGATTCTCAGGGGTCATCAGAGCAAGGTGAAGCGGGCCAGGATTATCGTGTTGAATGTAGCAATAGACTTCTCCTTCAACAATCACTTTAACCCCTCCCGGAACGGGACTGTACGGCCCCGGCAAAGGACTAACCGCAGTCTCTTTTCTCTCAAGGAACAACAACGCTCGTCTACCAGCTGCAACGGCATTGTTTCTTCGACTAGGGTAGTCTCCCTCATAATTCATTGAGATCTCGACGTTGATTTTCTCTGCCGGTTGCAGCTCTCCCTTCATCGTTCGAGCTACCGTAAAGCTGGTCACTCCCCGCTTCTCGATCGATTCTCCGGCATCACACAGAACGATATCCGATGACTGGAAGGCAAGGGAGTCCATGCGATAGTAAAGCGCCTCCCGTCCATGGGCATCGAATACTGCCACGCCTAACAGCAGATATACGCAAAGCCAAATTCTCACCAGCGAACCATAAAACGGGACTTCGCGTCGCGCAAGATATATGGAGCCCGGGCCAAGGGCCGCCGCTATAGCCCAGGCAAACTATCGAGTGAGATGTCATCAAGACTGCTCGATCCTGACGATTCAGGAGCAACGGGAAGTCCACCGGAGGAGGAGCCTGGAGCCTCAAGGTCAAGCCCATCGAGACTGATCGTATCGCCACTGCCGGTGGCTCCAGAGGGAGACGCAGTGGGAGGTTCTGGAAGGTCCACAGCGGTATCGATCCCGCTGCCACCCCGTGTTGGAAATCCAGCGGGGCGCACACTTGCTGCGACAATATCGAGCTCGGACAGCAGCACGTAACCAACCTGGGCATCGACCAGCTTCACCTTCGACCAGCCGGAGCCGGCCTTTGGAACTAACAATTGCACTACGGTTCCCCGACGGAGAATCTTGTCAGGCAAACGGTCGGTGCGATCGGAATCTGGACGCGCCACAAAGAAGGAGGTGCTGGCAGCGCCAGTTTCATAGTAAGCGTTGGCCTCGGCTACCGGGGCGGCGGGCGGCTGCGGTTTTGATTTCGGTTTCGACGGAGCTTTCTCCTGCGGCGTCTCCTGAACGGGCTGCACTTGAGGCTGGCGATTAAATGGCAAAGTGAAGCAAGACGTGAGGGCTCCTGCAGTAAGCACGAGAGCGGCTGCGGTGGACAGTTTTCGATTCATATTCCTGGGTTTGCTAACTGAAGGTTTACCGAATTCGATAATCCTATGGGCGCTGGGGCGAAAAATCAAGGTGAGTTGATTGCCCCGAACGATGGTTATTCGATTGGATACAGACTGACAGGACGAAGGGTTGCCTTCATTTCTGCGGATATCCCGTCACCAGAAACAGCGATGGCAGTGTAGTCAACGCAGCGAACTGACTCATCAGCATCGCAATGCCAGTAAAGACACCGAACCACACCGACGGAAAGAAATCGGAAAGAACGAGCACACAGAACCCGGCGACAATTACCGACGTCGAAATCCAGATTGCCCGGCCGATGGTGCGATGGGACCGCCGCAGAGCCTCTTCGCGGTCACCGTCAGCAGCTGCGAGTTCAATACGGTAACGCATGGTATACTGGATCGCAGCATCGACGCCTACCCCCATTGCGATGGAGGCAACCATCACGGTGACAAGATCGAGCGGAATTCCGGCCCAGCCCATGATGCCAAGAATCGCGACCGCCGGAAGGACTTGCGGCAGCATCACGATGAATGGCAACACTGGCGATCGAAACAATACAAACAACATCACCAGGATCGTCCCTAACACGAGCAAAAAGGAATCCCGCTGACTGTCCACCAGTGTGCGCAGCACTTGAGCATAGAGAACAAAGGCACCCGTCACTTCGACCTTCAGCCCGTCGAGTTCAGTCTTGCCAGCAAGGTGAGCATCCAGCTGCTCCAGCAACTCGAGGCGTTTCAACGTCGGGTCAGTTTCTTTCATCCTTGCGGTGATGCGCACGGTCTTGCCATCCTTGGTCAAGTACTGCTGTAAGAACTCAGGGGAAGCGGTGCGAATGAGAGCAATGATCTGCTTCACCGGCATTTCAGGAAATGCTTTGCGGGCTTCGTCGCACACAGAGCGCAGGGAGGATAAATTTCCCGTCCCCGACAGCGGACGGAAGAATTCCTCGACAGCTTCCAGTGCAGCTTGCCCTTTGTCTTCCGTCCAGAAGCTGGCGTCGTCCGCTGTCATGACCACTTCCAGTGGCATCAGTCCTCCCAGGCGCTGATCAATGTATTCCAGCCCCTGATACGCTTCGCTGCTCTTCCAGAAGTAATGGGTAAACTTCTGCTCCACGGTGATGCGCAGCGCTCCTAACAAACACACCACAAAGACCACTCCACTCAAAACCAGCACTCCGACACGATGCCTGATGCAGACATTCTCGAACAACCGCACGAGCCCACGCATCCAGGCGGCGTCGCTCGATTTCGCAGGAGTCGCGATGCGATCACCAAACAGGCGCAGAAAGGACGGCAGAAAAAGCAAAACGATCAGCAGTCCGGCTGCCATTCCAATCGCCATCATCATTCCGAAAGTTTCCACTGGCGGGATGGGACTCTGCCCCAGCGCGAAGAATCCTGCGATAGTAGTCAGGCAGGAAAACAGACACGGAACAAAAACAGAGCGCACGGAAGATGCGAGACTGTCAGGCACCGTTTCTCCATTCAATTCAGCGGTGCGGCGTTCGCGGAAGCGCTCGATCACGTAGATGGAGTACGGCAGCATCAGCACGAACAATAGCAGCGGCAGGTTCGAGGTAATGATCGTCAGCGTCATTCCTTTGACAATCATGACTCCCACCACGCAGATCACCGGCACCGCACACGAAACCAGCGCGGCCAGCACGTAGGCAAAACTGCGGTAAACAAGCAGCAGAGCCAGGAAGAACAGCACCGCCGAAGCGATCGTGAACACCCGTAGGTCATGGCGGACGTGTTCGATCAGGTTGGTGAGAATGACAGGGAAACCGGAAATGCGTGGGGGCACAGAAAGTTTCGATGCCCACTCCGCCCTTACGGTTCGTAAGTCAGCGACCATCTGCTCGCGGCGCTGGGTCAACTCAGCGTCTCCCACCACCGCCGTCTTGTCGGCATTCTTGTCATTGAGGAAGACGAGGAAGCTGAGGTTACGACCATCGCTCGATATGAAGTTGTCCTTTGCCATCTCATGGTCGAGCACCTCAGCCTTCGCCCTCTCGATGTCGATACCTTCAGAAAACGGCGTCTGCAGCCCCCCCATCAGGCCAATAACACTGGGTTTGTCTTTCTGCCGCAGCAGCGGGATCTCACCCATCGATGCCACCAGCCGACAGTGGCGGACTTTGTTGGTGAGATCACTTTCGATCTCCTGGGCCAGTTTCAGTCCCTCAGCGGTGAACCATTCATCCGCAGTGGCACAGAAGATCGCGTATTCATCCGCACCCCAGACTTCCTGATTCTGCATGAACTTCTCCAGGCTAGGGTCGACGTTGTCGAAAAGCACTTCTACATCGGCGTCCACCTTCAAGTCCCCCGTGCGCGTCAGGAAGAATCCCGATGCAACGGCAAACACGGCCAGGATGATCCACCAGTATTTAGAGAGAAGAACACGCATTGATTGGGAAAGATGGCGCAGAGTGAGCGAGAATGTCGATAGAATTGTGGAGATGCCAAATATCAATGAAAACCCTCGTATCTTTGAGCTGGATTCAAGTGATTATGGTGATAAGATTCCCATCATGAAGAGATCCCTATTTGCGCTGGTGGGCTGCCTGGCCCTCTCTCCCACTCTGCACGCTCAAGACCCGGTAGCACCAGACACCATTGCTCCAGAAGTGACGCTGTCGACCCCAGAGACCGGAGCAACCGTGACGAGCCGCAAGGTGACCGTTTCTGGTACAGTGACGGATGAGGTTGGCGTGAAAGAAGTCCTCTACCGAATCGAAGGCTCAAGCCGGTGGCGGAAAGCGATCCTAACGGAAGCTGACGCGACCAGTACCGATTTCGTTGTTCTCGCGAAGTTCAGAAAGCGCAACCGTGGCCGCATTTACATCCGTGCAATCGACGCCGCAGGCAATGAATCCGACACCATCGGTCGGAAATACATCATCAGCCAATAGCGGCAGCGGAATGATGACAGCACCGCTCGGAGCATGAAACCGTTCCGGATCGGAATTACTATCGTTGGTGTCCTCGGGCTGATCGCCCTTGGGTATTTTGTCCTGAGGCGGGATACCACGCAGGTAAACGTACCAGTGCTGGCGTCCGGGAGCCCTACCGGTATCGATACCACGTCTGAGGTTCCTGTCGGCAACGCCAATAAAAATGGCAACGATAACCGCATCCCGCGTGCGGCACTCACTGCGGATGCTTTTGAACAACTCCTCGCCACACGGCCGGAACTCGCCGCCGCAGAGGTAGCGAATCTCCCGGAGGCCACCGAGCTGCGCGACGACCGGCTCGCTCAATTGATGGAAGTCTGGGTCGAGCAAAATCCGAACGACGCAGCTGACTGGGCATCGACACTACCGAACGGGATCTTTCGCGACGAGGCCCTGCAGGAACTCGGCGCGGCCTGGGCCATCAGCGATGCAGCTGCTGCTGCGCAATGGGCAAAGCAATCGCTCGCAGCTGGTCAGTTGCTTCCAGCCTCCGCGCTGTTGTCCGCCTGGGGTCGTAATGACCCTGACAATGCAGCAAAATGGCTGAGTGACTTGAGCGACAGCGAGGAAACCGAGATTGATGCCGACACGCTTTCACGACTGACGGGTGCACTCACCTACGCCTGGGCCAGCACCGAACCCGAGGCTGCGGCAAAGTGGGTGGCCGCTCAGGAAGACCCGGGCGTTCGCAGCCGAGCGATCGTCAACCTTGCGGCCGGATGGGCAGAACACGATCCCGGCGCACTCGCCACCTGGCTGCAAACAAATGTTCCACCCGATGCCAGCGAAGCCCAGGCAGCCTACGTCGCCCTCGCCAGTCAATGGGCGGATTCGCAACCAGAAGTCGCCGGACAATGGGCCGCCGCACTGCCGAGCGGAGAACTCAGGGACACCACGCTGGCAACGTTCACTTCCAGCCTCGCGACCAGCTCACCAGCCGCAGCATTGCAATGGTCGCAGCAGATCGAAGACACCGCGCGCCGCCAGGAAGCCGCTCTCGACATCTACGAAACCTGGCTCGACGACGATCTCCCGACAGCACGCGATGCCCTCATCGCCACCATCCCCACGCTCGAAGAACGCGCCTACCAGCATGACCTCTACAACCTCCTCCACGAGAAAGATCCGATCTTCCGCGACGAACTCTACAATCTTATCCTGCCGGAAGCTGCCACAGCCCCCGAGCAAAATACCCCCGCCACCCCACCCGAACCGGAAGTAAGGCGAGCCCTGCCCGCAACAGAAGAGCCGGTGGATGTCAAAGCGATGGCTGAGTAGAATCCACAGGTCGAATGTCAGCCAACACGTTCTCTACCATCTTAGGTTGGCTGGTGCTCCTCACGCCATTGATCCTGATTCCGGTAGCTCTTGTATCGCCAAAGAAAAGTGGAATCGTGGTGATGAACTTGTTTGGAGGAGTCATCGCCAGTTCTGTTCTCTGTTACACGTTTATGATTTGGGAGGACTCGCTTTATAGCTCCGATACCCACGATGCCTACCGGTTCGTCCTGGTGTTTGGTGGATGGATCTTCGTTTTGATCTGGAACATAGCGCTGGGCCTGCCGATTGGCATAATAACATTTCATTTGCGAACCAGCCCCGATCGCCGAGCGCTCGATAAACAGGCCCTTGATTGCGACCGCCAATCGTAACGGAAGGCATTCCTTGTCGCGAGGCAACTCGGACTGGGTTACCCCGAGCAGCTAGAACTCCGCTGACGGAATACCAGTCCGTCCAACGTTCTCTTGCTCTCCGCACCAAGCGAAGGGCAGGCGGCCCTTCAACTGACGCCTCGTGCCCTATCGCTGCGGCAAAAGTTCGATGCATAAACTGGATCAGAAAATAACAAGGCCGGGAGCTCTCACTCCCAGCCTTGTGTGACAGGTTATCAATTCATAACGCAGCCTTTCTGATCGCGACACGAAACCCCACGTGCCGGTCTGACGGCGAGTTTGCTACTCCTTCCGAACGCGGTAGTAGCGATCGAAGATGTCTGGTGTCAACGTCTCATCTTCGAAGGTAGAGATGTCGCCATCAGCCTCGAAGCCATCTGTGCCCTCCGTCCAGTCAATCAAGTCTGAACTGTAATCAATCGAATAGGAGGCTCCGGATTTTGACTGCCATTTCACAGTGGCAGTGTTTGCGGTCACCCTCTCCACCTCAGTGATCTGGAACGGAACACCGCCTCCTGCGTCCAAGCCATTTTCCTTGACGTCGTTGATTTGCTCTTCGGTCAGAGCGATGGAATAGACGCCGAAGTCGTCCAACTTTGCCTGCACGATGCTGGCATTGTTCTGCGCGCTGCCGATCCAGAGTGCAGTGAAGTCATCCGGCAGTGGACTGGTATTCACGGTCTCGTATGCGAGTGCTCCATCAATGTAGACCCTCTTGTTTTCCCCATCCTTGACGAAGGCGAAGTGGTGCCATTCGCCATCGAGAAAGTCAATGCTTGCAGCGAAAGTGCCACGCTGAGTTCCCCCGTCACAGCAACCAGCTGTGTCGAAGTAGATATTGCCGGCAGCATCCCATGGAACGTGTGCCTGCGCACCGCGTTCGCCATTATTTGATGACGGCGAAAGCGCCCAGAACGTGCTGGAGCTAACGGTGTCCGCGTTAAATTGCCAGAACACGAACGTCATCTGATTGGTAGCACCGGCCAGATTCAGGAATGAGGCGTCATCGACATGGAGAGTTCCAGTAGCGCCCTCAAAATCGATCACCGAACCGCGCACTGGGTCATTCACATACGCCGCACCATCGTTGACTGCTTCGATGCCACTGACAATATCCACTGCCACGGAATCGTCTGCGGAATCCTCGAAATCCCAGGCAGCGAGCAATCCGCCCTCTGGCTTGGAGTTGGGATCGGTTGGGTCTGAGCCTGCGGCGACTTCCTGGCCATCATTGATAGCGTCACTGTCCGTATCTTTCTTGTTCGGATCAGTGCCGGTGTCCGTGGCGCTGACGAAAGTGCCAGTGCCTGATTCCACACCATCACTCAGGCCGTCTCCATCGGTATCTGCAGAGCGAGGGTCGGTCCCGGTGTCCGTGGCGCTCACGTAAGTTCCGGTGTCCGTTTCGACTCCGTCTTCCAGACCGTCTCCGTCAGTATCCTTATTGTTTGCCGCAGTTCCTCGATCGTATTCCTGCTTATTGCTTAGCCCGTCTCCGTCCAGGTCCAGCGCCGCATCATCGACGGTCGGATCCAGACCGTTCGTCTCTTCATAGGCGTTGGTCATGCCGTCTCCATCGGTATCCGAAGGATCTACGAACGCTCCCACAAGCTGCCATTCTTCTTCAACCAATGTCGTGGGTGCAGTCCCAAGCCCTTTGTAAACATAGACACTGACACCCCCGCCGCCAGCACGCTCGAAGAAGATAAATTCCAAATCGTGGAATCCGGCAGTGAGTTCAACCTCCATGAAAGTATTCGCGCGCCCCCTGACACCTACAGATCCTATCGAATTACCGTCGATGAAGAGTTCGAATCCGTCGTCACTGTTGCAAACGAATGTCACGAGGCCACTTTGCTTTACCAGTATCGGCCCCTTTGCGCGGATCGCAAAATCGTCGTGATCGGCACGTCCCTCGCCACCATTGGCTTCGTCGAAAATCGGGAACGGCTTGGAGAGTGCTTGATAGATCGGCGCTGCAGCATTATCGTCGAAGTGGATGAATTCGCTCACAATGGTAAGCGATTCCACACCGGCAGGATCGTCGAGTAGTGCCACGGCTTCAGCGACGGAATTAATCTGTGGTGCCCCCGCCGACCACACTTGTTCAACGTCGAACCCGCCCTTAGTTTGCAGTACCGATCGTGTGCTGTCTGGATCCGTCGGATCCGCCCCTCCCGCTACTTCGAATCCGTCCGCATCGCCATCGCCATCGGTGTCAAACTTGTTCGGATCGGTGCCAGGGTCGGCTGCACTTACAAAGATTCCCGTGTTCGTCTCGACATTGTCGGCGAGCCCATCACCGTCTGTGTCAGCAAGTATTGGACTGGTTCCTGTATCTGCCGCGCTGACGTAAACGCCAGTGCCTGTCTCAACGTTGTCCTGGAGGCTGTCACCATCGGTATCTTTCTTTTGAGGATCACTGCCGGCAACGAACTCGTCAACATTCGAGACGGTGTCGCCATCTAGATCGCCCGTGGAGTCGTTGACGACCTTGTCGAGACCGTTCGCGTCTTCGTAGCTATCGGGCATACCGTCGCCATCCTGGTCGTCGAGCGCTTTTACCGAGACGCTGTCAATTTCCCAGTTAGGAATCCCAGGTCCGCGCGAGCCCTCATCAAACGCTCCGAGAAACCGGATCCGGATGGTGCCGCCCGCAGCGACGCCTCCAACCTCGGCAATACTGGTAACAAACTCCTCGTCATTGTAGCCCTCAGAGTCGCCGTTAAAACCGTCACCACCCTTCAGGGCATGGTTTCCAATGAGTCCAGAACCCGTGTAGCCGTTCTGCGTGAACGAGGTATTGGGCACGGTCGAAAATGTACCGCCATTAACGGAAACTTGAAGTGCCGCACCATCCCACAGATCTCCTTCGATGCTGTAGCGGTGAACAAACGTCACCTCAATCCCGGCAGTTGCTGCAACGGGAATTGCCGGACTTGTCAGCGTGTAAGTCGAAGGCCCACTGTCATCCCCTTCCAGCGTCCACGATCCTCTGCCGTCATCGTATTCAAACGGAATCGGTGAGTTTCCTGAGGATTCTTCCACGAATCCTCCATCGCCCTCGTCGAAGGATTCAGAATATGGCAAGCCTGAAGGCGGAGTAATTGCCGCCTGCCAGAGGCTTTGCGCCTCGGCGTCTGTAAGCACCCGATTGAGCCAGATTGCCACTTCGTCCTGGCCTCCAGAGTGTGTGGTCGAATCTGCAGGGTCGTCCCGGCGGCCGCCAATTTTTGCCATCCCTGTATCAGTGCCCCAACCGGTAACTTCCGCTACCAGGTTTTCGGTGCGATCCACACCATTCACCCAGATCTTCAAGTTTGAGGCCCGCTCTTCCCCGTCAGCACCCTCTGTCGATGCGATCACATGGAACCAACCCGAATCCTCCTGAAGGAAGCTAAGGTCCTGGCCGCTGTTATCTTGCAGATAAAGCGTTCTCTCAGCAAACTCACCCGTTTCGCTTGGGTCTACAGCGAGCACGAGCCCACCGTTGCCGATCACTATCTGAAAGCTCTTGGTAGGGTCTTCGAGATTGTTAGTGAACACCCGGTCACCCCCCTGTGCGCCTTGCCCGGCCTTGATGAACAATGCGACCGTCATCGCGTTCGCCCCATAATTAGTTCCATCTCCCAGAGTAATGTGCCCGGCGTTGTTGCTCAGGTGTGCGCGATTCGAATCGCCACCTACTCCTGGAACGGCAATGCCTCCAAAAACTTCAAGCGGCCCCGGAATCCCTACCATTGGGCCGTTTTCATAGTCGCCATTGTATTCGCCCGGCGCCGCAGCATTCCCTGTGCTATCTGCAGCCCCGCTTGCGGTAGTCGTCTCATTCAATTCGTAGTAGAAAGAGGGGTTCAGCTTTCTCACTGCATCCTGATAGTTCAATGGCGCAGCAGCCTGAGCAACACCACCGAGGGTGACCAAGCCGGTCTCCGATGGGGTCTTGCCTCCGACGACGGCATGTGCCCCCCAACCGCCCCAGCCACTCTGGCCAGGAGAATCAAGATCACCGTCATTGATTGCGAAGCCGATCCCGAGTGTCACGCCCTCTTCCAATGCATCTAGACTGACAACTTCGAGCGGCAAGCGGATCTCATAGGTGGTCGTCTTCGCTACTGTGTCACGAACGATAAACACCTCAGTGCCTTCTGGAGCGGCCTCGTTGTGGACAGTGAAGAAGTCCTCCCCAGCTGGCTCATCTTCTTCGATGCCAAGCAGAGCCACATTGACCAGCGCTACTTGAGAAGCGCGATCGCCATCGGCGACCATCAGCTGAATCGCGTCGCCGTTCCAGGCGCTGCCACCGCCTCCGGCGGAGTGCTCATGGTAATCATCCGTGACAACGACACCGAGGTAGAAGTTTTCATCGTCATAGAGCATTCGGGTTACAGAAGATTGATCGTCCGGGCCATCCCAGGTGCCACTACCATATTCATCATGGGTAACGATTTCCTCCGGCGTCGCATTTTCAAAACCAATCCCTTTCGGAAACATGGCGAAACGCGGGTTATCAATCACATTGGCACCGCCCCATTCGGACAGGTCGCCGTCCAGCACAATCGGACTTGAAGCCTTTAGGGCCGTGTAGTTCTCCGTAGCTGGGTCCATATCGTTGGCATGAGCAACCACTCCAACCACCCCCCACGCTAGTAAAGCTGCTATAATTTTCTGTTTAGTTATCATTGTTTTAAAAAAGGTTTAAGCGATGAGGATTGCAACACGGGCGAGATCTGACTGATGCCAACAACTAGAAGAGAACGAGATCATGATTCGGACGCTACCGGATGGAGCAGCGTCGAGCTGTTGTCCACAAACGGGATCAGATAGGCTCCGGGCCCAAGTCCATCCAATAGTGCCCGCCAGATCGGGCGCCTGCTTGATCACGCAGGTTTCGTTTTCACTCGAAGTGAAACTTCCTGCTCCCCCGCAGGCAGCAATCCCCAACTCGTTGAGCGCCACGCAGCACCCCACGGCATTTTCACCTGCAAATCCGCTATCAGTAAGATCTTCACCCCCGATCGGCGTACGGCAGGCCATCAGACCCGAACGGCCCATGCTTGCCGTGAACGACATCAATAATACGAAAGCAAATGAATAGAACATCTTCTCACACATAGGCACAATCAAGCGTAGAAGGGGGTTCTATCTTGGCTGTTCGATAGATGACCTCACCGAAACATTCAACCCTAAAGATGCAATAAAGTTGCCAAGTTTAACTGGAACCTCGAGCTAGATCGCCATTCCCCCCCGTTTCAGAGCGCTCAATCGCATAGCGCTGCCCCCATTTCAGAGGGCGACAGGCGACAATTTGAATTCCAGTTTGAGGCGATCAACCAGCTGAAGCAATGAACTACGCACGACGCACCCGCGCGTCAAGAACGCAGCCAAACAGCAATGTCACTCCAACTAACATTCCCACTACATTCCAGAGATTCGGCTCCTCAGTGCGGGTGATGGAAAAGTTGAGCTCCAATGGATCACCACCAGCGACTTGCACACTGCGGGCGAATGTGTAGATGCGGCCGTGTTCCGGCAATTGCGACTGGATAGCTTGTGAGGCGGGCTCTGCGGCGTCCTGCTGGCTGACGATGCGATCGGCCATGCGCTTGAGGGCGCTGGTGACCTGGGCGGAGTTGCCGGCGAGCAATTGATCCACCTGAGAGGGATCGTAGTTCAGTGTTCCGCGCATGAGCGGGTTCTGCGATGCCGATTGCTCAAACTGCTCGTTGCGCTGGAATCCGAAGTCTTCGACGCTGAAGCCGTTGTTCAGATAGGAGCGCTGCCGGATGGTATTCAATCCGACCACGGCCTGCGAATTCTGCAGCTCCCGCAGTTGCACCCGCGCATCCTCGTTGGATGCATCATCGAGCGCGCTCGACTCCGATGCCATCTGCAGGACCGAGCGTGCTTTCTCCTGCTCGCCCTTCTTCAGGTAGGTGTTGGCACGATTCAGCAGGTCAATCGCTTCCTTCTCCTGAACGACTTTGCGACTGCGGCGGCCTTCTTCGTACTGGGAAAGGGTGAATACCTGAATACCGGCCTGTCCTTCGACTTCCTGCAGCGATCCGTTCTTGAAATCAAACTCGAAACCTTTGGGAACGACAACGCGCCAGGAAATATTCTCCACTGGCACACCAAGTTCCGGCCCGACGAGCTTCCACTGATCGGCTGCACCACCGAGAGCCATCGACCATGTCATCCGGATATTTGCAGTCGGCGAGTCCTCACGCGCTTTCACATGAAAGCGATAGGCGTCACCTTCGACGACGGTGTTGACGCTCTGGTCATTGACAAAAACGCTGAACAATCGCGCACCGATCGGCAACTTCATCTCCAGGGTGCTTTGCTCAACGACTTCTACGTCGAACTTCGCTTCCGTGACCGCGCTGCCGCTGGTTCCCAGCACCGTCGTGATTCGCCCCTGCTGCACACGCAGCTTCAGCGAGTCGGCAACCGCGTGGCGGCGGACACTGAGTCCTAGCGGAGCAGCAGGCTCCGAAACGCGCGTAACCAATGCAGGCACGCTCGTATCGGAAGGAGTGTGCAGCTCTTCTGGCACTGCGATCCAATCGACCGCCTGCCAGCCACCAGGAAATGCCGGGGCCAGCAAATCCAGTCGACCGGAAACGCGCACCGCCACATAGGCAGTCGATTGCCGCACTCCGTCGAGCACCGGCACCGCGATGCTTTCCGTACCATTGCCAGCGTGCTGGGATGCCGTCTGGTATTCGATCTGCACATCGGTCTCACCCAGAACACTGCGGCGGAACTGCACGTCCCACGCATTGGCAACACCTGAGACTTTGACGATTTCACTAACATCCTTCCCACTGGCACGCACGCTATTCTGTTCCTCTGCGGTCAGACCGGGCAATGTGAGCCGCACGGTTTTGACCCCAGCATTCTCGATGACGTATCGGATCGCCAGTCGCGTCTGCGTCACACCTTCGCGCAATGTCACTTCTTGCAACGAACGTGCCGTGACCCAGGAGTCGAGCTTTTCCACATCCAGCACGACTTGCCAGTCTGCCTGCAGCAATCGAAACGCCAGCGTTCCCGGCTGGTTGGCGGAAAGCTCACGACTGTCCAGCTGCGAGGCGTTCTGGCGACTCTCTGGACGGATGCGAATTCCACGCTCTGGTGTCACTGTTAGTTGGCCAGCCTGACGCGTGGCCTCGCGCACTTGAACGCGAGGAACCGGCCAGTTGTCCTGCGCTCCCGGCGATGGCGCTGACAGCGAAATGGCGAACGTCTGGCGGCCGAGTGTGCGTCCGTTGAGATGCAGAGTGGCGACCCTTTGTCCGCCATCTTCAGTGGCCTCGGTCCAGTGACTCAATGCGCTGCCGCTCACACCTTCGATGTCGAATCCATCTGGCAACGGCAGCGTCAAGCGGAACAATCCGGCACGCGTAATGTCCACATCCAGATCAATCGCGAGCACCAGCCGTTCCTCCCCCAGCGACAAAACCTGACGCCCTTCCACCCGCACTTCCGAGTTCACCGGTGCCACGGTCAGCGCCACCGCACCGCCCTCTTCACCGTGGCGGTAGACGTTGCGCAGCGCCACCTGATCACCTGCGCCACGCTTGTCGTTGCCGAGGCTCAATGAAAAGTCGGTGATGTTCACCGGGGACAATGTCCCCGGCACCACTGCTTCCGGTTGCGCGTCAGTGGTGAACGCCAGCCCTAGTTTCCCCACCTGACTGGCCGCGCCATTGACCGTCAGCGCCTGAAGATTCACATTGACGGGCAAGGTTCCAGTGGTCATCTGGCTTTCAATGAGCAGCTGAAATGCGGAACTCTGCGCGGGCTCGATATCGACCGTCAACGCCCGGCTGTCCGGATCGAACCGCCACTGCCCTACGGGGCCATTCACGGAACTTACGGTAAAGCCAGTGGGCACACTCAGACTCATTCGCGAAACCTTGCCCTGCGACGGACGCACAACAACGTGGTGGCGCGCATCGACAACGCCAGGCCCGCAGATAAAGGCATTCTGCGTCTCGGCAAAGTACCGCGTTTCCTCGGCATCGATATCACGACCTGCCAGTTGAAAAGCGATGCCCGCAGAGCGCCCTGGGCGCAGCACCAGCCGTGCAGCACTTGCCCCCTCCCCAGCTTCGATCGGTTCGATGCGAACGGCCTCAGTGGAGCTGAACCGCCAGCCTGCCTGTGCCACTTTCACTTCCACCGACTGCACCGCTGCCGCGCCAGTCGGCAGAGTCAGGCCTTGCGCGAGATCCACCGGCAGCTCGTAGGTTGCGATTCCCGTGAATGTTCCCGCACTCTCTGGCACTAACAGATACACCGCGACACCACTCACTTCGCGCTTGCGCAACTGCAGCCCCTGGCCTTCGAAGCTGGTCAAGGTGGCAGGCGAGCGCAGGATCTCGAACGTGTCCCCTTCCCGCGCGGTCAGCGTGATAGTGGCAGTCGCGGTCAGACGGCCATCGTTGATCTCCCACTGCTGGACGATCGAATCGGCACCGCGACTGTCCGCAGCGTGGGCCTGCTCGGTAGTCGTACCAAAACCAAGAGCTAACAGGCCCGCGATGACAATTGCGGCAGTGGCAGTGGTTCCGCTGGGCGCATCGGGAGCCTCCGGAGGCGTTGGATCCTTGGGCAGCCTCGGCCAGGTGCGCACCTGCTGGATGACTACAAGAAGCAACACGAGCCCCATCCACGCCAGAAACCAGGCTGCGCCACCGGGTTGCGTGAGCAATCCAGCGCTTACCGCAAGTAGCCCGGCCAGAGCCCAACCATTGCAGCAGGCACTAGCGCGGCGACCGGACTTTAGTCCAATCATCAACAGCACAAGACCGGCGATCACTTCCACCACACCTGTCCATGACACCAGCGCCTTCCACAGTGGAACATTGTGCAGCGGCACGGTCAGCACTTGATCCGCACCCGTCGCCGTAAACGACACGTTAAACTCAGAAGCAACAACGACTGGACGATCCAACTGATCGAACGCCAACAACCCTGCTCCACCCATCGCCAGCACGAGCACTAGAAAACCGAGAATGTGCCGCACACCATTTGGCCGGGCATTCCGCTGCAGCAGAAACGCAACCAGCACGCCAAAGGAAATGAGCACGATCGTGGGCAGCAATCGGCGACCTGTCAGCGCGGTGTAACCCGACTTGGGTAAAGGTGAACGACCAATGCTGAGACCTGCGGATTCATCCGGCAGCAATCGCCGACCCTCGTCCGCTTTGACATGCCACTCGGCGATCAACCCCGGCGCATCCACTGCCGGCGACAGCAACACTGGCATCTCGTTGTCCGATGACTTGTGCCCGATGCGGATTGCAACCTCGACCGCTGAGCCAGGATCGGCAGCAGTGCCCGCACTTGAGGAAATCGGAATCAAAAGGTAGCTGCCACTGGCTCCATTGGCAGTGTTCGCCTCGGTCTCAATGCGCACACTCACCGTCTGGCCGTTCACTTTTGCATCCCACAGCCGGACACCATCGGGCAGGCGTACGCGCAGCGTCTGTCCCTGGCGGGTCTTCACAAAGTAGCGCGCGGTAGTGATGATTTCGCCATCTCGGGCGATCTGGCTGTCGAGCCGGGCAAATTCAACAATTTGCCCCACTGTTTCTCCGCGCTCGAACCATGCCACATTCATCGATAACGTAAACGGACGCGCCGAATATTGATATGCAGCAAGGGTAGGCGCACTGCTCAACAGCCGGGTTTCCGCTGGCAGCTCGATCGCATCGAGTTTGAGCAATCCGGGGGACGCAGTCGTCACTTCATATTTCACATGCGATGGACTGACGACCTGAATGTAGCCGCGTTCGCCCTGCACACCGGTTGGTTGCACACCACCAAGCGGTAGCACGCCACCGTCGGCATTCATCGGAAGTTCGAAGGTGACGAGCACAGTCGACTGCCCGAGCACCGGTTGGTGCAGATCGACGATCACTTCGTCAGCTTCCCTGCGCCAGCCCTGCACATCACTGCCGTCGACCGCCAGGTTGCCGATGTCTGTTGGCACGTTGAGTCGATACTGCGAAACGGGCGATCCAACGATGAAGTAGTCGACGACGATGCTGCCATAGACGATTCCTTCCTTGAGCAGATAGAGATGAAAAACGTCCGTCTGCACGTTCTGCCCCAGCGCTTCCATGGTGACGCTGGCGGTCCAGTCAGCCTCGCGCACGCGGTATGCCAGTTGCAGGCCATTGACGCGGTTCTGGAAGCTTGTTAGAGGAAGCTCCGAGAGATTCGTTATGGCTGCCGGATCTGGAACCGCGCGAAATCCTGGCGCAGGAGCCACACCGATCTGCCCACGTACCGATTTTGCACCAGGGAATGCCAGTGGCGGCAACACTTGCAAGCCCGCAGCGGCTGGCGTGTTCTGCTCAAGCCGAAGCTGGATCAGCTGTCGACCAGACACTTCATTGCGGAACAGGACTTTCAGGTTTCGAGCACCCGCCTCCACCAGCGAATCCAGCGCATAGTCGGCCACTTCCGCGCCCGTCACTTCCACCACCGAGTAGCCATCTGGAATCCGCAGTGTCCAGTCGCGCAATGGTGCTTCGCGGATATCGAGTTCGATTTGTGAGCTGAGGATACGATCCGTTTCGGTAACCTGATAGACAGTTACCTGCGACACGCCGACCTCGGGCAGAATCTGATCGGCGAGGACTTCGAATGCATAGGCAGCACCGGGGAATCGGTAGGCGAGCACCTGCCGCGCGGCCTGCAAGGCTTCACCCGGAAACTGCTCTGGCGCAGTCTGACTCATGCCCTGCACTCCTGCGAGATCGATGCGAACGGCACCACCATTCGACAGACGCACGTATCCTGAGTGGCGCACCGATCCCTCGGGCGTCAGGCGCAGTGCTGCCACGCGTGCGGGGAATTCTCCAAGCGGCGTCTGGCTGCGAACAATGAGTCGGCCTGCCTTTTCGAGAGGCCGACTCAGGCGAATCGAAATCGTACGCGCGCCATCGGCAGCGTCGGCAATTTCCCAGCCAGTGACATTCGTTCCCTCGACGCTCACAATTTCGCCCGGCCCCTCGGCGGTAAGCGTCACCTCCGGCAACTCGCCCTGCAGGACGGTCAATGTTATGTCGGCCACCTGCCGCAGCAGTCCGGCCTCGACCCGTGCATCGATCCTGCCCTCAGTGCTGAAGAACAATTTTCCGGCGTCCGATTCTCCCAGTGGCTTCCACGCCAGGCGGCAGCTGCCATTCGCGGGAAGGAATCCCTGCCACTTGCCATCACGCAAGGTGGGGACGACAGCGCTCTTTTTGTCGAATTCTACCTGCTCACCCAAACCAGCAACGGCAACCGGCACGATCGTTCCGGCCCCTACCTGAAAATCAACGCCCCGCCATTCGTTCGATGTCAGCACTGCTGCAGCGAGTGGAATTTCAAAGGTGAACTCGCCAGCGGAGGCAAACGCCAACTCGTAGGCGTCACCGTTCAGCGCGATGTGGAATCCTTCGAAGTTCAGGACTTCTGTGAGAGCCGCGCGACCGCTGAGCACTCGCACGCGACCACCTGACTCAGGAGTCACAATCGCTTTGCCCTTCAAGGTGAACAACGATGATTTCAATGCTGTATCGACAGTGCCTTCGAGTGATACATCGACCAGTTCCACTGGCGCGCGCATCGTTCCACTGCGCAGCACCGACAGGATAAGGGTGGCATCGCCAGTGGATTGAAACTGCAACTTGCCGTCGCCTGCATCGGCATTGGCAACATGAGCAACCGGGAAAAGCCCATCGGCGCGGACGGCTTTCACTTCAACCGCGAGATCGCTCTGCACATTGATCGCCGACGAATAGGCGACAGCCTCGCCAGCACCCAGCATGAGAACGTTCGTCTCTGCGGCAGGCACTTCGATCTTGTTCTCTGTGGCAACATTGAATGCGACATCGCCAGTGGTGCCGGGCTTCAATCGCACTTCCAGGAATCGAGCGTCGCCTTCCCGACGCTCGGCCCATGCCGTAATCGCTTCACCAGTGACATTGCTCACGACTCCGGAACCGGTGAGCGTGAACAGAAGCACCTCGGGCTTTCCCTGGAGAATGGAACACGTCACCGCAATGCCCTGCTGCACAGAGCTGGCATCCACACGCACAGTTGTTTCCGCATGGGCTTTGTAGAGGGCCTTCGTCTTCGGTTGTACACCCGTGGCCTCGATGATGAGCTTCCCGCCGCTCTCGCCACCCACAGTGGCGGTAACACTGGCTTCGTCCGCCTCGGAAGTGGAACCATCATCGTTCTGGGCATAGATCAGACTCCCTGACATTGCCACCACCCACAGCGATAGCAGTATCGCGATCATCATTCTCGTCGTTGTTCGTTTTGTATTCATAACATTCGTATAAAGTTCTTTAAAATCTGGAGTGCGCTGGCTCGACAGCGCTCTTTCGTGACTGCACGCGTTTCGGTTAGAAAAAGCTCCGTCAAGCCGGAGCACTCCAGAGCCTGGGCACTCCTTCAGTCATCACTTTGCCATTTGCGCGTCACGGATCATTCCGATCAGCTGGTTCACTCTCACATTGTCACCATAGGCACTGCGCAGCCCCGGTGCCAGACTACTCAACGCATCCAGATCCACATTCGATGCCTCGGGCCCACCGCGCAGGTATTCTCCAAGCATCGCCGCGACTCCGGCGAGCTGGATCGATGGCTTTGCGACTTCGATCGTTGGCGCATTCTCTTCGTAGGGGATGATCCAACTGTGCTCCACCATCCGCCCGGAAGCGACATCCTGGAAGCGCACGCGCACTTCGCCTACATCGCCGGAGCCATCGGCCATCGGCTCGATCTGGTAGACGGCGACTCCCGTTTCCTCGGCTGCCATTTCTGCAGCGTCTACTGCGTCATTGCGGAAATCTTCTTTTTTCAGTCGATGTTTCTCATAGCCGATCAGGCGATAAGCGCCGACCCGCTGGGGGTTGAAGACGACCTGGACTTTCACGTTCTTCGCCGCTGGCCGCAGTGCGCCTGCCAGCTGCGAAGCAAACCCGGAGTCCGCCTGCTCCGGGGCATCGAGAAAGTAGTATCGTCCGTCACCCTTACGGGTCAGCGCTTCCAGCACCTCATCATTCAACCCATTCGCGCCGACACCACAGGCATCAAACGCGATTCCCTTCTGCCGCAACTCCACCACCCGCGTCGCAAGTTCTTCCGGATCTGCATTGCCCAGATTTGCTGCCCCATCGGTCATCAGCACGATGCGATTGACCGCGCCGTCGTCGAACTGACGCTGAGCCACTTCTGCTGCCAGGCGCATTGCCTCTTCCAGATTCGTGCCGCCTTCGGACGGCGCATCATCCACTGCGGCGAGCAATTTGGCACCGTCACTGCCACTCACACGATCGGCCAGCAAGCGTGGTGTGCGCGCAAATCCTAACAACGACACCTGATCGTTCGGCTGCAACTGCGCTGCCAGCACCTCCATTGCCCGGCGCACCGACGCCTCACGGTCTTCGCGCTGCATCGATCCCGAATTGTCCAGCAGGATGGTTAACCGCAATGGCTGACCACCCCCGCGCCCAACCGCTGCCGTGCGCATCGCAATCCGCAATAGATTGCGCTGCTGCATGAAAGGATGCGCGCACTGCTCGGTGCGACACATCACCTTCTCCCCCGTCGCTGGCGCAGGATCGCCATAGTCCAGAGCATTCACAAATTCCTCCACCCGCACCTTCTCCGGCTCCGGCCACTCCCCTTTCATCAGCGCCGACTGCGCAAGCTTGAAAGCGACATCACTTACGTTCAAGGAGAAGGTGGAGAAGGCGTTAGTGGACGCGAGTTCTTCGGTGGTGGTGACCGGGGCAAACTCTGGACTTATTTCGCCAACATCGTCAAGATTATCGCGTTCCTTGAGAGCCTTCAATCTCCCGTTGGCAGCGCGTAATTGTATTCTCGTTTGCTTCAGATAGTCCGCAGCATATTCGTTGAGCCTCTCTCTAGTTGCGGCCATTCCTTCGGTCACTTGTTGGGTCGCCTGAGGTTGCGGCACCCGTTCTTGATACAATCTGATGTCGTTCTGTAAGAACGGATTTGATTGAGGCGCAACCTCCAGTACCTTTTCGATTAAGGCATCGCCACGAAGAGCCTCCAGTGTTTCCAATTGAGCAGCTAGGTTTTCTACATCAGCTCGCAGTCGATCTTCGGTGGCATCGGCAGGTAGATTGGTTGGATCCAATGCAGCCATCACCATTTCTTCCCCCAAAGCTCGTAGATTGCGATCACTCTTCTCAACCTCCGCTCTCCACATTTTTTCCGTTGTATTCCTGTATTCTGGAATCAACGACTCTCTAAGCGCACGCACCGCAGGATCTGCCGAACTATCGGGAAGTAACCGTAACACGGTTGCGTATTTTTCAAGCGCAGATTGCCAGTCTTGATTCAGGATGGCTTCTTTTGCTGCCAATTCAAGCGTCCTTGCCTCTCTCAGCCTCTGTTCGCTAGTGCGAGATTCTGGCTGAGACTTGGCATGGTCACTATTCTCGCGAAATACCTCATAGTTCGAAACTACTGTACCCGGAATACTTCCATTTGTTTGAGCACTATCCCGCTCTTGACGTGCAAGATGAAGTCGTACCATCTCTCGGTCGAGCTTTGTATTTGATTTGAAATTTGCCTCCAGCGCCTCTTTGAATCTATCCAACTTTATCTTTATGTCTGCCTTTCCATCGACCACTGTCTCAAGCTCCCTCTCCAAATTAGACACTTCCTGCTCGGCCTGCAGTCGGCTCATTACGGTACCTGCAGCAAACTGCCTTGATCCCGTTTCCGTCGTATCGGAATCGACCACATTGGAACTAAGATCGACGATGTCGAATTCCTGTTGCAGCGCCTCCTTCTCCTTTCCGGTGACATCTACGCGCTCTTCCAGCTCTTCCAGTTCAGCTAGCATTTCCTGGGATGGGGCTTCAGGCCCGTCCACAGCAGCGGTAGCGACCGCACTTAACATGTCGTCGTGGAGGAGCTTAGCTGTCTCATGAGCACGCTTCGCTTCAACATATCGCGTGAATGCTTTTCGTTCTTCTTTTGGGTCACGCTCTTGCCATTTCTTCGCTTCGTCTCCTTCCGATGAATTTAATGGGAATGCTGCATTCGTTTCTGCGAGCTCAAGAGCATCCTTGCCGACTTCCCCCCTCGCCTCCTCAAGCACACTCTGTTGCTCGCCGAATCGTGGTTCGGTCTCTGGCTGAAGGATTGCTGCGCCGTCTGGAGCATTGCCAACGCCAGTATCGAAATCACCCGTGACGCTCCCCCCTCGACCAAAAGCGGATAGTTTGGCTTTCAGCTGCTCCAGGCTCCCAGACTCATCGGCAACGAGAGACTCTGCGATACGTCCTCCCGCAAGATCCACCGGCTCTCCAGCGACTTCCTCTCCAAGAGCGGCACCGTCGGGAGCTGCGCCCAGGCCAGCTGAATCAAAGTTCGTCGTGGCGTTGTCGATCAATCCGTCAAGGTTATCGATCGCGCTGAAACCAGCGCCAAAACTCATTGTCCCGGCATTCTTTTCACGCAGAGTAATCCCATCACCCGCCCGGGCTGGCTCGGCCGAAGGCATCACTTCCGCCCCTTCGTTGCCAAATTGTTCAGGACTACGGTCGACGGTCGTGCCAAACAGATCCAGATCTGCGGCAGATCCACTATCGGCACGTGCCAAATCCTCAACGACTGCCCCGTCATCAAAGGCAACCGCAGGGCCGTTCTCGTTGATTACCTGGTCGGCAGCCTTCAGCTTCTTCCCAAGTTGAACAACTTCACCCAGCTTCGCCTCAGCTACGATGCCCGAGACAGGAGGCTCAGCTGCCGCAAAAAGCGAGCCTGAGGCTCTGCTCAACGAACGAGCTTCTTCGCCATCCGCCTCTGCACTGACAGAACTGGCTCGCGGCTGGCTCATCCGTTGAGATTCGGCACCACCACCAGCCATCCCGCCATTCAGCCCGTCCTTACTGATTGCAGCAACTGCCGGCTCCGATTCATTCGGGAAAGTCACGCTGGATAGGGATGTGCTCGCGGAACGGAAGGGATAGCGTTGATACTCGCCTGACTGCGGCTGCGTGGTAGCTTCCGTCAACTCTTGGACGCCTTCGACTTCAGGCGTATACCATGCAAGGTCCGACTTCTCGCCCTCTACTTGCAGTTCAGCCCCCTTCAACATCTCGCGATCATTCACGAACCCTTCAAACTCGATCACCTCGGGCGCAGCTGCGAGATCAATTGAATAGCCGTCTTGCTTTTCAGCTGCCAGACCGGGCCCGTTTCCCAATTCGGTGCCATTTGCTCTCGTCGAATTAGCGGGCGCCAGAACTTCGTAACCCAATTCGACTTTCCCAGCCGTAGAAAACGGTTCGCTGAATGCATCTCTGGGCACCACTGGCTTTCCGGCGAGCTCAAGGGAATCGACGACGTCGCCAGGCTCGTTAATCCCATACTCCCCTGGTTCAACAAAGTCGCGCGTGAGTTCCACGCTCGTCTCCTGGCCCGAACGGGTCAGCGTACTTTGCTCAACGAGTTCCCGCTCTGATCTCGCGAAAAAGAACTTGCCCGTATTCGCTGGATCACTGCTTTGCTGTCCTGCCGACCGGTCTAAGTGATCGCCGTCCTTATCGTTCTGGGCGACTTGCAATTCGGGGATCCCGGGCTGATCGAATTCCCTCTCTGACATTGATCCCAACTGTGCTCCCCCAAGACCTTGGGCCACATCGACGTCGCCTGATTCCTCCACTGGCTCCACCTCTGCGAGCTTGCTTTCTCCTCCAGCTGGCGACGCATTCTTCGCATCAATGTCCGATAATCCATCGGAGACGCTCTCGTACTCGACAGCGGCATTGGCCACCAATAGGTCATCCACACTTTCACCCGTAGTCTGCTCCATTGGCGCTGGCAACACCGGTAATCCAAGCGACACGTCTGCTGCTGCAACTTGTTTGTCGTCCTGCTCGATCGCTGGCCCAGTCGTTACAGTCGGCTGATCGGCTATCGACTCGGGCATTGCTGGCTGCGATTGTGCGGGAACCAGCGCAAGCTCGCCGCGAACGACCTCATCCGATGTCTTGACCGAACCATCAATGTTCATACGCCCCAGCTCGCTGGTCCGGCCACTAGCCTGAAGAGTTGGTCGCTCGGTTTGAGTGATGAGGCTTTCTGTATCACCGAGGCTTGTTGCATCCGCGAGCTGCCTGAGTGTTTTGCGGTAGCGGCCCGAACCTTCGGTAGCGGCCGGTGCTGCTGGCGCTTCCGCCAGACCAGACGAAGGTGCAGGTCGATACGCCCATTCATCCGTTGTAGCAAAGGTCGTTGTGTCCGGCTCCATCGGCATCACGGAATCGATCGCTGCGGCCTCCTTCGTCGCTATGAACCTGCTCTGCAAGATAGAACTTCGCGACTGCACAAGTGAAACGACTACGGCGCACACAGCCACCAGCGCAGCGGCAACACCTGGAACACACGCTGCCCAGATTTTCCAACTTGCTCCCTTTCGCTCTGGCTCGATGACAGTCACTTCGGCTGCGGCCTCCTCGTCTCCACTGTCGGCAGATTTCAGCCCCAAGGTTGCCAGCAGTCGCCCCCGGCGCTCGGGGGCGAGACGCCATTGATCATCATCACTCACTGGCTTGCGGGCATAGCTTTCTCCCACGAGCCCGTGCACCGCTTCGATTCGGCGCTTGAATACAGCCAGCTCGGGATTGGCTTCCAGCATGCGGTCCAGCTCCGCCCTTTCGAAGTCGGATGCCTCGCCGACGACGGAGGCAACGATGCGCGCCTCCAGATCGGGATCAATCCACGATTGGATGCCGTCGTCGCCTTGGCCTGGGTTATCGGATGAGTTCATGGTCAGTTGGGGAAAATAAAAAATTTGAAAAGGAGGATCAGCAGTCAGCGCCATCGATTCCGGCGCGGCTCAGCGACAGCGCGAGCGACTTGAGCGCATGATGAAGGCGGTAGCCGACGTTGCTCACCGTCATGCCGACCGCCTCCGAGATTTCTTTGTAGGATTGCCCTTCGAGGTATTTGCGGCGAACGAGTTCGCCGTCTGGATGCTCCAGCTCATCGATGAGCAGGCGCACCATGCCGACCGCCTCCATCCGCCCGAGTTCCCGGTCTGGCGTGTCTTTCTCGTCTGCGCGATCGGCCACGCCGTCGTCGGTTTCGAACTCGCGTTTGTTGTCGCGCAGGTGGGACAGGGCTAAATTGCGCACCGCCCTGTAAATCCAAGGCCTCGGTTGCTCGACATCGTCCCAGTGCTTGTGCAACCGCAGGAACCCTTCCTGCACAAGCTCTTCCGCGACGTTACGGCGGCGAACGATCCCGCACGCAAAGCGCACGAGAGCGGCCTCCTCAGCCTCGAACAACTCGATCAGGCTCAGTCGGGGTTCAGATGGCTTGGAATCACTCTCGTCGCCGTGCGAGCCTTTAAGCATGGTTAAACTTCCGGTATTCCTCACAAGTCGGTTGGGTTTTGGCTCAAGGTACAACTTACATCGGAATACCCGCCAGGGATACTGACACCTGCGCGCACGGATCATTAGAAACTTTCCGAAAAATTCGCCAGATCGCCGACTGGGAGATGAAAATCGCAGAGACGCAGGTCGGAACTGGAATGTCGCCCACCGATCGATGTGAAGAGACTCGAGCGCTCAGCCGAGAATTGATGGGGCGGGCGGCGGCATCTGTGTCACCAGTAGGCGAAAGGGAAATTTACGAAGATGGGTAGTCCCACCGCGCATCCGCGATCAACTTTTCCCGAGTCTCAAGCATTCGTCATCCAACGCCATCACGGACTGGCTCGTGCACCTCACCATGAAGCTGAACTACTTGGGCGACCCGCATCATTGCGCTACCATCCCCCCGCTTACTGTCGGGTCACACGGTAGTAGAATTCCGGAAGTTCCACAGTGTCGGTGAAGCGAGTGGTGGCTCCTTCAGATTCCACTTCGTCATCAATTTCCACCCAATTGGGCAGAGTCGCCGTGCCTTCGATGAGATAGGTTGCTCCCGGCTCAGACGTCCATTCAATGGTGGGCGCACCGCCGCTATAGGTAATGTTGATGATGGCGATCTCTCCGGATGGTGGTGTCGATCCTGTGAAGAGACGGTCTGAATAAAACAGCAATCCTCTTGCCTCGTCGATCGTGCCGGAGAAGAAATCAATTCCAAGTAAGTCCGAATTCTCGCCCGTGCCGGCGAAGCCCGAGCCCGCCACGCCAAATCCAGCACCGTTGGTACCACTCCAGTCGCCACCCAGAAACGCAGAGTCACTCCCGACGCCCTGACCATTCACAAAGAGAGCGATGGTCTGGTCGCCTGTGCCATTGTCGACATCATAGGTCCACGTCAACTCCAGCGCGCCTGCGGCTATCTCCTGAGCAGTCAGCGAATACTCGACCGTGGCCAGTGCGAAGCCACCGTCACCCGCCGCACGCAGTACCAGTTTTGATCCTTCTTCGTAAACGAGGGAAAAACCAATGGTTCCTCCGCCAGTCTCAAAAATAACCTCAATGTCAGGATCTGTTTTAGCATCGAAATCGACAAAGGCACGGAAAGTGACATCCAGCACATCTGCTCCTCCATCGAATCCGCTGAAGCTGGGCAAGGTTTCGACTATCTGAGTGATGACAGTTGGCTCGCCCAGTGGATCTGAGGGGACATCGGTGGCCACGTTAGGATTCGACCCCTGAGCGACTTCGAACGAATCACTGAACCCGTCGCCGTCGGTATCTACTTTGTTCGGATCACTGGTGGGGTTCCCTTTAACTTCCTCGCCATCTGTGCGACCATCGCCGTCGCTGTCTGCGACAAGCGGGTCGGTCGCCGGAACCAGATTGACCTCTTCACCGTCGGTCAGGCCATCGCTGTCGGTGTCTGCCTTCGTCGGATCTGTGCGTGCTGCCAGCTCGGCCGCGTTACTGAGTGAGTCAGCGTCATTGTCATCGTCAGCACCGGAATCGAGATTGTCAAAATAGGTGATCTCCCAGAAGTCTGGCAGCATGTCATCATCGCTATCGTCATCAACAACGCTGGTGGCAATCCGCGAAAATGCGTCCAGCGCCTCGTCCTCAGAGAGAGGGCGATCGTAGACTTTAATCAACGCAATCTGGCCAAAGAAACTGTCAACCTCGAGCGGTGGATCTCCTGCGGTGCCGCCCAACGCGCCATCCACACCAGAAGAAAAGTTTGACCAGCGGAATGTGGACGATCGCCCGGCCGGGCTGCCGATTGCCCCATCCATGGTCGCTGAGTCGCTTCCACCTGCTGCCCCGCGCACGAACAGTGATGCCCTGCTGTTTGCAGAATCCAGAGCAAGGACGGCATGGACAAAGTCGTCGGTTACATTGATTTGCGTCAGAGGTATTGTAATATCGATCGAGCGCGAACCCTCCGTGCTATGCCAGAAGTAGATGCCTTCCTCATCGACTGAGAGCGACGTACCGTTCTCACCGCCGCCAGTTTCAAAGATGATCTGGCGGACGCTGTCCAGATCTGCAGTGCGAAACCAGATCTCGAAGGAGACGTCAGTGAACGCAAATCCATCACCGTTGTCACCGCCAGTGTCATTGTCAGAGCTGAGAATCTGAAACGCTTTCTTCAAGCTGGTGTTCTCTGAATCCGTCACCTCCACCAGCTCCATGTTTTTCATGTCGTAGTTACTGAATCCGACGGTGTCCAGCCACGCGCCCTCGGATTGCCCCTCTTCTGCGGCATCGTATCTGCGCACCAGGGCTGCTTCGATTGCATCGACGGTCAGAGTGAATTCATCACTGATCGTTCCGGTGCCGTTGGTTGCGGTGATGGTGTAAGTGGTCGTCTCTGTCGGCATCACAGTCGTGCTGCCGATAACGGCGACGGTTCCGATTCCTGGCGTGATGCTCACCTCATCGGCACCAGATGTGTCCCAGGATAACGTCGACTCCTGTCCTGGTGCCGTCACTGCCGGAGTAGCCGTAAAGCTGTTGATGACCGGAAGCGCGTCCACCACCACGGTCAGATTCTGTGTTACGATCACATCGTCGAAATCCACGGTCAGCGTGTAGGTCGTCGTCTCGGCAGGATTCACGACCACGGAGCCCTGCGCGCCCCTTGCCGTCACGTCACCAACGCCACTGATGTTCAGGGTGGTGATCTTGTCGACATCCCACGCCAGTGTCACGGGGCTGCCAGCTGAAACCGCCCCCGGTGTTGCGGTGAAACTTGCGATCTTCGGGCGCTCCTCATCTGAGATCAAAGTTAGAATCATACTGCTGTTCGTGCCGGTTCCATAGTCAACGGTGAAGGTATATCCCTGTTCATTGGTAAACTCGGTGCCCTGCGAAAACTCGCCAGAGAGCACGGAGTAAGACATCAGCGTCCAGGAATCTCCGACAGCGAACGTCCCGCCGAGCGTTATTTTGAGGGTTGCATCTGAATCAATATCCACTTGCAAGCCGTTGGTGCCGTCTGCCTTTTTCAATGCACCCACATTTGGGCCATCAATCACGTAGGACAATGTTCCATCCGCGCCGATAAAACTTGGATTGGCTTCGTTAAACTTGTTGTTCACCCCGGTAGGCAGCATCTCCAGTGTGCCATTGATCAGCTCGAAGAACTTGTAGTTTAGCAATTCTCCGCCAACGATCACGGTGCCGACTCCACCATCAAAATCGCCGATGCGAACCACCATTCCGCCACCTTGTGACCGATAAGCGGCACCTTGTTCAATGATCAGCGTGCCAATACCGCCATCGCCCACCCCAATGAAAACACCATTATTCCCGCCATGCGCCCCACTCAGTGTGCCACCCACAACCCGCAAGGTGCCTTGTGTAAACTGGCCGATGAGCACGCCTCCAGGATTCAGACTGTTCTGTGGTGCCGTATCTTCTGTGATGGTGCAGTCACCGTTGATGGCAGCTAGCGAGTTGTCAAATGGCACGCCGGCGTCCCAGAGGCTGTCGTCGTTCCAGTTGCCTGTTCCTTCGAAAATGGTATCCTGAGCAGCTACGAAGGAGGGGAAGAAAGAGAATGCCAGAAGCCAACAGAGGAAAGATTTGGGGAAGACCATGAGATGTTTACTGGGAATGTTTCGGGTGGACACTATGTGAGTGGCGGTAACATCGGCAAGCCAAATCTATTTCTGCGCAAATTGGGCGGCTCGGATTCCGTATGAAATCAAGGGGGGCGAATGCATTTTGGCGGCCCCTCACGAAAATGGTTATGAGAATCAAAGGGGCAGTCACAATCAAGGCCCAATCGTTTTACCCGAAGGGAATTCAGCGCTATCCAGACAACGGACTGAAGACTTCGCCCCCCCTCGTCGCTCGACTACTGAAATTTGTTGTTCCAAATGCCTGCTGGATCGTATGGTGTCCTAATCCTCAATTGCTGATGATTCTCCATCCTTCGGCCTCATAGTTCGTTTCAGCCATGCGCGCGTTCCCCATATCGACTGCCCTGTGCGGCATATTACTCACCTTTCCGCCCCTGTTGCATGCAGCGCCGGAGATTTCTGAAATACTGGCAAGCAATCTATCCGGCCTGAAAGATGGCGACGGGAACTTTACGGATTGGATTGAGGTTCACAACCCTGACGGAACTGCGATCGACTTAAGCGGCTACCACCTTACTGACGATAATGAGGTTCTGGCGAAGTGGACATTTCCAGTGGGCACGATGCTCACTCCTGATCAAAGGATCATCGTCTTCGCTTCGGGCCAGGCCAGTGGCGACTATCAGGACAGCGCAGGCAATCTGCACACCAATTTTTCGCTCTCGGCCAATGGTGAGTTCCTGGCACTCGTCGCCACCGACGGTGAAACGATCGTGTCTGGTTTTGATCCAAGTTATCCCAAGCAGCGCCCCGATATTTCGTGGTCTCGCGATGGCTACTACACGAATCCCACACCGGGAGCTCCGGAAGACAGCGGCAGTCTGCTTCTGGGTTTCGTTGAAGATACCAAGTTCAGCGTCAAACGCGGGTTCTACACCGAACCCTTCACTGTCGAGCTTGCCACGGCAACAGAGGGAGCACAGATTCGATACACCACCGACGGCTCAGAGCCCACGGAGGAGAATGGCACTACCTACGCCACGGCGATCAACGTGAGCACGACAACGGTGCTGCGTGCGAAGGCGTTCAAAGAAGGGTTCGAACCCACTAACATTGATACCCAGACTTACCTGTTTCTTGCGGACGTGCTCCGCCAGCCGCAGAATCCGGACGGATACCCCACCACCTGGGGCGGCGTTCGCGCAGACTACGAGATGGATGCCGAAGTCGTCGACGATCCAGCCTACAGGGATGATTTCCAGGCGGCATTAACCAGGATTCCGACGCTCTCGCTGGTGACAGACATCGACAATCTCTTCCACACCTCCCGGGGAATCTATCAGCGTCCCACCAGTGAGGGAACGGCTTGGGAACGTCCAGTCTCTGCAGAATTTTTCACCGCTGACGGTTCCGAGCCTGGGTTCAATGCCAACTGCGGCATCCGGATCCAGGGCGGCTCCAGTCGGCAGACGGACATCCCGAAGCACTCGTTCAGCCTGCGCTTCAGGGAAGACTACGGAGTCAGCAGGCTGCAATATCCACTTTACAAGAATGCTCCATTCGGTGACACCGCTGTGGAGGAATTCGATGTGTTGCAACTGCGGGCAACATTCAACCACTCCTGGTTCCACCGGCACTACTACCAAAACGACGTCGCGCAGTACAATCGCGATCAGTGGGTCAACGATCTGTTCCAGGAAATGGGCCAGCCTGGAACCCGTGGGCGGTGGGCGCACCTTTACATCAATGGCATCTACTGGGGCATCTACCACATGCACGAACGCCCGGATGCCCGATACATGGCATCGTATTTCGGTGGCAGTCGCGATGACTATGACGTAATCAATTCGAACATCGCTGTGGATGGAAACACCACGGCCTGGCGTGCGGTGAATTCCATCGCAACGAGCAACCGGATTTCAACGCCTGAAGGCTACGCTGAGATTCGTCAGATATTGGATGTCGATAACCTGATCGACTACATGTTACTCAACTTCTATGTCGGCAACTGGGACTGGGACGGGCACAACTGGCGTAGTGCACGCAGACGATCGGACGATGGAAAGTGGATATTCTTTCCCTGGGATTCAGAGTTCGCCATTGCCCCCAATGGCACCGGACGCATCACCAATCCTTCCGGCATTGAGGGCGCATTAAATGTCGACCGCACCACGGTCTCCGGCGCGAATCGACCAAGTGGCCTGCATTCGCGCCTGGTGCGCAATGAAGAATACCGGCTGCGATTCGCTGACCGCATCCAGAAGCACATGTTCAATGGTGGAGCGCTCACGCCCGACTTTGCACGGGCGACCTGGAAACGCAGATCGGACTTGATGGACGACATTATCATCGCCGAGTCCGCCCGCTGGGGCGACTACAAGCGCGATCTTGTTCCAGGTGCCTGGCCGGCCAGCAATTACCAGCTCTACACGAAAAACGATCCCTACCTGCCGGTGCAGGATTACATCTTGAATACCTACATCACTCAGCGAACAGCGATCGTGCTGAATCAATTCAAACGCCGGAATCTCTACCCAGACACCGTGGCACCGACGCTACTGATCAATGATGCGCCGCAGCATGGTGGCAACGTGAGCGCTGGAGCGACGCTGGCGTTTTCCGTGCCCGGAAATGCGGGAGCGGTGATCTACACTTTGAATGGAAGCGATCCCCGTGGCAGTGCCCCGGAGATCGTCATCGAAGAAGTGATCGCAGCGGATTCGCCGCTCACGGTGTGGATTCCGGACAGTGCTGCCTTAGAGGAAGCAGGGCCCAACTGGAGAGCGGTGGACTTTGATGATGCCTCATGGATGCAGGGTACCGGCGGCGTTGGCTTCGACCGCGGAGGAGATTTCCAGGAGCACTTCGGCGTCGACCTTATCGACTCAATGTGGACCAAGGGATCCAGCGCCTACGTGCGGATCCCGTTCAACCTTTCCAACCCGGAAAAGTACGCGTTGATCACCCTGCAGGCGAAGTATGAGGACGGCTTCATCGCCTACATCAATGGAACCGAAGTTGCGCGCGCCAATGCACCTGACACGCCCGCCTGGAATTCCGTGTCGACTTCGACTCATGCAGACGCAGACGCCGTCGTCGACGAGGATTTCGAATTAACCGTTCCCGCAAATCTGCTCATCGAAGGCAAGAACGTGCTCGCTATCCAGGGCCTCAACTCCAGCGCTACCGGCAGCGATTTCCTGCTGGCCGTGCGGATGGATGCGGGCTCGGTGCTTGCGGGAGATGGCGGCACTCGTTATGACGGAACGCCGATCGCTCTCCAACCGGGCGCTGTGAGAGTCAGTGCGCGCGTGCTGGATGGCGACGAATGGAGCCCGCTCACCGAGGCCACGTTCATCGTCGGCGCGCAAAGCGCAGCACCAGGGAATCTGGTGATTTCCGAACTCCACTACAATCCCTCAGGCGGCACAGACTCCGAGTTCGTTGAGCTTCTTAACACCAGTAACACCACGATCAGACTGGAAGGAGTTCACTTCAGCAGCGGGATCGACTACACATTTGTCGGCAACCAACTGCTCACTCCGGGTGAGCGCATTGTGATCGTTTCGAACCTTGACGTTTTCCGCCAGGTCTACGGTGAGGCCGTGTCAACGATCACGATTGCCGGAGAATTTGCACGCAATCTTTCCAACGCCGGAGAAGAGGTGGTTTTGTCAGGATCTGACGACGCGGAGATCTTCAGATTTACCTATGACGACTCTGGAGCCTGGCCGGCGGAGGCGGATGGCGGCGCTCGCTCGCTCGTTTTCGCGGGTGGCGATCCTGCCGACCCGGCCAGTTGGTCAGCATCCAGCGCAGACGGCGGATCGCCTGGCACCGCACCGGGATCTGGCAGCGGCTTCGACTCCTGGATGTTGGCCAATGGTTTTGCCGATCCGCTGGCAGATCCAGACGGCGACGGTCTTTCCCACATGGCCACCTACTTCACTGGCGCAGACCTTGTGGCCGACGTCCACGGGTTCCTCGACATTACATCGGCAGGGACGCTCACTCTGCGCCGGCGGTCAGCCCTCTCGGGCCTCACGGGAATTGTGGAATTCTCCATGGATCTCGAAAGTTGGACTGCTCTCGGCTCCGATGCGTTTGCCCCTGCTGTGGATGCGGGCGATGGCACGGAACAATTAAGCGCAACTCTCGATGCGCCGGGGAATGTCCTCTATTTAAGGATCAGAATTTCGCGATGAATCGCCACGCTTTGGAGCATGAACCGCCGCTCAATCATCCAAGACTGTAAAAACAACCAAAACAACCAAGAAGCATTGACCCATAGTTCCTGATAGAATAAAATCCGCGGCTAGTTAGTTATGAAAGTCTTGAAATTCCTCCCCCTCGCATTCGCCATTTCCCTCCTTCCGGCTCAAGCGGCTGTCACGATGGTGAATGGCGGCGAGAATCATCCAAGTCTCCTGCAGAACCAGACCGACTGGACGGTTGACATGGGCGTTGCCCTTCCCGTTTTTCCTGCCAGCCCTGGCCTGGTGCTGATGGAAAGCGGCGGCGATGGCACGGGCGTTGCGGCGGTGCTGCAGGGGAACGACCTGGTTCTCTATCAGGACAACGGTGACTTCAATGTCTCCACGCCAGACGTGGATGACTACGCAGTCTACGACATTTCCAGCTTCTCAGGCCAAGTCGTTTCGATGCGCCTTACCGGCTCATTCGCCACGGCCACCGACACCATCGCCCTGTCCATTCTGGGTAGCGACGGCACCACCTTCGCCGAGACGCTGACGATGTCCGCCGACATTGTGAATGCAGCTGGTGGCAACCGGTTTGGCTTGGGCGGTGTTGCAGGTGACCTCGCTGGCGTAGACGAGAGTGCGGAGGCGGGATACCCGAACACCGCTGCTTTCAACAACGCCGACTATGATGTCGACGCAGCGCCAGTTGGCGCAAACGTGCTCGGCCCGGATCGCATCAAGGGAATCGTCTACACAGGAACAGATGCGGCTCCGGCGTCGCTGCCAGCTCCGACCAGCTGGGGGGTCGTGCCCGAACCAGGCACAGGGCTTCTGAGCCTGCTGGGCACTTGCCTACTGGTTTTCCGCCGTCGGCGTTAATCTTCCTATTACTAACCGTCGATGTGCTGGAGTTCTGTTGAGCTTTAGCCCCCCTCCCTCTTGATCCTCACCTTGGGTCTACGCGAGGCTCCCGAAGTTTAGCGACCGAAGGCCCGTTGCAACAGAAGATGACTTACCGGGTCTCGCACGGATCCGATAGGTTGATCGGTGGGTTTCACATCTTGAGCAAGAGGACTACGACGGAGCGATGAGACTGATCGATCACGACCCAGCGTGGACGCCTGAACTGATTCGGAAGATTATCCAGTCGTATGGCGAGGAGAACTCGTCGCAACGAGCCACACTTGAAGCGGCAGCAACCGACATTCATCAGCGGAAGAATGTGGACAGATGGGACGATGCACCAAACAGATCTCTAGGCGAGGTCTGGTATGACCTTGGCATTGATGGGCAGGCCAGCGATCTCACCGCTACATTTACGATCCGCGAACGCGATGGAGGTCTCGTGCTGATTCTGAACGATGTGCACGTGATGTAGCCTATCAACACAGAATGCAGAAGTCGTCGCAGATCAACGCACTGCCCGCCGCGGGTAGAAATCGCCATGAACATTCAAACTCAACCCCTGATTTTTCTGGCCGCAGCTTTGCGACGCCGGTGCTTTGCCCAGTCCATGCAATTTGCCACCAGTTGGATCGTGGTCGAATCGACCGCATAGATGGTGCGTTTGAAGCGTTGCGGCAGTCCCCGCTTGCGCTTGCAGGTGTGCGAGCACTTTCCAGAACAACGTCTGCGCCATGTCGGCGTTGCCGGTGCGGTTGGCGTGGGAGAGGGTATTGGGTGATGGAGGAGTTGCGCCGCGAACACTGGACAACTCTCCTCTGTGCATCTGCATATTGTCGCAGACATCGTTGAAGGAGACCGCCCGGCTGATCTGCGCAAAAATCAGTGAGACGACATGACTCCAGACAGTGAACTTACGGGCCTTGGATTCAACGTTGTGCTCTCCGGCAATTTTCCTTACCAACTGCGGTGGAATGAGATCCCAAATCTACTGACTGGAGAATAAGGTATGAAGGAAATGACGCAGACAACAACGGGGCGGCAAAGACCGCGTACGCTCCACGCCCTAATCGTATGCATGATGGGTAGTGGCACTGTTGTTGGCATTCACTTTCATGAGAAACACCAGTGGAATTCGTTCTTCGAGAAATGGGAGGCACAGGGTGAGCGCTTTTCCAAGCCCATCGGCGAACCCGTGCCTGACGATGAAAACGCAGTCAAAGTTCCGATGATGATGGAATTGACGTATCTCTGGCAACAGGATCCTGAAAACTTCGACTCTCTCCCGGCGTCCCAGCGCGGCCGTTCGCTGAGCACATTGGCAACTCTTGAGGTGAATCTTGCTGCGCGCGCTACAACCGAGATTCAGCGCACCCGGCCCGCCACACTCACCGGGGCTGTTTGGGCGATCGATCAGTCTCCCTTTGCTGGCCACAATGATATCGACGCCGCTCGTGAGATCCTCGCGCGTTTCGACACTCAAATCGATTTTTTTGAGGAAGTCGATGCGATGCTTGGTCGAAGGGAGTTGAGGCTCCCGGAAGACAGTGAAGATTCCAACCCGCCCCATGTCCATGCGCTCTTGTCAATCAACAGAGCGCTGCGGACGCGTGCTCTCGCCCACATCCGCTGCAAGAATGGTGATGCAGCTCTCGCGGATATCGCCAGGTGCCTGAAGCTTGCCGACTTGATCCGCAGTGAGCCAAGTCACCCTTGGCTTAGTACATCAGCGTATCACGCAGTGCTGGCCACGATCTGGGAAGGACTCAGGGATGAGGTCTGGGACTCAGACCAACTCACAAGTCTGCAATCGAAGGTGAATGCGATCGCACCCGGCCCGACACTTCTCAGGGCCCTGCGGGAATTCCGTTCGATGGAAATCGAAGCTGCGAGCAATGAAGAAGTGAGGAAAGAGCATAATCGATCCGTTAAGAAGTGGAACGAAAGGGGACGAAAATACCTGGGGAATCTTTGGAATGATCATAGCGGCTACCCTGTCTACGACCGCTTCCGCCCCCAGTGCCTGCGCTGGCGGGAGTCAAGAAAGCGTTTGGAGTCCTGGCAGAATGCCGTGTTCGCGAAAGAGAATGGTGAAATAAACAATGACGAGCTCTCGCTTCGGATTGCGGAGTTCTCGTCGCAATTGCGAGAACAAGACCGGAATCCTCAAAGCGTTCTGGACGACGCTATCAACTGGGCACGGAGAACATTTGATGTTCAATGGAAGCTGAAGCACACGACCAGCAACCTGCCAGAGTTGAACTCGGGACTTTGTGGATTCATTGATCGGGCGTTCGAACTGAAAGTGCAGCTGCGCCTGGCGAGCACGGCTATTGCACTTGAACGCTACCAACGAACCATTGGCAACTATCCGCAGAAACTAGAAGCGCTGGTGCCGGAAATGCTCAGCGAGCGTCCAGGTGATCCGTGGCTCGAAGACTCAACGCTGGCTTACGCCCTGCGATCCGGCGGTCGGCCGGCAGTGTGGTCGGTGGGAGAAAATCAACGGGACGAAAGCGGTTACGTCAATCCCCGGCATGAATCGGACGACATCGTCTGGCAGTATGAAAGAGCGGATGCAGACAGTTTTGAATATTTTGAATAAGTCTGTGGCGGCCTCCAAAGGACTCGGCGATGACGAAAGTCACTGCTCCTTTTTCAATGGCTGGATCAGGACAAATGGGGACACGACGAGGGCCATGAAGTGTGCATTGGATTCCTCCCAATAGGCAGCGTGCGGCTCGGACGGCTTTACGAGGTCGCCGGATTTGAGCCAAGCCTGCACCTTTTCCGATTCATCGTTGGCGAAGGCTTCACCGACGGTGGTGAGGTCGAGACAGGGATCGACGTACAGCAGGGCTCCAGATTCGAAGTGGGGCTTGATGTAAGTCCAATCGACATCGCCGGTGTACTTGGCGAGTTTGTCAGCCGTCGTCAACGTGTCATCCCCGATCAAGCCGTATCGCATGGACTCGTTTGAATCACTGGGATCTGTGGGTTCAGTCATGATTTGGTGTCAGGATCTGGAGTGCTCCGCCACGCCCGAGCACTCCGATTCACTCATTGCTTCAACTACAGATCGAGCATTTCGTCTTCGTAAGAACCGGCGGGCACGGACTTGCGTTCGCCGCTGTTGTTGTCGATGACTACATCGCCACGAAAGATCGTGTCCGGCTCAAAGGCGACCGGACCATTGACCTGGAGACTCTGACATTCGACCAATGATGGCACCGCTCTGGTGAGCGCAGCTTCCAGGCCGTCGAGCATCTTGTAGTTGCCATCGAGATTGACCGTGGGGGGGACGCCGTTGCGACCGGGCGCGAGTTCTAAGCGGAAATCCGGCGTTTGCACACATGCATCGGAGCGCAGCACGAGCAAGTCTGACGTCGTCTTGACCGGCGCAAAGCGATGACGGCCCACCTCAATCGCGCCGGCACCGTCGAAGCACTGGATGGCAGCGCCCATCGCGGTTTCCAACTGGAACACTGCGGGTGAATCGGGATCGCGCGGATCGGCGGTCTTGTTGTTCTTGATCATCGGCAGCGGCAGAAATCCGCCATTGGCATCGAGCGCCTGCTGCAGGTGATCCAACCGGAACCAAATGTTGTTGGTGTTAAAATAGCGGTGTCGATCGATGTCTTGAAAGGCATCGGTGTCACTGTCAGGGCACTGCGCTGATTCGCGTAACAGGAGTTGCCGGCCATCGCGAAAGCGCGCCAAGTGACCGCCCTTGCGATCTGACGGAGTGCGGCGGGTCACTTCCATGAGGAACGGCTTGGCGCTTTTAGCAAAGTATTCCAAAAGGCTGAGGTCGAGGGTTGCTCCCAGATTGTCCGAGTTCGAAACAAAAGCGTAGAGCACGCCCGCATCGAGCAGGCGCTTCAACCAGCCGGAACCGGCAAGCGCGGCGTAGATGTCGCCATGCCCGGGCGGGCACCATTCCAGATCGGGATTCCCTGGCACAGCTACTGGCTGCAATGTAGCGGCATCGATCTTCGGTACACGATTCTGGAGGAAATCCAACTCTTCACCCAGCTCAGGATAGCGGTCGTTGAGATACTCCAGAGTATCGGTCGATGTGCTGAAGCTGTCCATCAACAGGAACCGGAGGTTGCTGCCAGTGTTGCCCCGCATGAAGAGAATCTGCTGCGCAATGAAATCGAGGAACGAGTTGTCGCCCTTTACCTTGAGCAGCGACTTTGCCTTCTCCAGCCCCATGCCAGTGCCCAGCCCACCGTTCAATTTGATCACCACCGTTTTCGATAAGTGTGACTGCGCATTTGGCGATGCCTCGAGCGTGTCTGCCAGCGGCAGGTCGTCAGCCGGCTCGATCAGCGCTTCAGAGATCAGGCCGGTTTCGTTGCGGCGGAGGGCGGCGTAGTTCGCCCGGAATGAGGCGATGGCGGCATCACTGAGTCCGACGTCGCGCATTTTCGCTTCGATGGCAGTGAAATGGGAACTGTCCGCATCTGGCTGCGGGTTGTCATTGGAGTCTTTAGTCACAGGAACCGACCATGCCTCCAACTGCTGGAATTACAAGAATGTTCGGATAAGAATCCCGCTCACTCCAGAACGACGTAGGGCAGCAATCCGTGCAATCCTCCCTCGCGGCCGAACCCGCTTTCCTTGTAGCCGCCGAAGGGGCTTGTCGGATCGAACTTATTGTAAGTGTTCGCCCAGATGACGCCTGCCTTCAATTGCGATGCCATTTTGAATATCTTGCTTCCCTTGTCCGTCCAGATCCCGGCACTCAGGCCGTAGCAGGTGTTATTTGCCCGCTCGATCGCTTCCGCCGGAGTGCGAAATGTCATCACGCTCAGCACGGGGCCGAAGATTTCCTCGCGGGCAATGCGGTGCGATGCCGTCACTCCAGTGAAGAAGCTGGGACGGAACCAGTAGCCGCTGCCGGGAAGCGCGCACGGGCTCTGGAACAACTCCGCACCTTCCTCGACTCCTGAATCGACCAGTTCACAGATCCGGTTCAATTGCTCGCGCGAATTGATCGCTCCGATGTCGGTGTTCTTGTCGAGCGGATCTCCGACGCGCAACGTGCGCATGCGGTCACGCAGTCGACGCAACACCTGCGGGTAAACACTTTCCTCTACCAGCAGCCGTGAACCGGCACAGCAGACGTGCCCTTGATTGAAGAAGATGCCGTTGATGATTCCTTCGACGGCCTGGTTGATTGGGGCATCTTCCATCAGAATGTTCGCCGCCTTGCCGCCCAGCTCCAGCGTCAGTCTCTTGCCGCTGCCTGCCACTGCTGCAGCGATTTTCTTGCCCACGTCCGTCGATCCAGTGAAGGCGATTTTGTCAATGTCAGGGTGTTCGACGAGTGCCGCACCTGTCCTGCCAACTCCGGTGATAATGTTCACCACACCGTCAGGCAGACCAGCATCTTGAAAGATCTGCGCCAGGTGCATCGCTGTGATCGACGTCGTCTCCGCCGGCTTGAGCACCACGGTATTTCCGCAGGCGAGTGCCGGTGCGATTTTCCACGCTGCCATCATCAGCGGGAAGTTCCACGGAATGATCTGGCCGGCCACGCCGATGGAGCGCGCCGATTTTCCCGGAAAGGCGTAGTTCAATTTATCCGCCCAGCCCGCGTAGTAGAAAAAGTGAGCGGCCACCAGCGGAAGATCGACATCACGGCTTTCCTTGATCGGCTTGCCGCCGTCCATGGTTTCGAGAATTGCCAGCTCCCGTGCCCGCTCCTGAATCATGCGTGCGATCCGGAACAGATACTTGCCACGCTCGCGCCCGGACATCTTCCCCCACACGCCATCGTATGCCTTTCGCGCCGCTTTCACAGCACTGTCCACATCAGCCGCATTCGCCTGTGCGATGCGTGCCAGTGGTTTTTCCGTTGCTGGATTGACCGACTGAAAATACCTGCCCGACTTCGGCCTCACAAACTTTCCGCCGATGAATAATTCGTAGCGATCCTGGACGGTGACTGACGTGCTTTCCGGAGCTGCGGAGTATTCCCAGGCCGAGCCAAAATCGAGCGCGGGAATGCCCGGTTGATCCAGGGCAACACTGACAGCAGCGGGCTTCTTCTGCGGGGCTTTGTGAATGGCGGCGCTCTTTTTCATGGGAGGAATTCACGCTTATCGGATCTACCCCAAAAATCCACCCTTTTAACGGATTGCAGAGACAGCCGAGTTCCAATTCAGGATGTGTACAACATCCGACGCCACCAACAACATGAGGCCCAATTCCCCACGATCTCTTTTAAAAAGCACTGTCGCGAGGCAAACTTTGTTGCAGTTCTGTAAGAATTGCCTGTTCGGCACGCTAATAATCTGGCAACACAGCTTCTAGTTAATTTGTGAATCCGCTCGCGGATCGCCAACCAAACCCGCAACCAATAAATATGAGACCTAGAAAAATGGCCATTGGCCAGATTCTGCTGGCGCCCGCCCTCCTGGCGTCACTTACCACCGTCTCGTCCTACGCTCAATCTCCCGGCTGGGATATTCGAGAATTGGACCTGACGTCTGCCGGAGGCTTCGAGGAGATCAATGATCAGAACGAGGCCGATCGTATTCTGGACGACATCGCAGCAGCCAACATCAGAGTCGAAGGATATCGCACCGGCACGCGGTCAGTGATTGATTTCGCTGGCGGCGGCGGAACATTCGGAGTGAACAACACCTATCTGGATGGAACCACTGTCAAAGACGACGTTACCATTCGAGCGACAGCCAAAGTCACGATTCCCGCAGGAACTTGGTCCATTGCTTTCGGAACGGACGATGGCGGTCGCGTTACCGTCCCTGGTGTCGTTTTTTCAGCGCGCTTCAACGCGGATGCTCCCGCCGCAGGCGCGGAATCGACGGTGATCTTTAACGGCACACGGGGCCACACTTGGACCGGGGGAACATTCACTCTTAGTGAGCCACTCCAGACGACCGTCAGCGCAGGATTCTTCGAGCGTGGCGGTGGTGAATCCTTCGAACTCGCGGTTCGCGACTCCTCAGCGGGCACCAACGATGCGGTCGATCCGGCGAATGGCTGGGAGCTGCTAGGAGACGGTACCTTCGGGTGGAGCATCATCAGCAGCAATCTCGCTGCTGCCGAAAACGTCGGCGGCGATGGCCGGGTCGACGTTCAGGGAGTGAGTGGAGCTCTATCGAATCTCGTCTACAATGATACCATTACTGGAACAGGACTGGCTCAGGAATGGTGGCTGGCTGGAAATCCTGGCACCAAATCTGGGATGGACGCTGTCTTCAATTCACGCCCTGCGGATGCCACGTTCTTCGGTTCCGATAATGGCGGAACCGGAACCTGGTGGACAGGCGACGGCGGAGAAGTCATTCCTGGCGTTCAGGACTATCCGCCCGCACAGCCCTTTGTGGCCGCAGGTGGTAATCTGGAGAACTATCTCGTTCGTCTGACGGGTGAGATCAACATTCCCGAATCGGGCACCTACAAATTCCGTGACGGAGTGGACGACTATACCTACCTGGCGATCGACCTCAACGGCAACGGCACGATTGACGCTGACGATGGCAATGGCCAGAGTGAAGTGCTTATTGACGACAATGCTTGGACCGGACCGGCTACCAATGACAACGGCGGCAGTCCTATTGCCTCTCGCGACATCACAGTGGCAGAGGGCGGTGCATGGCTCGCCATCGAAGTGAATACTGGTGAAGGCGGCGGCGGAGACGCCGGCGTCCTTTACTGGGACTATGACACAACTGGTGGAGGCATCGGTGCTGGCGCAGGCTTTCCGGTAGAACTGACTGACGCGATCGATCTAGCTGCTAATGCCGCAGCGTTGCTCATCCCCGATACCCACTTGCGTGGATCTTACAAAACCCTCAAGTCAGCGGACTACACCGGCAAACTTGCCCGCAGGGTGGTAGATGAATACGTAACCGACTTTACCCAGAACGGTTATGATGGCACGGGCGATGGAGGGGATGGAAGACTTGTTGTTGGCAATGGTGTTCTTAAAGGGCTGTTCGCGTTCAATGGAACATCGCCCGGATTTGCCGATGGTACCTTCGTCGAAAGTGTGGCGAACCTCGGCACGTTCCAGGCAGGCGAGCATGTCGAAGTAACATTCCTTGGTGCCTGGGATGATGGATTCGTCCTTACTCCAGCTCCCAACTGGGAGATCAACTCCGTTCAGATCTCCAACGGAGGCGACGTGGTGAACACGGACTTTACCGCAGACAACGGTGGCTTCTCGGTTGTGAACAACGGCAACGTCGCCGGCCCCTGGGTCTACAATTCCGACAAAGGCACCTGGAGCGCCGACGGTGGCGAGGGAGTCGTCAACTCCCGTCTCAGCAAAGAAATCGTCGTGCCCGCAGACGGTCCGCTGACGCTCACATTTACCCATCGCTACAACTTCGAGGACGATGGAGCAGGCGGAGTCCGCTGGGATGCGGGAGCTGTGTTCGTTTCGGTGAACGGCCTGCCCTACAACTTTGAGATCGACGGTAGCGCCAAAACTTCAGATGAGCTTGTGCTTACAGGCGACACGGATCCGCAGACAATTATAAGCGACGACTTTAGCGGCGGTGCTGTGAATTCGACGTTCACTACTGCGAGCGTCAGCGGAACGCCATCGGAAGTGCTTGGTGGTCGCCTTCGCGTGACACACTTAACCGGCAGCAACAACAACTCAGTCGCGTGGGATGCGGTTTCCGTAGGAAGCGTGCAGCAGGCGATACTGGAGTTCGACTGGAATTCAACTGACGACGCGGCAAACGCAGCCGGCGGCGGCTGTTGTGATGAAGCTGCCGATGGTTTTGGCATCGGTCTGTTCTCAACTGAGACGAACGGCACAACAGGCGAGGCGAATCCAACCGTCGCTGGCGCTGACTGGGAGAGTGCTCCTGGAGGAGCTGGGATGCCTTCTGGTATCTCTGTGCACTTCGACTTGTTTGATGGCGGCCCTGCAAATCCAAATGGCAATAACGTCCGGGTCAACGTGCTCGGGACACTGGCTGCAGATTTTCCTGCACCATTCATGTTGAACAACAATGTCACCCACCGTGGCATCATAACCGTCACTGACAATGGTGACGGATCAGCGGCCCTGAATGTTTCGATCATCGAAGACGTAAACGGCGCAGGCACCGTGCACAATGTAGCTGACATCCCGCTTGCGGGTGTTGATTTATCCACAGGAGTCCTCGACGGATACCGGATCATCACTGGGGGGCGCACCGGTGGAGCCTTCGTCCAGACTGATCTGGACAACATCCGCTATGCAGTGGTTTCCGAACCAGTGGTGACTCCATTCATTGATCTCAATGGTGCTGAGTTCAACGTGAAACTTACCGAAGGTAAGCTTGAAGTGGGCGATGTGTTCACTCTGGTAAGCGGCGGTGAGATCATCGGTAGCCTTGGCAAACTGACTCTGCCCGGTGGTCAATGGGACACTTCCGGCCTCACAGCCGGGGGCGATGGAAAAATCCGCTTCCTCGACGAAGCTCTCAACGGCTGGTCCGTGCGCGGCATCGACCTCACGGATGCCGGTGGCTTTGAGCAGGTGAATACTTCCGTCGAGGCAGATGACTTCCTGGCAGACCTCGCTGGATCGAACGTTAACGTCCAGAGTGATGTTACCGTCAACATGGCCGAACTCGATATCGCTGGTGGCGGCGGGACGTTTGCAGTGAACAATCCCTATCCTAACGGCGTGAATGACGCGAGCATGGACGATGTGATCGTCGAAGCCAAAGCTGAAGTGGTGATCCCTGCTGGAACGTGGTCCATCGCATTTGGCTCCGATGACGGTGGCCGGATTACTGTAGATGACATTACGTTTGATTCGAAGTTCAATGAAGATCTCGACACAGGGTCCGACACGGTGCGCTTTGACGCGCCACGCGGCCATACATGGACCGGGGGTACCTTCACCCTCGCAGCACCGCTGACGACCACGATCACCGCAGTCATGTATGAGCGCGGTGGTGGTGACTCTTTTGAGGTTGCCATCCGCGATTCATCCAGTGGCGAAGACAACACTGTCGGCGCTTCTACTGGATGGGTGCTCGCTGAAAATGGCGCGCTCGGCTGGTCGATTCTATCTTCTCCTGATGGCATCGGTCGCCATGTAGCAGGTCTCGCTCGCATCGGTGATGAACTCGTGCCTGGAGAGATCCGCAATGAAATCAAGGCAGAGCCGATCACGAAGTCCGGCCTGGCTCAGGAGTGGTGGCTGGGGGCAAACCCTGGCTCGAAAGCCGGCATCGACGCCCTCTTCGCGGCTGCTCCGGCTGGTGCCATTTTCTTCGGATCCGACGACGGCGGCACTGGAACATGGTGGACGGGAGACGGTGGTCCAGACGTCATCCCTGGCGTTCAGGATTATCCTCTAGCCCAGCCTTTCATCGCTGCTGGTGGCAACCTTGAGAACTATGTGACTCGCCTGACAGGTGAAATCAACATCCCAGAGTCCGGCACCTACAAGTTTCGCGACGGTGTTGACGACTACACCTACCTGGCGATTGACCTCAACGGCAACGGCACGATTGATGCCGATGACGGCAACGGTCAGAATGAAGTCCTCATTGATGACAATGCCTGGACCGGGCCTGCCACCAACGATAACGGAGGCAGCCCCATTGCCGGACGCGACATCACAGTTGCTGAAGGTGGTGCATGGCTTGCCATCGAGTTCGACACCGGTGAAGGTGGCGGCGGAGACGCGGGCGTCCTTTACTGGGACTATGATACCACTGGTGGTGGAATCGGTGCGGGCGTTGGCTTCCCGGTCGAATTGACCGATGCTATTGATCTGGCAACCGACGCAGCTGCTCTGCTCATCCCAGACACCCACTTACGTGGCACCCTTACTCCGCCAGCCGGTGGAGACTTCGTGGGTGTTCTCAATCCCGCGATCCCTTACGAGATTGAAGTGGATGTAGCGACGGGTAAAAGTGACCGCTTGATCCCCGCGAATCCGAATGCTGAGACCTATTCCACGAACATCGATTTGAACGGTGCCCACCTCGTCATCCTCCCGACGGGAGGTGAAATCGGGGCAGGTACCGTGCTCGACTTGTTCGGCGGCGCAACGATTATTGGCGAATACGGAAGCATCACTCTGCCACCCGGAGACTGGGACTTGAGTGGGCTTGAGCCAGGTGGCAATGGTCAGATTTCTCGTTCTGCAAACCAGGAATTCGAGATCACCCACTTCTCGGTAGCTGCTGACAAATCCGCAGCCACCCTGACTTGGAACTCGCAGGCAAACAAGACCTACACCCTCCAGAGCGGAAACGATCTTCAGGGCTGGTCGACCGTTGCTTCTGGCATCGAAAGCCAGGGGCTGAGCAGCTCGCTCACGATCCCGTTGCAGCCGTTCAGCCTTGGCACTGGCACAGCAGCGCTCCTCGGCGGTGACCTGACCGACCCTGAGAATGACGGCGATCCGGAAGCCGATGTAAACTACAACGCCACCTTCAATGCTTCGGAAGAGGCTGCATTTGGAGGCGGAGAATCAGCGTTCAACATCTTCGACAACGAAGTCGGTGGCGGCAATTCGAAGTGGTGCTGCGGGACGGATGCCTTCCCTCTCTGGGCAGAGGCAACATTCCCTGAGGCTCACGTCCTGACCCACTTCACCGTGGCTTCCGGAAATGACACTCCCGGTCGTGACCCTCGCGTCTGGGAAATCCAGGGGTCGAACGACGGAGTCACCTACACCACTATCTTCCGACAAGAGGATACGACGGCTGGATTGTGGGAAGATACTCGCGATGAAGTGCTTCTCTTCCAGGCAGGCATCCACTTCGATACACCTGCGGCCTACACTACGCTACGCTTCATCACATTCGAAACGGGTCTGACCACCGGCGCGTTCTACCAGTTGAGCGAAGTCGAGTTCTTCTCCGGAGACAACGGTACCTGGTTCCGTATGGTGCAGGAATAAACTCTGGGAGAAATCCCTAGTCTAATTCCGCCAACAGGGCGGGAGGCTTGTCCTCCCGCCCTGTTGTTTGAAACGACGGCCAACAAACCGTGAAACCGTGGGCGAGGGATTGACTAACTCATCAATATCCACAAAATCGCGATATGGAGACCTGCACAACCGCACAAATCGTCCAGCCTGGCGGTCCAGTGGAACTTCGCCAGATGCCGCTGCCGGACATCGAGCCGGGCAGCATTTTATTGAAGACACTTTATAGCGAAGTGTGCGGCACCGATTGCCACCTGCTGCACGGGAAGCTCGAAGGGGTGCCGTATCCCCTGATTCCGGGCCACGTCAGTGTGGGCGAAATCGCGATTGCCAGAGGAGTCGTCCGCGATGTGGATGGCATTCCTTTTGAAGTGGGGGACAAAGTGGCATTTCTCGACGTGCATGAGACCTGCGGGACGTGCTGGTATTGCGCTGTGGCGAAGGCGACCACGCGCTGTCCGGCCCGGCGTGTCTATGGAATCACTTACGGTGCCGACGACGGGCTACTGGGCGGCTGGAGCAAGTTCATCTACCTGAAGCCAGGCGTGCGCCTGCTACGGCTTCCTGAGAATGTGAGCCCGCTGACGTATATCGCTGGCGGGTGCGGAATGCCGACCGCATTCCACGCGATTGAACGGGCCGGCATCCAACTCGGGGACACGGTAGCAATCCAGGGCAGCGGCCCGGTCGGGCTGAATTCGGTCATTTTTGCCCAACTGGCTGGCGCGGCACGGGTGATCGTCACTGGCTCGCCAAGCCTGCGCCTGGAACTCGCCAGCCGCTACGGAGCAGATGAGGTCATCGACTTCGCACACACCTGCGCTGAAGAACGCGTCTCCCGAGTGCGGCAACTTACTGGCGGGCGCGGTGCCGATGTCACCATCGAGGCCTGCGGCAATCCGGATGCCATCACTGAGGGAATGGAAATGACCAGAGATGCGGGGCGCTACGTCGTTGTAGGCCAGTACACCGACAATGGCCCGGCGCAGGTGAATCCGCACCTGCACATCAACCGCAAGCACCTCGATGTCCGCGGCTGCTGGGGATGCGATTTTTCCCACATCTATCGCGGGCTTTCCCTGATGTCGCGGTGGGGCCACCATTTCGACTGGCAGGCGATGATCACGAAGACGTACGGACTGGCGGATGCCGCACAGGCACTGGAAGACGTCGCTCAGCTCAAAGTGATCAAAGCGGTGATCAATCCGAGTCTGGATGGTGGTTGACGGCCCGGGAGTGATTTTTTGAGATCGAGCTGAAGCTAGGAATACTTTCCGTGGTTGCTAGCCGCTTTGGGCCAATGTTAGATTTGGATTGATGTCTTCGCTCAGATCCGAACGGTGGCCGCGGGCGAATTTCAGGGAGGCTACGTAGCCGATCATGGCCGCGTTATCGGTGGTGAGGGAGGCGGAGGGGAGGAGCAGGCGGTGACCGGCTTTATCACAGCGGGCTTGAAGCACCTGGCGCAGGCGGGAGTTGCAGGCGACTCCGCCGCTTACGGCGAGGCAATTCATTCCGGTGGCGGCGAGGGCTTTCAGGGCTTTGGCGACAAGTACATCGATGACGGCGTCCTGGAAGGAGGCGCAAATATCGGGCAGCCATTCCTGCTCGGGCATCTTTTCGCGCAGCTCGGGAAGCTGGTAAAGGACGGATGTTTTGAGTCCGCTGAAGCTGAAGGCGAAGTCGCCGCTGTGCAGCATGCTGCGCGGGAAATCGTAGACCTTCGGGTCGCCTGATGCGGCCAGCTTGTCGATCTCAGGGCCTCCGGGGTAGGGGAGTCCTAACATTTTCCCTACTTTGTCGAAGGCTTCCCCTGCAGCATCGTCACGGGTTCGGCCCAGGAGGGTGTAGTCCCCTACGTCATCCATGCGAATAAGCATGGTGTGCCCACCACTAACAATTAGACCAACACATCGACAGGGATCGACGGCAGCACTGAGGAAGGGCGAAAGCAGGTGACCTTCCATGTGATTGATGCCGAGATACGGACGCTGCATCGTGACGGCCAGAGCCTTGGCAACAGTGTTGCCGATGAGCAGGGAGCTGCTCAGCCCAGGCCCGGAGGTGGCGGCAAAGGCATCGATGTCTGCAATGTCGCAGTCGGCAGCGGCAAGCGCTTGCCGCACGAGTGGCGCGACGTTGATCACATGGTTCCGCGAGGCCAGCTCCGGCACTACGCCACCATAGGGACGATGCAGCGGCACTTGCGATGAAATCTCGCTGGCAAGCACGCGTGATCCTTCGACGATGGCTACTGCGGTCTCGTCACACGATGTTTCCAGCGCCAGGATTCTCGGAAGAGATTCGCTCACTTCTTGTCCGCTCCCCTCTCCTGCAACACTAACACTCCCTGCAAGGCATCGACGGCACGCTGAAGCTGGCGATCGCCCAGGTCAGCGAGACTGTTCACACCATCGATGGAGCGACGATCAGGTGCGGCCCACCATTTAAACACCCGCTCTTCCTGTTCAGGAGTTAAGGTGGCAACGATGTCCGGCGTTACTCCGCGCTCGTGAATGGTCCACTTTCCAGGCGTGTAATACTTTGCAATGGTCAAGCGCAGCGCGGTGCCCCGCTGCATGGGGATGATGCCCTGCACCGATCCCTTTCCGAATGTGGTCTCGCCCACGATGACCGCACGGTTGAGATCCTGCAAGGCTCCGGCAACCAGCTCTGAGCCGCTGGCGCTGGAATGATTGACGAGCACGGCTACGGGATAGGTGCGCTCGCGCTGTTTGCGTGATGCAGTGCGATACGGTGGCCGATCGTGCGCACGCACGCGGCCTTCGGTAGTGACAATCTCGGTCTCGGGCGGAACGAACTCGCCACACACATCGACGGCGCTGGTGATGAGTCCGCCCGGGTTGTTGCGAAGGTCGAGCACAAATGCCTCCATGCCATCGTCCTCCAGTCGATCGAGTGCATCGCGCAGCTCGCCCGCGCTCGGCTCGTTGAACTGCAGCAGCCGCGCGTAGCCGATTTTGTGCGCGCCGCTCATCGAAGCATCGATGAGCATCACGTCCTTCACCGTTTCCTCCTTGATCACCTCGCGCAGGATTTCGACGCTTTGCAGTTCAACAGCGGAGGATCGCTTCAGGATCAGCTTCATGGTTTCGCCGGGGTTTCCGCGCAACATCTGGACAGCCTCGACGATGGGCAGATCCTTGGCCAGGCGATTGCCGATCTGCACGATTTGATCACCGGGCAACACGCCGGCCCTGGCTGCCGGGCCGTCCTCCCTGACGGAGACGATCGACAGCGCGCCATCCTTCGGCGCAACAGCGATGCCCACTCCATCGTAAGTGCCTTCATCCAGCGTTTCCTTCACCTGTTCGTAGAGTTCCGGGTAGAGGAACTGACTGTGCGGATCGAGCGCGCTGAGCATGCCGGCGAGCGCATTGTTCACCAGCGACTCGTAGCTGACCTTCGATTCATCGACGTAGTTTTCGCGCACGATTTCCATTGCCCGCAGCAGCAGCTCGATTTGAGCGTAGCCGTCGTCATCTTCCTTCAATGGTGCAGCAGCTTCCGTTGTCTCCGAATCCTGCGCTGCGTCCTCCTGGCAAAGGGAACGGGCGACTGCTGCCAACAGAAAAATGCAGACGCAGATTGGGCGAATGCACTTGCCGGGAAAAATCGTAAGGTTGGCTCGAAACATGGCCCAATTATCAGCGGCGATGTCCGAATTACAAGGCATTCAACCGGCAGTCAGGTCCGCATCTACACCAAACCATCTGCTCCCCCTTTACCTTTGCTTGCATCCGGGGATGAATCAGGGCACGCTCCCGGCTGAGTATGCCAAAAATCACCATTCACCATCCCGGCGGCGAGCAGTCCAGTTTTGAGCTGAGCAAGGCGCTCGTCTCAATCGGCAGGGGGCCGGACAATGATATCGTCCTCCCTGACGGCAGCAGCTCGGGGAATCATGCGATTTTGAAACGTACCGCCAACGGCGATTTTTCGGTCACCGATCTGGGATCGACCAATCATACGCATGTGAATGACAAAAAGATCCAGGCGCTGGATCTGCTCGACGGAGATGTGGTACTGTTCGGTGACACCCGGGCAGTCTATTCGTCGGAGATCAGCACAGGCAAAGGTGGCAGCAACCGCCCGGCTGTGAGTTCAGCGCCACCGCCACCTTCTCATGGAAAGATTTCCGCACCTCCTTCGTTTTCACCACAGGAAAAGCGCGAGCAGGGAGCTGCGAAGCCGGCAAAGAGGCATCAAAAGAAGGTCGCCCACGCAGACGATGGCGCAGGAGCGGGCGGATGTTTTGCCCTGCTGATGCTGCCACTCCTGCTGGTACTTTGCCTGTTCGCCGGGATGGAGGCGAGGCATTATTTTTCAACTGACAAGAAGCTCCTTCACGAAGAATTGCTGGAACTTTATCACGCGCGCCAGGCTGCGGACGCTGCGGCTGAGGCAGCGATTCCTGACAAAGAGATTTAGCTCCAAATCAATACGCGCTCTTTGGCGGGAAGACGACTTGGAAGGCAGTCAAGAAGAGGATGCGCAGATCCATGGCCAGGCTCCAGTTCTCCAGATAAGAGATATCGCAGCGCACGCGGTCGATGATTTGCCCATCCTGCTGGGTTTCGCCGCGGAAGCCACTGACTTGCGCCAGACCGGTGATGCCAGGTTTCACAAAGGTGCGAATTTTGTAGTTCCCCATCACGCGGGCAAAGATGTCATCGTGCGCCAGCAAGTGAGGACGCGGCCCCACGAGGCTCATATCGCCCATAAGCACGTTCCAGAACTGGGGCAGCTCGTCGATGCAAAACTTGCGCATCCACTTGCCGCCAGGGAACACCCGCGGGTCTTCTTTGCTAACCTGCTTTGATTCGTCGTGAGGAGCGGCGTGCAGCGAGCGGAACTTCCAGATCTTGAACGGATTTCCCTGCAATCCGCTGCGCTCCTGAGTGTAGAACAGTGGGCCTGGCGATTGCAGGCGGTGAATCATCCAGACGATGAACGCGGCAACTGGCAGTACCGTGGCGAGGATGGCTGATGACAGCACGATGTCAACGATGCGCTTAAACACGCGGTTGAGCGGATCTTCCAGCGGCTCTTCGTAAACAAGCATCAGGTTCATGCCGTTGACCACTCGGGTGGAGATACGGCGCCCGAGTTGCTCACCCAGATCATTGAGCAGGAGAAAACGAATGCCGCGGCGCTCGCAGGTGTTCACCAGTTCACGGATGCGTTTCATTTCGTCAGGCAGCCCCAGCACGATCAGCTGCTTGATGGCGTTGGTGGCCATGACTCGCTCGATATCGTCAAGACTGCCGAGCCTGCGCCATGGCACACGAGTGGAAAGCTGAGCGTTGGTATCGTCAGAAACCAGGCCCACGATGCGCATCCCCAGCGCTCGCCCTTTCATTACCCAATGGGAGAACTGATCCATCTGCTCTGCGGAACCGGCGACCAATGTAGGAACCAGCAGCTGACGGTGGCGCCAGAAACTGTGCCGCGCCAGGAAGTGTGGCAGGTAACTGTTGGTCACCACCAGCATCAAGAACAACACCATTAGAAACGTGCCAAGGAATGTTCGCGAGATCGTCTGCTCCTTCCAGAACACCACATAGGCCAGCAGTCCAAAGGCGACGAAAGTGACCTGCTTCACCGAAATTGCCAGCAAGGTGGCGCGGTCCACGTCGAGCAGCCCCTGTCTGCCCTGCCCCCGAGTGAAGGCTTCAGCAATGAGGCAGAGAACTGCCACCAATCCATAGCGCACGTATGGCTCCACCAAAAACCCCGCAGGATAGGCAACCCGCTGCAACACCGCCGCCCACAGCCAGAAAGCGATTCCCGCAAACAATGCCTGGAGAATCACGTGAAGTCTAAAAAGTCCAAATATTCGGTGAGTCAGCACAATCTTGAAAAATTAATAAATTATACTCAATGCGATAATTATCTCAAGCATGCCTTTCAAATCTGAATTTCGCAAATGAATTTCGTATCAATAGTGCGATTTTTTATCAAAAAATACAATTAATTATGGTTATTTCCTAAAAACGAGAGAACCACTTCCTCTTGCGCATCGCTGACCGGTCGGGCACCGTCGGCACTATGAAGTTCTTTGTTGATTCGGCAGACGTGGACGCGATCCGCGAAATCGCTGGTAATGGCCTGATCGATGGTGTCACCACGAATCCAAGTTTTGTGGCTTGCTCCGGCCGACCGATTAAAGAATTGATCGCCGAGATCTGCTCCGTGGTGGATGGCCCTGTCAGTGCAGAAGTGGCTGCGACATCGACCGAAGAAATGGTGCGCGAAGGTCGGATCCTGGGCTCCGTCGCACCGAACGTGGCAGTGAAAGTGCCCCTGACTTGGGAAGGCCTCAAAGCGTGCAATGTGCTCACTACTGAGGGCTTCATGGTCAACGTTACCCTTTGTTTTTCAGCGAATCAGGCGCTGATGGCGGCAAAGGCCGGTGCCACCTTTGTCTCCCCCTTTGTCGGGCGGCTCGACGATCTCAATATTGACGGACTCGATCTCATCGCGGAAATCCGTGCGATTTTTGACAATTACGATGCCCTCGAAACTGAGATCCTCTGCGCCTCCGTGCGCACGCCGAATCACGTGAAGCAGGTGGCCCTCATTGGTGCGGACATCGTTACGCTGCCGCCTGAAGTGCTCCCCACGCTCGTCTCGCATCCCTTGACCGACAAAGGGTTGGCGGCATTTCTGGCGGATTGGGAAAAAGGCGGCCAGACGATTGAGGAATAGTCGCTGAAGAGAAAACGTGAGAAAAATGCCGGGAAGTTGAATAACTTCGGAAGGAGTTCCGTCGAATGTTTCGCCGAGCGATTCTGCTCTCATGAAGAACCCGAACCCATTGCTTAGAAGCTCTCAAAACCATGAAAATGTTCCTTGCCGCACTCATGGCCCTCTCGGGCAGCCTGTTTTTCCTGGCCACCACCACGGACGCTGAAGCCGGAAACCGCTACCGCAGCTCGCGAGTGGCCTACTGCCAACCGGTCAGGCACGCCCCCGTCTATCGCACTCCTGTTTACCATCGTCCGGTCTACCGCACACCTGCCGTTCGCTATCGCCAGGTATGCCGTCCAGCCTACCGCGTGCAGTATTACCAGCCACGGGTCTGCTACCGCCCTGCGCCGGTTTACTATCGTTCGTATTCCCGCTGTCGCTGATTCCAAGTCTACCACCTTCCCCGTGCACCATTGGAGGTGACTTGTTCGGCTGGGTGCAGAACAGGTTTCTACTCCGTTCCCGACATAATGGCAGCAGCCTCCGGGGTCACGGGGAAGGTCTGGGCATTTTTAAAATCGAACTCCATCTGCGCCCCTTCTCCTGAAAACGGAATCAAGGCAAAACCCTCGACCATTGTTCTGTCATGCCCAAGAGGGGCATCTTCATCGATGCTCGTAACCCCAACGAGCACATAGCGCTTGCCGGATTTCAGTTCCTCCGGTCGGCACCGTAGCTGCACCCCCATGAGTGAGCCCCCGGCCATTTCGCCGGGCAGCACCCGGACAAAGGCTACTGTGCGCGCATACTCGCGGGGCAAGAATGGTCGCGCCCAGTGCGAAGTATCCTCTTTGGCTTGCACCAGGCCGATGAAGGGTTCCATTCGTACCACCGAGATGAAGAACACGTCATCGTCAGCCTTCTGCGCACCTGGCAGCTGCTCCCGCACCCAGTCACGAACACTCGCACGCTGCGGTTCGTCCAACGCGAGCTCTGAGTGCTGTTCATCAATGTGCGAAAATCCAGTTGCCGCAACTGTTGCAGCTGCCAAAAGCGAGATCGCAAGCATCCCGCATACGGTAATAGAAGCCAGGCCATGCCATGCAAATTTCTCTGGTTCCTCGTCATCTTTTCCGGTGGTCGGACGATCGGCAAACCTGATTGCCACAGCTTCGAATGAGATGAAAAGAATGGCGGTGAACACCCAGGAAGTCAGCGGAGTCATCCGGTTCATTCCGAAATTGCCGATCATCGCACTCATGAATGCGCCACTCAGAAGCGTTGCCAGAAGCACGACAATGCCCCACCGCACGGCGCGCCCCCCAAGCACGAACGCGGCTGTAGAAGAAAACGCAAGAACCAGGCCAGGGGGAATCTTCCCTATCACTGACGCCAAGAGGACCGCAGCGATGAAGCCGCAGGTTCCCGCCAGCGCGCGTCCTCCCGCCCAGCTTCGCATTGCGATGATGGAACCAGCGATCAGCAGGGCCAGCCGAGTCAGCGGAGATCCGAAATCATGTGTGGTCAGATATTCGAAAATCCAGGAAACCAGTCGCTTGAAGTAGCGCACTGGAGCCTGCTTCACAGTCTCGGCGTATCGGGTTGCGTAGTAGGCGTGTACGGCTCCAGAGTCTTCCCGCTCGATGCCTGCAGTTTTCAACTCATCGTAGAGATCCGCATTCCAGCCGGGCGAATCAGTGGCCGCTGAGTAAAGCAAATCGGAGCCCGCCGTCGACAGTGAGAAGGTGTCAAAGCGCAGTTTTTGCCGAATCATCCATGGTGCCATCACACAAGTAGCGCCCAGAGTGAACAGGGTGCAGACGAGGATCGTTCGTTTCCACGGCAGGAGCTGCAGCAGACAGCCGCCCAGCGTAATGAATGCGAACAACGGCAGCCCCAGCATGGTGAAGGTTCGGGTCAGATTCGACAGACCAATAAGCGCACCCGCAGCGAACAACGCCCACGGATTCATCCGCAGCAGCCCAGCCCACCAGGCGTATGCTCCGGCAATGATGAATGTCAGGCCCATCGGCTCGGTGATCAGCAGTTGCAGATCGGTCAGCTGCTGATGGGCGAACAGAAACGCGACCACCGCCGCCAGCGCCATCCCTCGTCTGCCCGTGGCACGGGCAATGAATAGAAACAGGAACAGACAGGACAGCGCGCCACACCCCAGATTGATCACGCGTCCTGTACTCAGCGACTCCCCAAACAGGTGATACGCTGCTGCCAGAAAGACTGAATAGAAAGGCCGTTGGCCAGCGTACACGCCGTGGAATCCATTCCCACGGAACAAGGCAGTCGCTTGATCCAGCCAGCCCATGGCATCACTGTAAGGAATCCCGTTCACCGAAAATCCTCCATCCGAAAATCCAGCGTAGACCTCCATCGCCAGGAAGCGCACGATGAGCGCGGCAATCAGCACCAGCCCAGCAACCCAGCCGATCGCAGGCAATGCGATGAACTTCTTCAAAGGAACATCACCGCGCCGCCAAACCAACCAGCTCGCTACTAACAGTAACACCACCGATCCAACGAGCTGCAGTGGCTTCACGCGGGCGGGCACCTTGAGCGTGTACTTTCGCAAATTCAGCGCGATGGATGAATTATCGGAGGCGGACATGCGCAGCGTGCCCTTTTCGTCCATACGGAAGCGGCCGCTCCCATGCTTCCGTACCCGGTTATTACTGCGCTCGTTTGGCCCAATTTCCTTTCCGTCCTCGAACACCTTCAAGTGATGGCGGGCGGCAAACGCTCGGTGTTCAGTGGGAAGCTTTAACTTCCAGGCATGACCCCCGTCGGAACGCAGACTGTCAGACTCGATTTCAATCGTCTTCGTGAACCCGACACCGTAAAAATGCTGAGCATAGACAATGAAACACAGCAGCAGCGTCCCCAGCCACAACCACCGGGCGAAAGCACCGCCCGTACCGGCCGGTACCGGTTCACAAAGGTCATTCATCTGTCCGTTGGCACTTCTATTTCAGCGCTAGAACGACTTCGAGAAATCATCCGTAGACGCGTGCATGACCTCGATCTTCTTCTTTTCAAAAGTTGAGGATTCCGATTTTTCCGTGAGCAGGTTTTCATAGAGCCCGGCATCCATCGGCAGATGGATCGTCTTGTCTTCCCAGGCGGAAAGCATCGTGGCATTGGCCAATTCGACGCTGTTGATCCCTTCGATTGCGGGACTGATCAGGGGCACTCCATCCAGAACAGCATCGACAAAGTTCTGCAAGATTTCGACGTGCTGACCGCCGCGTCCTTCGACGGGAATGGTCACGTCCCATGTGTCTGGCTTGGCAAATCCAGCGTGCACGGTATTGCTGAACTCCGACATCTCTCTGGTGTTTCGCTTCCAGCGGATACTGCCTTCTTCGACAGTAATGAGCCCGCGTTCGGCGACCACTTCCAGACGATTTTGCCCGGGGGCTTCACCAGTCGAAGTAATGAACGTCGCGTTCTTGCCATCGTCGTACCCAAAGTAAGCGGTCACGTCATCCTCGACTTCAATCTGGTGATAGCGGCCAAAGTTGCAAAAGCCGTGGACTCGCTGCGGCATTCCGAAGATCCACTGGAACAGGTCGAGATTGTGCGGACACTGGTTCAACAACACGCCGCCACCCTCGCCTTTCCAAGTCGCCCGCCAACCGCCAAGCGCATAGTAGTACTCAGTGCGGAACCAGTCAGTGACGGTCCAGTTGATACGGCGGACTTTGCCGATCTCTCCTGAGTCCACCAGATTCTTCAATGTCCGGTAGTGCGGGTCCGTGCGCTGGTTGAACATCGCGGCAAACACCTTCGACTTGTCAGTGTAGGCGTCGATCAGTCGCTGGCAGTCTGCTTTGTGAACGGACAACGGCTTCTCAACCAGCACATGCAGTCCAGCCTTCAGTGCCTCGATACCAATCGGCGTGTGCGAGTAGTGGGGAGTGCAAATGTGGATCGCATCGATCTCGCCAGACGCAATCATTTCGCTCACGTCGCTGAATTGCTTCTCGCCACCGACTGGCTCCGGCAGGAAGTCAGAGCGGTCGCAGATCGCAGTGACTTCGATACGCTTCACCTTACCGTCGCGAATGTTCTGACGGTGTGCCCGGCCCATGTTACCCAGGCCGACAATTCCAATTCTGACTTTGTCCATAGGGAGGCAGAGTGAGAGCGACGCACGCATTTGTCAATGCCGGGGGCTGGGAGGCCTTTGTCGACCTTTTGTGCCAACGCAGAATGGAATAGGTCAGCTCTGTCGAACTATTCTGGCCTAACGGTCACGGTGGCGGCCAATCCATCGGGCGACGAGGCCATCGGAGGGACTGAACAGCCATGCCAGCGAGAACAGGAATCCTGCAGCGGTGGCCATCATTCCCGATGTGGACGTCGTCTCGAATCCAAACCACCTCGGCACCGTCAATGCACCGACATGTCCAAGCGTTGCGGCGAGGATGGAAACGAGGGCAGACAATAGCATCACCAGAACGAGACGGCGGGTCAACAGCAACGCAGTGGCGGGAGGCACAATCAGCATGGCGATGACGATGATACTGCCGACGGCTTCAAATGCCGCAACGGTGGTGACCGCGACCATTGTCATCAAAAGGTAGTGCAGGAACCGGGAAGAGAATCCCAGTGTGTCGGACAGGGGAGCATCGAACGCACTCAACTTCAATTCTTTGAAGAAGGCGACGATCACTATCAAGTTCAGCAACATAACCGCGCCAACTACGATTACCGTTCGAGGAATCTGATATCCGCCGATTGTCACGAGATCAAGCGGTGTTAATTCGATAGCACCATAGAGCACGCAGCCCGGATCGAGATCAACATGATCGGCTGCTTGCACGATAAGTATGAGACCAAGCGCAAACATCGTGGTAAACACGATACCCATCGCCGCGCCGCGATCGACATTGCCAAACTTGCTGATCCACTGTGTAAAAACTGAAGTGACTACTCCTCCCATCGCGGCGCCGATGAACATTGCGGAGCTTGTACGGGAGCCCGTAACCATGAAGGCGACCGCCAGCCCAGGAAGCACAGCGTGGCTGATTGCGTCACCCATCATGCTCATTTTGCGCAGTACGAGAAAGCACCCCGGCAGCGCGCAAGCCAGCGCGCAAAGCGAGCCTGCGATCACGATCCATGTATCAAAGCTGGTCCAATTCATTGCGTTAACCTGCAGAAGGTGACGGAATTTCATGTGGGCTCTCCGGCACGGGAGTCCAGGAGTCGCGGGCACGCAGTTCCTCTTCGAGTTGGCGCACTAAGTCTGCCTCTAACACGTGTTCCACCATGTCCGCATCCCGGTCGACGTGGCTTGGAGCGATATCAGCGTGGGTGACGAGATAGAGTTCCCAGAGGCGGTGGTTACGGGTAATGCGAGCAGCTTTACCAAACCCAGCTTCGGACAATCGAAGCATCGCATGGTCTAGATGTTCGATGTGGCCCATTGCACGTTCGGTACTCAAGATGCGCCCAAGCTCGCGCGACGACCACGTGCGTTTTGATAGCAATGCACTTCTGGAAAATGGCAGATTGATGACGGATCCGTCGCTACCACTCGAGCGTGCCTCATGCTCAAGGATCTCGTATGCGCCTCTGAGCAGGTGCTGGCGATTGACTTCCCTGCGTAGATTTCGGTGACGAAGCCATCGCGGAAGTACACCGCGCTCTGGCGCGAAGATCATGCTGACTAAGAAAACGGTTCCAGCGACGAGAACAATGACTGCGCCGGCTGGCATACGTGCGAGTAGTGCGCTGATCGACGCTCCCAGCCATCCACTCATCCCGCCGAACAGCGCCGAGAGTATGATCATTTTTGGTAGGCTGTGGGTCCAGAAGCGGGCAGCGGTAGGAGGCGTTATTAGAAACGCGATGATCAGGATCAACCCCACGGTCTGCAAGCCAATCACTGTCACCGCAGTGACCAGTCCCAGCAGCGCTACGTCGAGCGCCAGTACTGGCCAGCCCTGGGATGAGGCGAAACCTTCATCGAAACACAACAGCGTGAATTCCTTTCTCAGAACAACCGAAAAGATCACAATGATCGCGGCAACCCCGCTGATGAGGTAGAAGTCGGTTTTTATGACAGATGCGGTCTTGCCATAAATGAACCGCTCAAGGCCTGCCGCGCTCGCTTCTGGAATTGACTGGACAACGCCAAGCACGGCGACGCCTGCACCGAAAAACACGCTCAACACCAGCCCCATCGCCACGTCATCGCGGAGCCGCGTGGTATTGCGAATCGCCAGCATCACGAGCAGGCCGAGAACGCCGGAGATCGTCGCACCAATGAGCAGGCCCGGCAACGACTTGCCAGTACCGCCAGCGGCTACCATGACTGCAAATGCAATGCCGATTCCGGGCAATGTCGCGTGAGACAGCGCATCGCCCATCAGTGAGCGCTTGCGGAGCAGGAGAAAGGATCCCACCAGTCCCGCCGCGATGCCCAGTAGTGACGTCGAAAGGACGACCAGCCGCGTATTGTAATTGCGTAGAGTCGCGACTTCCCAAACGTCAGTAGTCGATGGCCATTCAATTTGGGAATGAGTGAGCGCCCGCTGATCCCGAGCAGCTTCCTGCGCCATCGCCGACGAAACCATCATTAACATGAGTGCACATGCACACAGCAGTTTTACGTGGTGCCGATGAACGGCGGTGAACCTACCTCGTAACATAGCTCAGCGCCTTGGCTGCGTCATTGAGCAAACCCAACTGACCACCATAGGTCTTGTGCAAGTTTTCCTGCGTGAACACTTCTGCGACAGGCCCAGCCGCGACGACTCTCATGTTCAGCAACACGACCCAGTCAAAATATTGAGTCACTGTGGCCAGATCATGATGCACGACCAGGCAGGTCTTGCCTTCGCCGTTGAGCGATTGCAGCAGCTTTACGATTGCCTGCTCCGTTGCTGCATCAACCGCTGCAAATGGCTCATCCATAAAGTAAAGCTGCGCGTTCTGCACCAGTGCCCGTGCCAGAAAAATGCGTTGCTGCTGCCCACCGGAAAGCTGGCTGATCTGTCGCTGCGCCAGATGCTCGATCCCGACTTGTTTCAAAGCTTCCATCGCCGCCTGCTTCTGCTTTGCGCCGACGCGTCGAAACCACCCGAGCTGGCGGTAGGTTCCCATAGCCACAACATCCAGCGCGCTCACGGGAAAATCCCAATCGACGCTTTCGCGCTGTGGAACATAGCCGACGAGATGACGCTGTTGTCGATAAGGCTTCCCGTAGATTCCGACTTCCCCTGATGTCTTGGGGATCAGGTCCAGGCAGGCTTTGATCAAGGTGCTCTTTCCCGCACCATTCGGCCCCACGATCCCCACCAGTTTGCCTTCGGGAATGTCGAGGTCGATATCCCAGAGTACCGGTTTACGGTGATAGGCTACGGTTAAATCATGCACTGCCAGTGGTGCCGTGTCGGAATGATAGGAGAGGTCTTCTCCCGCCGCATCTCCAGAGGGCGCCATCGATTTTACAAGTTGGCTCATGGTTCGATATTCAAAGTTGAGACTCAATGGGTGCTAGTTGCTCAGCTTACCGTTCATGCCTTTCTCTGGAGCCTTGCCACCCAGCGCGCGGGCTATCGTCGTCATGTTGTGGTCGATCATCCCAATGTAGGTACCTTCGTAAGTTCCCGATCCTCCCATGGCGTCAGAATACAACTCGCCGCCAACAGTCACTTCGTGACCGCGTGCCTTTGCCCCTTCGACAAGTGCGCGCACATTTTTGTCGGACACGGAACTTTCCACGAACACGGCCGGAATGTCATGTTCCACAAGAAATGCTACCAGATTCTCGATGTCCTTCACTCCAGCCTCCGACTCAGTACTGAGGCCCTGGATCGCTTTTACGCTAAGGCCATAGGCACGCGCCGTGTAGTTGAAAGCGTCGTGCGCGGTTACCAGTACGCGTTTCGACTCCGGGATAGAATTCACGGTTTCCTTTGCGTAGGCGTCGAGCTTCTCAAGCTTGGCGATGTAGCTCTCCGCATTTTGCTGATAGTGATCTGCCTGTGCCGCGTCGTATTCGGCCAGCGCATCAGCCACCACTTGGGTTGCGCGGATCCATCCCTGCACATCCATCCACACGTGAGGGTCGTAATGCTCATCTTTGTTGGTCAGGACGTAGTTGCCCTGGTCGACAATTGCGTCGGTCACTGCATGCACAGGCTTGCCAGTCCGGGCTACGCGAACCAGAACGTCGGCCATTTTTCCTTCCAGCATCAATCCATTGTAGAAGACAACATCGGCAGCCTGCAAAGCCTTCACATCTGAAGTGTTGGGCTTGTAGAGATGCGGATCTACACCTTCACCAATCATACCGGACACATTCGCTCGCTCTCCAGCCACGTTGCGCACGATGTCCGCAATCATTCCGACCGTTGCCACTACGTTGTACGGTCCTGCGGACGCATGGTTCTCGATAGGTTTCTGGCATCCGCTCAACAACACACCCAGCGCCGTCGTCGCGAAAACTGCAGCGATTGCCGCACTCATCATCCGTGTGCGACCAAAACGTCGGGATCCGACCAATTCAATCATGTTCATGTTCAATACTCAATCACGATATCTTGACTAATCAAGATGATAATTCGCATCGCTCAAGAAATGAGTTGAGTTCTGATCAGAATGCCCGCATGCTAAGCGTGTTCAGGGCATCTGCCGCGAACGATTCTTCCGTCCCCATCATGCCCACCAGCACCGTAGAAGATTACCTAAAATCCATCCTGCGGCTTACCCAGGATGCCGATGGGATAGCGACGGTTGGCGGGATTGCTGCGGAACTCGGCGTCACCCCAGGTACGGTTTCATCGATGATGCGGCACCTGAGCGACCAGAACCTCATCGATTACGTGCCGCGCAAGAGCGTGACGTTGTTGCCCGAAGGGCGCCAGCAGGCGCTGCTCGTTGTCCGGAGACACCGATTGATCGAGTCATTTCTTGTTGAAATCATGCGGTTCGACTGGTCAGAAGTGCATGAAGAGGCAGAGGTGCTTGAGCACGTCGTGTCAGATCGGTTGTTGCAACGCATGGACGATATCCTGGGGCATCCATCGCATGATCCCCACGGCGATCCAATACCGGATGCCTCTGGCAACCTGGAGCAAGAGGACACCCACTCGCTGGCAGAAGCTAATGTCGGCCCCACCTATCGTATTGTGCGCGTGCAGGATTCTGACCCCAATTTTCTCGACTGGCTGAGAGAGAACGGCTTACTGCCCGGCTGCGAGATCAAACTTGCCTCGCGCGACGCCATGGCGGGAGTCACCGAAGTAATCGGCCCTCCCCCAGAGCATCGCACCACTCGTCTTGGTGATAGCGCAGCAACAGGTGTTCTTGTCGTCCCAGTAAGAAACGCTACCTAGCCCAACCCAAGATGGTATGGCCTTGTTACGTCGGTCGCGAGGTCTGCTGGCTGGCGCTTACACGGCCTGCTGCGGAACCAAATTCGCTACGTGCTTCGCCCCTGCGCCTACTTCATCCTGTAGGGAAATAAAGTCAAAAAGTACTCAGGCGCCCAGAGAGTCTCTAGCTCTTCGAACTGCCCGGAGTCGTCGAGCATTGCCAGTATGTCCGCGTTCAATTCCTGGGCGAGCCCCTTGTGCCCGACGACTACATAGAGTTCCTTGCCTTCGGATTTGGCTTCGGCTATGACGGCCTCCAGCTCATCGGCAGTGCGAACGCGAAACCGCAGACGAGGATCATAAATTTCCCACGATCGCCAGAGGCTGACGACGATCGCTTTGGAATCGTCCGCATACCGCTCACTCTCGTGTTGCCAGCGTGTGACTTCTGCCGCCGCTCGCAGGTTTTCCGTTGGATGAGAGATCTGAACACTGAGCCCTTTCCAAAAAATCACGACGTAGATTCCTAACACTGCCACTGTGGGAGCAATCAGCCATGCTCGGCCACCTGTATTCTTACTGACCAGGCGGGACAGCCGCTCGCCGCTCCCTGCCAGCAACAAAGAAAACACGGCGACGGCAGCAGGAAAGGAAGGCAGAAGATACTGGGGAAAGACCGCGTGCCCTTTCACCACACCATGGCCAATGGCCACCAGTCCGGCGGCGACGGGTGCCAGCAGCAGCAGCGCGTTCCATCCCGCGATGCGAACCGTCGCTCTTATCGAAAAGAGAAACAGCGCCGTGAACACAACAAGCATGAGCACACCGCCAGGAGTCACGGCCAGCCCCACATCCAGCGGATTGTCCGGATGCGACATGCCGTAGTCGAAGCCAACGAATACCCGCGCCCAAAGCATCTGGTAGTGCTCAGCCGTCATCTCCCAGGCAAAGGTCTTCGATGACTCAAGGTAGTGCATGGTCTGGATAACGATCGGAATCGCCAGGGTGGCGTAGATAGCTCCAGAGACAGCATTCACCACGAACCAGCGCTTCAGGGATTCGAGCGCCCCACAGGATCGATCCGCCCTCAGACGTCGCACCAGCAGCACGACGACTCCCGCATTGAGCAGCATCAGCACATAAATGGACGCAGTGAACGAATACAGCGCCATCGCCTGGAACAGTGCGAAAAGGATCCAGTGACACCAGCGGGAGTCCTTTCCCAGGGCCTTGCAGAGCATCCATGAGGACAATGTCAGGAATGTCATCGCCATGCCGTAGCCTCTGGCCTCCGCGCTGTAGCGCAGGTGATTCGGATGCACTGCTACAGTGGCTGCCGCGATGATTCCTGCCAGTGGATGCCCAAGATCCCGCAGCCACAGTCCGATGGCGGCAATCCCAACCAGGCCTGCGATCAGCGACGGCAGACGTGTTGCCCATTCCTCAATGTGCTCCTCACCACAACCGCGCAGATGGTTCCAGGTCTCGAAGCAGAATTTTGAAAGAATCGTCTGGAACACATGATTGTTCGCCCGTGCATTGTAGAAGATTGCGGTCTGCCACGGATGTCTCTCAAATTCCAGACTGCCGTCCTCGTGTTCCGAAAACGTGCCCCAGGCGTGCGCCGTCAGCGCCCAGTCTTCGTCTCCCCAGAAGGAAAGGTTCATCCTCGCCAGGCGCGGCACCGCCCCAACGACGACAACCGCCAGGAGGATCCATCCGAATTTGCGGACCGCCAGACCTCTACCAAAAGCGGGTGCATCGCCCAGCTCAATCTTCGCCGGGCGCGCCCACCAGCGTGCGGTGATGCCCAGTGCCACCAGCAAGAGCGCACTCCCGGCAGCACCATACCAAACCCAGATTTCGCGATACGTCCGCGTTGGCTGACTTTTTCCTGCAGCCTCCCGGGCATCCACCATCTCCTGGACTACCCACGGCTTCTTCGCATCCACAAGTTCACCGGCAATCCACCACCCACCAGCCAGAAACAGCACGGTAACGAGTAGCCATCGCTCTTGAATCACGCGACGGATCATATGGAAGGTGGACGACAAAAGAAGGTGGACGATGTGACTTTCTACTCAGAGCAGACAACGATCTTCCGGGCAACAGCTCATTTTGTCCCGACTCAGTAAGCGGTTGATCTTCAGAAAAATTTGATGCAGAAGAAAGCCATGAGCGAATGCAAGAGCGACATTGAAATCGCACGTGAAGCCAGCATGCAGCCGATCGTCAGCATCGGGGGAAAAATTGGCATTCCAGACGAAGCCCTGCATCCGTACGGGCGAACCAAGGGGAAGATCGATTTTGGCTACATCCGCTCGCTCGCAGACAGACCGGATGGAAAATTGATTCTGGTTACGGCCATCACGCCCACCCCCGCTGGCGAAGGCAAGACGACGACGACCGTCGGCATCGGAGATGGACTGAACCGCATTGGGAAAAAAGCGCTCATCTGTCTCCGCGAGCCCAGCCTCGGCCCGTGCTTCGGCATGAAAGGCGGTGCCGCTGGTGGTGGTTATGCGCAAGTCGTGCCGATGGAGGACATCAATCTCCACTTCACCGGCGACTTCCACGC
>JAGROY010000023.1 GCA_020439995.1 Verrucomicrobiia bacterium
ACCATGAAGTAACCACCGCCAGTCTTGGGATCCGGGTAGGCTACCAGCGATGCGGTGACGTCATCGCCTTTCTGCCGCATGATTGAGAATAGAAAAGCTCCGGGCTGTGTGGTTCCGGTGATGTTTGCGGCAATGTGGCGATCGCTGATGCGTGTCAGGTTCAACTCATGGCTGGGTGAGTAGAGCGCTGAAACGGGCTCTGTGGATTTTACGTCCAGTGCAATGTTCCAGGGGATGCGATACTCAAGCGTTTCTGAGCGCGGCAACACATAGTCGATCCGGTTGACGTCGACTGGCAGGAGGCGTTCGAAGGTTACGCGCACTTTTTGAGTGCCATTCGGTGGCACCGGAAAAACGCTAGACTGCAGCATGTCGGTGCCAATGAACTCCAACAACGCGGGGTCTTTGGTCTTTGCCACAATGGATTCGTAGATCCTGCGGGCCTGTGCTCGGGGCAGGATTTTCGCCGTAGCCTCCAGCCCCGTTCCTTCAAAGGTGAAGCCACGAAACACCGAGCCTTGTGCGACCGGAATGAGCACCTCCGATTCCACCTGACGCCTGTTTGGATTGTAGAGCGAGATGTCCAACTGGGTGGTGGCCATTTGATCAATGACCGTGATCCTGGCGTCGACCTGAGTGACCGTGACTGGCTGATCGACCGACGGGCGTGGTGGACGTGGAGGAAAAACTGGTCGGGTGATCGGAATGATTTGCTGGGGCGCAATCCGCATCTGGTCGGGTGCCGCCGGACTCTGTGCCGATGCTGATAGTGCACCCGCAAGTGCAACGACCGCCAATAAGCCGGTACGGGCAATTCGAACGTTTTCAAAAAACGAAGCATTCTCTTTCATGGGAACATCCTATGCCCGCTGGAGAAAGTTTCTGTAAACGTTGTGTAAAGTGAAAGTAGCCCGGGCTTCAACCCAAATTCTTGCCGAAACGAGCCCGGTAGATTTTCCGACCTTCCTCTTTCCACTGCCTCTCGAAGTCGGTCTCGGGGTAGTAAAAATCTGACTCTTCCCATCCCAGCGGAGTGAGAAGTTTGCACTCGTGCATCACTTCCTTTACCCATTCAAAGTACCCTTCATGGTCTGTCTTGAAAAGGAACTCACCGCGGTCGGAAAGAATGCGCTTGATCGAAGCGATGTTGTCCGGTTGGACGAACCTGTTCTTATGGTGCCGCTTCTTGGGCCAAGGATCGGGGAAGAGCAGATGCACTCTTGAGATGCAGGCGTCAGGCAGTATCCAGCCGATGGTATAGGCTGACTCCAGACGCAGCACCTGCAGGTTCGCCAGCCCGGCACGTTCCGCTTTTCTGGCCACCTTTCGCACGCGGCCGAGCAATCGTTCGACTCCAAGAAACTGGCGTTCGGGAAGATGGCTGGCTATGTCGATGAGAAAACTGCCGTCGCCGCAGCCCAGATCAATCTCTAGAGGAACAATGCCTTCTCCTGGCAGCTCAGCACGAGTAAGGTGGCGGAAGTAATCGCTTGGAACCAGTTCAAGCCGTTCGTATGCCCGGTTGGGTGCTCCAAAATTCATTCGTCTTTTTTGCCGCTGGCGGATTCGTTTGATTGTTCGACGTTTGCTGTGGCCTTTTCTACCAGTTCGTCGAATTTTGCCAGAACGGCTTCAAGTTGCTTGCGGCGCTCCGTTTCCGCCTCGATCTCTTTCTTTGTGGGGAGCGGCTCCCTGGAGAACCTTACTGTCAGCCTGACATATCCGGATGCCAGAACATACTCCTGGAGAATATCCTTCACTTTCTGCGCCCGACCGTGGAGGTAGGGACCGGCTTTGATGAAGATGGGGATATCTTGATCCAGCGGTAAGTTTTCGGTGCTATGCTGAGGCGACCAGGTGAAAAACGACGTTCCGGGCATCGCGCTGCCAAATGGGCTGATGGCATAGTGCTTCGTCGAAAATGTGTTGGCCTTGATGGTGAAGGCGACAGGAATTACGGTGTCCTTTTCCGCTACATCGAGCCCCTGCTCCATCAGTCCCAGCTGCCTTGTAACGAACTCAAGATCCTTGATCGAAAATAGAATTTCTGTCGTCCGCTCGGAAGTTGGAGAACGGGTTTCCACCTCGATCAGATCCCGACCACCGATCGGCCTGATCTCCATCTTTACCCTGCAATAGACCGGTTCCGAAAACCGTGCCTTGAACTTTGTCATCACCAGGCCTAGCTCTGCCGCCACGTCGCTGCCAGTTACCGGGATTTGCTCGAGCGAGCTTTGGCCCGCTGCGCAGGTCAGCATTGCTAACGCGCTTGCGGCACTGGCGAGCAATAATTTGGAAAGAGGATAGGCGATCATGCCGGAAAGTGGCCGGGAATCGTCAAGGCGTCAAATGGTCTGCCATGGACGATGGCTACTTTCTGGACGCTTCCATGATGACATCGACGAGATTGGACGTGCTCATCCGGTTGATGACAAACTGCTGGCGCGCGAGTGCCAGCCTGAGTTCCTGTTGCGCTTCGGTTTCACTGGCGAGTTTGATTTCCAGATCTTTGAGGCGGTTTACTGCTCTACCCTGGAAGGCACTGAATCGGAGTGCCAGCAGCAGGCCTGCTACTCCCACGAAGATTCCGAAGACAACCGGGGCGGTAGTCATGATGCTGTTGGCACTGCCAAACGTTACCTGACTCGCGTGAGCGGTGGCACCAAGATACTTCGCCAGCGTGCGATCATACTGACCGGTGCGGATCGTCGTTCGAAGTCCTTCCTCAAGTTTTTCGACAAGGTCTCTGGAATTCACGGCGGTGGCAAATGTCCGCTCAGAGGGGGCTATACCGCTTTCGACAATCCTGATAGTTGATCTTATTTCCGCTAGTTTCTCGAGTGCCTGCTTGCCGACCACGGTGTCGAGCAGGGCTACTTCAGCGCGATCGTTGGCGACCAGCGAAAATGCTTCCGCTGGGGATGAAGACAGAGTCAACTGATCGCCATATCCGTGGCGCTTCAGGTAGTCGATGAGCGTGGCATTGCTCGCGATGACTACGATCTGCTTCGTTCGCAGGTCTTCGATGCCCCGCACCAGAGATCGATCATTTGCAAACAATGTGTGATCACATTTTGAATACGGCAGGGTGGCAATGTGGGTGCTGCCAAGAACTGAATACGCAGAACCTAGTAGGACCTCAGCCTTTCCTGTCCCCGTTCTGCCCGATTCGGCTACGAGAATCTCTGGTTCCAGTCCGGCTGCGCGGGCTGCAGCTTCGAAGATTTCGACATCGAACCCCGTCGGCTTTCCAGCATCCAAAAACTGGTAGGGCGGGCGATCGAATGTCCCGACTCCAACCACCCTGTCACCTGCTTGCGCGCTCATCGCGAACAAGACCATGATCCCAATCGACAGCAGCCAGCTCACACAACGTGGAGCGTGCAGTGCGCTTATAGGCTGGTTCTGAGTCGGCATTCGGTGTTAAATGGTAAATTATACTATATATGGAAATTATGAAATTACAAATTGGATGCATGCCGATTCCTCGTGTTTTGCGAATTTGATAAGGGGAAATTGCTTATAATGAATAAGTTAAGGTTAATTAGCCTGCTTCTGGCTTTGGTTGGTTTTGGTGCGCTACTGACAGGGCTCGTGCTACCTGATCTGCCGACAGCGAGAACGTGGATGTCAGTGGCCGGGGCTGCATCGCTGCTTGGGGGCTGGCTTATTCTCTGGAGGGATTCGGGCAGAGTCGAAGTCAGCGAGAGTGAGCGGCTGCTGGAGCTGCGCCGTGAGATTGAGCTCGAGGCATTGCGACTGGAGAAACAGCGGATCGCATGGCGACGCCAGCGATCGCTCCAGCTTGGGCTAGAGCAGGAAGATTTTTCAGAGTCATTTGACGATGATGGCGAAAGGCCCGTGGCGCTGGTGGCTGTCGCTGAGAAGCCGACGGAGTGGGACTCGATGGATGCGAAGATGCTGGCATTAATGCGCGAGGAATCCGAGCGCCTGTTCCGCAACGTGCTCGATAATGCCTATGTTAGGGATGGCGAGTTTGATCGCAGTCGACTGGGGGATGACTTGATTCAGCTCATGGAATCAGTGGCCCGCATCTACAAGCCGGAATCTGAACATCCGCTGCTGGAGACCAGTGTCGAGCGCCTCCTGCGTGCAGTGAATCATGCTTCTGTGCAAATGTTAGTGCACCTGGAGCAGCTGCCGCTGGATGTGAAATCTTACAATTTGAGGGAAACCTACCAGTACATCCGCTCTGGCACAAAGTACTACGGCTACTACAAGAAGGTCGAGCCCTACTGGACGTACGCGAGGCCGCTTTACCATCTGGGGCGCCTGGCGCTGGGAACGAATCCCATTACCATTGGAGTCGGCTGGGCGGTGAGCGAATTGATCAAACATGGATCAGTCAACTACGCTCATTCGTACGCATTGAGGCTGTTTCATGATACCGTGCGAATCCTGGGGAACGAGGCTGCCGGGATCTTTGGCAACGACTACAGGCACCGTGATCCGGCGTGGATTTATGGTATCGAGATCGTGGCGCTGATGCGTGCTTTTCCTGGCAGCCAATCGCGGCTCGAAGGAGCCCTGCAAGAGGTCGCAGGGCTGACTCTACGCAGCGAATACGATCGCATTTTCCTCTACGGCTGTCTCGCAGGCAGGGCTACGGCCCGGCCGGAGCGCTTTGCTGGCCGCGATTTTCTAACTTTGGGTGAGCGACAGCAGATCGCAAGTCGTCTGGAGCGTCATGTGAAGAAACACGAATTCGATAAGGCGATCCCCGGGTTCAAGGACTGGAAGACTGGCGCAGAGCAGCGACTGGGCATCCATCTGCGCCTTGGCACTGAACAGGCAGATCCCACGGACGAGGAGGCAACGCTGAGTGCGCTCCGAGCGCTGGCGAGTTTCCTTATTCAGTTCAAGCACATGGATTGCGATCAACTGCGGCCTCTGCTGGCACGGACGCAGCTGGCAACCGCTGCGACGGAAAGTGACTATGAGTCGGCCTGGCAGTCGATTGTCGCCGAGCCTCCCATGCTTTATGAAATACCCGTCTTGGCGGCAGGCTCACAAGTTCTGTATCGCTTTCTGGATGACCTCCTTGCCCTTGAAGCCGGTCACGCCCCCCGGTTTCCAGAATCGGCCGAAGCGATCGAGGAAACTGCAGGCTACTTCCAGGAGGATGCGGCAAAGTGGCGGTCAAAACTTTGCTCGGCGTACGCCCGGTTTTTACTCAGTGGAATTGACCAGGCCACAGCGAATGTGAAGCGGTTTCCAGAGACCGCTGCACCCGTGCTGCTCGGTTTGCTCAATGAGGGGGAGTCGGTCGAGTTCTTCTACGAAGATATCGGCGTTATCCCTGGCGATGCGCTCGACGCCGTGACCCGGCGAAAACTGGTGCTTTGCGCGACAGGAGTGCGGATGATCCTCATTGCGACGTCCGCCGAGCTGTCAGATGTCATCTGGAGCGCTCGGAAGGGCGAACTTTCCCTCGGCCGGGCGAGGGGAGTGGTCACCGACGATTGTCACATTTCAGGCGGGCGCTGGCTGCTCGACACAGAGGTGGAACCTGCTGCCATTAAGATTGCCGGGCGAAGGCTGAGCTCTTACGAGAAACGTTTTTCCCGCTTGCAAGAATGGGTCGCTGATCCGGATCCCACGCGGACCACTGCATGAAAAGAAGGGTTTGGGCTTAATGAGACGATCGAGGTCGCTGCGGGGATTTGGCGTTGCATTTGATGGAAAGAGCGATTCTTTGAACAATCATGCCAGATACCACTGCAAACGCATCTCCCATCGCAATCGCCGTAATTGGAGCGAGCGGATACACGGGCGCTAACTTGTTGCGTCTACTGCTGATGCACAGACGTGCGCGAATCGCGTGCGTGACCTCGCGGCAGCACGCAGGCCGGACGATCGGCGAGGTATTTCCACGCTATCGCGGGATGCCCGGCAGTGAAGTCGCATTCATCGAACCGGAGATAGACATTGTGGTCGCCAGCGGTGCGACCACTGCATTCCTGGCGTTGCCACACGGCGTGGCCAGTGAGTTCGCGGTGCCGCTGCTGGAGCGCGGCTTGAAGGTGATCGATTTGAGCGCGGACTTCCGGATTGCCGATCCGGTTGTTTACGAAGAATTTTACGAAGCAGCACATCCTGCTCCTGAATTACTGAAGACAGCCGTGTATGGATTGCCGGAAGTGCATGGCGACGCCATTCGCTCCGCCAGTCTTGTGGCATCGCCAGGGTGCTATCCGACAAGCATCATCCTGCCGCTCATTCCGATGCTGCAGGAAGGGGTGATTGATCCGGCATCGATCGGTGTGTTCAGTATGAGTGGCGTCAGCGGAGCAGGGCGGAAAGAATCGATTCATCTGTTGTTTGCCGAGTGCAATGAAAGCGTTCGCGCATACAGCGTGCCGCGGCATCGGCATCTGAGCGAGATCGAACAGGAGCTGACCCTCGCGGCGGGCAGCAAAGTGGTCATCACCTTTACGCCGCATCTTATCCCAGTGACCGCCGGGATTTGCACTACAACCTATGCACAGCTGTCGGCTGGTGTCGATGTCTCAGTCGTCGATGCAGCACTGGAGCGAGCCTACGGAAGGGCCTGCTTTGTCCGTCTGTTAGGGCGAGATTCCTGCCCGGATACCAAACACGTGGTCGGCACCAACTTCATCGACATTGGCTGGAGCTACGACCAGCGCACGGGACGTCTGATTCTGATGAGCGCGGAAGACAACCTGGGAAAGGGGGCAGCAAGCCAGGCGATCCAGAGCTTCAATCTGATGCACGGGTTTGCTGAAGATGCGGGTTTGCTGCTTGTTTGAGGTCGCCTACTTGGGGGGATGTTGAAAGTCTCGCTGGAAGTGTTGTGTATGGAAGCACTCGAAGTAAATAAAGATCAACGAACTCAAGGAAGGACTGGCGGGATTTGTTCAACAGAATGATAGTTCCATATGCCAATGATCGTAAGCCCAATGAGGGACGTCTGCTCTCGAGATCATCGAGAAGTCCAGCGTGGGAATCTCGCACGCCGGTATCGGACTTGAAGAGGCAGGGGCTGAATTGGCTTATTTGCACAGCTTGCAGTTTGCTATTGTTGGCAGGCTGCAACTCTCCGACCTCCTGCTCGCTGAGTGGGTCCGAGGGCACTGATGCCTGGAAGACTCAGTTCAGAATCGGGGTGCGGTCAGCCGAGGCTGATCGTGATCGTGGAATATTGGCTTGGGATGCGAACGATAATGGTGAGTGGGAGGAATACCGGATTCTGTGGTGTTATCGAAAGCTGTTGAGCGAGAAGTATCACATTCCTTATCGACTGCGAGGGCACCTCCATCCAAACGAAAATGCAGGCCGGATTGCTGGGTATCAATCCGTGATGAATCCATTGATTGGTGCAAAGTTAGGGGATGAATGGAAGGAGCGGATTTATGCGGAGGCTGCGGCTCTCTATCAAACGAATTGGAAGAGTCTTGAGCGCCAATTCTATATCGATGAGCGGGGGCAGCCGGGCTATGATCTATACGTCAACAAGCATCCGATCAGTGAAGAGGAGCATCGCGGAGGCAATCCTCTAAATGCGGATTACGATTATCGAGGTTAGCGATAGACGGGACGGCGTTCTGATCTGGTTGGCGAGGATTGATGAAACCGTCTCTGGCTGAGGCATTTCCATTGTTGGTGGCTCCATCGTTCTACTCTGACGTCCGCTGGTGGGTGTTGAAACGTTTAGCGCATGGTGATCGTTAGTTTGATGCGCCCTCCCGGTCTGATTTACATTGACGTGTGGGAGTGATCCGTTAGCGTTGCCGCCTCTCTCGCGCAAATACATCTATGGAATCCAAGCAATTTAAGGAGATCAAAGGCGGCGTCGTCGCGCCGAAGGGCTTTCAGTGCAATGGCATCGCTTGTGGTGTCAAAGTTCCGGATTCCAAGCGCCTGGATCTTGGGTTGATCGTGTCTGATGTGCCGGCTGTCGCGGCTGCAACGTTCACTTCAAATAAATTCAAGGCTGCTCCTGTGCGTGTTTCAAAGGCTCACTTGGCGAGCAACGGAAGTATCCGGGCGATCGTTACCAACAGTGGCAATGCGAATGCCTGCACTGGCCCCAGGGGGATCAATGATGCCAAGCGGATGACGGCTGTCACTGGCGAGGCGCTGGACGTGAAGCCGAATCACGTGCTGGTCTGTTCGACCGGAATCATCGGCGTCCCGATGCCGATGGATCGCATTGAGGCGAAGATTCCGAAACTCGTGAGTGGCCTGCAATCGACGAGTGGCGACAACTTTGCCAAATCGATCATGACAAGCGATACGCTCATGAAGAGCTTTGCTATCGAAGTTCCGCTGGGGACGAAGACGGTAAGAATCGGGGCCTCAGCGAAGGGGGCCGGGATGATTCGCCCTAACATGGCCACCATGCTCTGCTTCATTACGACGGACGCGGCGATCGGAAAGACAGAGCTGCGGATGATGACTCAGAGTGCGGTGGAGCAATCGTTCAACCGGATTTCCATCGACGGCGATACCAGCACGAATGACACGGTGATGGTGCTCGCGAACGGCACTGCCGGGAACCGTAAGATTCAGGGTGGCAGTCCATCGGCGCGAAAATTCCGGCAGGCGCTCGACTATGTGATGCTGCACATGGCGAAGCTGCTGGTTAGTGATGGCGAGAGGGTAACGAAATTTGTGGAAATTCAAGTGCGTGGTGCAGCGTCCTTTACCGATGCTAAAAAGGTGGCCGAAGCGGTGGCCAATTCGATGCTGGTGAAGTGCTCGTGGAATGGCAGCGATCCAAACTGGGGTCGGGTCATGCACGCGATCGGCTATTCCCGGGCTCGGGTGCGGGAGGAGCTAGTTGACATTTATTTCGATGGCCTGTGCGCTGCCAAGAGCGGGCTGGTGACTGAGACGCCGATCGAGAAGCTTAAAGCGGCGGTCGCAAAGCGGGAGTTTACGGTCACCATCGACCTGAACCTCGGGGAGGCTGAGCACTCGGTATTTACCAGCGACTTGTCCCAGGAATATGTCGATTACAACCGCGCTGAATATGCGGTGCGCGTCAGCTGAACCGGTGCCACGGAGGAGTCGCATTTTGTCCTGAGGAGGAAATCTTTCGGGGATCGCGAAAAAGGGTTTGCCATCAGCTGCTTTCGTTGTGAAATGCAGCAACCGGCAGGTTCTATTCGTGTCCGCTTCCTACCCGATTAATATTCTTGGAGTTATTCCAGCACGGTGGGCTTCCTCTCGTTTTCCAGGTAAACCTTTACATGTTATTGCAGGTAAGCCGCTTGTGCAGCATGTCTGGGAACGATGCGAGGAGGCCAGCGCCTTGGGCGGCACGATTGTCGCTACTGATGACGAACGCATTCGGCAGTGTGTTGAAGGCTTTGGTGGCCGTGTCTGTATGACCTCACCGGATCATCAAAGTGGCACTGACCGGGTGGCAGAGGCCGCCGATATGGCAGGCGATTTTTCCCATGTGATCAATGTGCAGGGAGACGAGCCGCTGATCGCGCCGAATCTGATCAATGCACTTGCCAGCAAGCTGAAGGAGGACATTACGATTGAGATGATCACCGCAGCCAATCCGCTGACCAGCGATCAGGAATTTGCGGATCCCAACGTCGTTAAAGTGGTGATCGATTCTGCTGGACGAGCCCTCTACTTCTCCCGTAGCCCGATTCCATATCGCAGAAACGACGTGCCGGGACTCACGAACTACAGGCACAATGGAATCTATGGATTCCGGCGAGATTTTCTCGAACAATTCGTGAAGTGGCAGCCATCGCCACTGGAACTGGCGGAAGGGCTGGAGCAACTGAGGGCTCTCGAAAACGGCGTCCGGATTCAAGTCGTCGTCACTCACGAGATGGCTCTGGGCATTGACACCCCGGAACAGGTCGTCGAGCTGGAACAGATACTGCTTGGCCAATCATCATCTTTGCAATCCAACTTTTCCCCATCTCATTCTACGACCACATGAAGTATATTTTTGTCACCGGAGGCGTCATCAGTTCACTCGGAAAAGGTCTCACTGCTGCAGCGCTGGGCACCCTGCTGGAGCTGCGGGGTCTGAAGGTGATCATCCAGAAATTTGACCCTTACCTTAATTTGGATCCGGGCACGATGAGCCCCTACCAGCATGGTGAAGTCTACGTGCTGGATGATGGTGCAGAGACGGATCTCGACCTGGGCCACTATGAGCGCTTTACCAACAGTGTGCTATCAAAACTGAACAACCTTACCAGCGGCCAGGTTTACGCGAATGTCTTGAAGAAGGAACGCCGTGGAGACTATCTCGGCAAGACAGTGCAGGTGATTCCCCATGTCACTGATGAGATCAAGGCCCGCATCAATGAGGTGGCTGAGAAGATGGGTGGCGACATCATCATCACTGAGATCGGTGGTACTACCGGGGACATCGAAGGGCTGCCGTTTCTTGAGGCGCTTCGTCAGTTTGTCTACGATGTCGGGCAGGAAAATGTGCTTTTCATTCACGTCACTCTGGTGCCTTTCATCAAGGCGGCTGGCGAGTTGAAGACTAAGCCGACACAACAAAGTGTCGCAAAACTGCGCGAGATTGGGATTCAGCCGAAAGTAGTCGTGTGCCGTACTGAGTACCCGCTGGAAGATGAGGTGCGCGATAAGATCGCCATGTTCTGCAATGTGGCAAAGAAGGCTGTGATCGAGGAGCTGGACGCGGACAATACCATCTATGAGTTGCCGCTGATGCTCAATCGCGAAAAGGTTGATGAGCTGGTTTGTAATATCCTTGGGCTGGAAACGCCGGAGCCGGATCTATCCGAATGGGAAGCATTCGTGCACAGTGTTGTTGAGCCGAAGCATCAGGTCACAATCGCTGTGGTTGGCAAGTACATCGAGCTTCAGGATGCATATAAGAGTATCTATGAGGCGCTGACTCATGCCGGTGCCGCCAATGACTGCCGGGTGGAGGTCTCCCGAGTGGACGCTGAGGACATTGAAAGGGATGGTGCATATGCGCATCTTTCTGAGGCCCACGCTGTCCTGATTCCTGGAGGATTCGGTGACCGCGGCACGGAAGGCAAAATCCTCGCGGCACAGTTTGCGCGGGAGAACAAGGTACCATACCTCGGGCTGTGTCTTGGGATGCACATCGCCACCATCGAGTTTGCACGCTACGTCTGCGGACTGGAAGGCGCGAACAGTACTGAGCTTGATTCCGCGACACCGCACCCTGTCATTTGCCTGCTGGATCAGCAGAAGGAAGTTCAGGAAAAGGGCGGAACCATGAGGCTTGGTGCCTATCCATGCGTACTCGCGCCGGGAAGCAAAATTCGGGAAGTATACGGTGTCGACGAAGTAAGGGAGCGCCACCGCCACCGGTTTGAGTTTAACAACCACTACCGGCAGCAACTGGAGGCAGCCGGGTTCCTGGTCTCAGGCACCTCGCCGGATGGCAATCTAGCCGAGATCATCGAGATCCCCGATCATCCGTTCTACGTCGCCTGTCAGTTCCATCCGGAATTCCTGTCGAAGCCGACCAAACCGCATCCCATGTTTTCTGGCGTGATCGCAGCAGCATTAGCCCATAAGCAAGAGGGGGAGTAAGTGCGTCCTCTTCGTGGGGCCCTTACTCACAGAGGTGCTACCCATTGAAAAGTGCCGCCGATCCTCTGCGGGGAGCCGTTCGTAGTACCCTGAAAACGTCCTCCTGTCGGTGAGTCGAATGACAATCGGATGTCCATGATGAAGACGAAATCAGAGCCCGTGACCAGTCCTTCGTAGTTCACCACGATCCGGTCGACGTAAGCGGCAGCTCTCGGCTCGTACTGAAATGACTGGAGCGTGCCGCCGCCTTGGCCGTCAGGACGATTCCAGGTTCCATCGGTTCCGGAGTCATCGATGATCAGATCGATATCAAAGATATTGGCGTCGAAGTCGAGTTTGAGCATTCCACGGGCAACCGAAGCCGGGCCGCCCGCGTGCGGAGACGGCGAATAATCCAGCTGAATGAGCCTGAAGAACTGGGCGTCTTTTGTTGCTAGCAGGGCGCTGACGTCGTCTGTGGTGGAATCCGTTTCACCGTAGAAAGCTGACTTCAGATTCTTCCAGGATTGAAGGTCGTCAGAGGAAATCACGTTGATTTGGGTCAGTTCAGGTTTCGCGTAGCTGAGCTCAGCGATGCCACTTCCATCGGGTGATGGTTCGAAAAGGAACTTCGCAGGAGGCGCGGACAACACCGGAAGTCTCTGCGCATGGACGTCGAAGGCCATCGCCTCATCGCCGACACGCCTGATCGCAATTTTGTTGATGACAAGATCGGTGATCGGTGAATTCCCGGTCACAGGAGTGTTGTTCATCGCTGTGATGGCGGCAATGCCTTCCTCAAGGGGACCAAATGGGCCGGCTGCAATCTTTCCAAAGACAATGTGCACGCCATCCAGCCAGGGGGTGGGAACATCGGTAATAAAGAACTGGGAACCATTGGTATTGATGCCCGAATTCGCCATCGAGATAAGCCCTTGCTGATCGTGGGGATGAAGCAGTGCGCCATCAGCGTCTCGGGCGAACTGGTCGATAAACTCGTAGCCGGGCCCATCCGTTCCAACTCCGTTAGGGGATCCACCCTGAATCATGAAGTCCTTGATGACTCGGTGAAATTTGATGCCGTCGTAGAACGGGACACCTTGCTTCAATTTCAGATCACTCTGATCCAGCCAGGTGAGGCTACCGTCCGCGAGGCCGATGAAATTCGCTACCGCCATCGGTTGGTCCTGATGGAACATCTCGATCGTGAAATTGCCGCCTGTGGTCTCAAAGTCGGCAAAGATTTGAGCATCAGCCGTTGTTCCGCAGAAGAATGCAGACAGGGCCAGAAGTCTTGAGAGAAATCGAAGGGGAGGGGAAGCCATGTTACTGGCCACCCTAGCGAGAGAGAGCGTGATTTCGATTAGAAAATCAACGATTTTCCCCAGATGCACCGATTACCATTCCACCGTAGCAGTGAGCCAGAAGCTGCGTGGCTGACCGATTGTAACGAGGCCATTGGAGGCATTGCCGGTCTGGATTTCTTCGTCCAGGACGTTATCAATCTGTGCGCGAAGCGTCAGATGGTCGTTCATCTCGAACGCGAGGCCGAGCCCGGTGTTCCAGTAGGCATCCAGCGACCTCGCTGCCAGTGCGTCGTCAAAGACATTGCTTGAGTAAGTCGCTGAAGCGAACCACTCGAGCCGATCGGTTGGATTGCCGGACATGCTCACGGTTGCCTGATGATTCGGGCTGTGGGGGAATTCGTTGCCCTGTAAGAGTGGCTGATCGCTCGACTTGGTGAATTGGGTGTTTGTCAGTTGGTATGCCAGGGACAAATTGAACATGTCCGACGGCTTCAAGTCAGCCCGGGTTTCGACTCCCATGACGCGTGCCTCATCGACGTTGTCCCGCAGCTGCAGTGAGCCATCGGCTGGAACAAAGATCCCCAGTCCGGCTGCCGTGGCTGAATCAGCGACCGGCACATTGGCAATGGCATCGTGAATCCAATGCACGAAGAATGTGTTCGACAGTGTGAACGCGTCTGTGGGTTCCCAGGTCGCGCCTGCATCGATGGAATAGAAGCGCTCTGGATCCAGCTCTACATTGCCTTCAGTGATGTCGTTTCGCACCCGGAACGGCCGGTACAGTTCGTTCAATGTCGGTGCCCGAAAGGAGGTGCTCGCGGAGGAGTTCAATGTAAGTGTGTCACCGATTTCTTGTTGCAGTGTGAGGGCGAGTGACGGCTCGAATCCATCCCGGTCCGCGTAGTTGTCGTTCCTTAGCAGCGCGTCCGTCGTAGGGTGGCGCTCCACGCGTTCGCCGTTGGTGAGCGACCAGTAGTCGATCCGTCCACTCAGTTCTATTTCGGTTCCAGTGTCGGGAGTGAATGCCGCGCGTGCGAAGGCGCCAGTGAAGGTTTCATCTCCTCCGGCGCGGCGCCGACGAAGAAAGGCACCGTTGACGAAACCGGCATCCTCGTTGGTTTCACCTGTCAGATGACGGATGTCAGCGCCAAGGGTGATGCCAATCGAGTCGTTCGGATTCCAGGCGGTGGTGAATCCGCCACCCAGCCCGGTACCGGGGACATCAAATTGATCAAGCGCGGGCGTCTCTGCAGAGCGGTCATCATTCACTGAAGAGAACGTCGCGGCAAAGTCGCGCTGCTGGTAGTAGCCGACGATCTGGTGGGTCAGCTCCTCGTGTTCCCACGTCCCGCGCAGGGAGAAATCGACTGCATCGGTCGAGTTGCGGGAGAGCACTGTTCCGTTGCCGCGTTCTTCCCCAAAGAGAGACAGTGTGGATTCGAGAGTGAACGTATCCGTCGGCTGGTAGATGGAGCGCAGATCAAGCCCCCGGGCATCGATGTCCAACCGACGGTCGACTGCTCCCCGCTGACTGTCTGACAGGCCGTAGAATCCGTCTGACTGCAGGGTGTAGACATTGGTCTGCAGGGCAAAACCTCCGCCACCAGAAACGAAATCCGCCGATACCGAACCTGCCCACGTGGCGTGGTTCCCGACGCTGCTTCGAAACTGGCCGCTGGTCCGTTCTGGCGTGCGCGAGGTGAGTTGCACGGTGCCCGCAGCACTTTGATTTCCCCACACTGTAGCTGAGCCTGCGGGGACGAGTTGCAATGACTCCAGCATCCCGCTGTCGTAGCGCGTCCACGAGATCCATCCGCCGAAGGGATCGTTCTGCGGGATGCCATCGCGTAGGACGAGCGTCCGCGATGTTGCCGTTGCTCCCGTGCGCCGCAGGCTTACGCCCGAGGAGGTCGGGTTTGCGAACAGGGACGACTGCCTCCGATAGAGCGAAAACGATGGATCATTTCCGAGCGCTGCATCGAGTGTCAGTGGGTTTACCCTGGCGATCTCATCCGCAGTCCACGAGCGGCTTTCGCCATCGGTAGCGGCTCGGCGTTCGCCCACCACAATCACTTCGGGGAGAATGGAGAATGGCACATCTTCCTGTGCTGCCATCACTCCCATACTGGCGATCAATGTGGCCGCTACTGTCCACGCGTATTGCTTCGGCATTGGGGAAGTCATTTGGTGACGGGAACGATTCTTACGATGCTGTCCGGCCCGTTGAGCAGAACGTAAATGCTGCCATCAGGGCCATCGGCGACATCGCGCACGCGGCCCAGGTCTTTCATGATGACTTCCTGCTCGGTCACTTTTCCATCGACGATGCGTAGCCTGCGGATTTCCTGGTTCTTCAGGGCGCCGACCAGTAAATCATTTTTCCAGTTGGGAAACTTGTCACCCGTGTAGAAATCGAGCCCGCACGTGGCGATCGAAGGAACCCAGTAGGTGAGCGGTTGATCCATGCCTTCTTCGTGCGTTTTAGAAGTCATGGGTGTGCCGTCGTAATTCATACCGTAAGTGATCACTGGCCAGCCGTAGTTGTGACCGGGCAGGATTCGGTTCAGTTCATCCCCGCCGCGCGGGCCGTGCTCAGTGCTGTAGATCGCACTGTCCCGTGGATCAATGTCCATGCCTTGCGGATTGCGATGACCAGCCGACCACAGGCCTGGCAGTGGGGTAGTCTTTGCGCCTGCGAAGGTGGGATTGTCTGTGGGAATGCGCCCGTCGTCATGTACACGGAAGATCTTGCCTTTGGGATTCCCGAGATCCTGCGCTTCCATATTGCCGCCGCGCTCTCCTACGATGAAATACAGGAAGCCTTGATCGAAAACGAAACGCGTGCCGAAGTGTGGGCCCGCATCCGTGTAGAACTTTTTGTCACCCTTCCAGATCCATTCCTGATCGACCCACGTGTGGTCTTTGATGCGACCACGCACCACGGCCGTCAGCGCCTTCATCTTCGGCCGGCCTCGCGAATCGACACCTTCCTTCCACCCATCGGCAAATCCCAGGTAGATCCAGCCGTTCGAGGAGTAGTCCGGATGCGTGGCGACTTCCAGCAGTCCGCCCTGTCCGAGTTGCATTACTTCTGGTGTTCCCTTGATCGGATCAGGATGCAAATTGCCGGCTGCATCGATCAACCGCAGCCGTCCCGCGCGCTCAGTGACCAGCTTGCTGCCATCGGGGAGAAAGGCGATCGCCCATGGGATTTCAAGTTTCCCTTCATCGATCACCGTCTCGATGAGGTAAGATTCGTGATCAGTCTTCGTCACTTTGCCGGGCTCAGGTTTGGGAAAAGTGATCCCTTCGTTGAGTGCGACGCGTTCTTTCTCGCGGATGAAGATGACCATCGATCGGATTTGATCGTCGCTCAGGATGCCCTCCCATGGAGTCATTCCGAACTGAATGTTGCCCTTCAGAATGGTCTGGGCGATTTCAGCATCCGTCGAGCCATGCTTCCATTCGCCATCGAGAAAAGAAGGGGCCATGCCTCCCTCCAGGTTTTTGCCATGGCACTGGGCGCAGAGAGACGCGTAGAGGGCTTCCACTTTCATCGTCGCCAGTGCTTCTCTGGTTGGCGCTGGATCCTCCTGGGCAATTCCGCTGACCGGGAGGAGTGTGACTGCGGTAGCCGCCAGGCGGGTGATTCTATTGGAAATTGATGGCATAGGATTAAAGTTTGACGTCACCCTGACAAAGAATGATCGGAAATGGCAAGTGGATTGGCTGAATAAGGAGTCGTTCAGACTCGACGCATGCTGATCAAGGCAGGATTTGCAGATGGTAGCAAATGCGAAAGTGTACCCGAAGTGGCTTTAGTCCGATCCAAACAATTCGGGGTCGTTAGTCGGGGCTGATGGATCGAATCGTCCGGGTGGTGACCATTTGCCGTCAGCGCTCTGAACTCGCGCCACTATTTTTTGCCAGTCATCGGGCTCACTGGCGACGATCGTGCCTCCCTGAAACTGCAGGGCGATCAGGCTTGGGATTATCAGAAAATCTGAACTATCGAGGCTATGGTTGAGTCCGTGGATGGCGAGAATATTGCCGGACTGTTTCAATGGTTCTGACATCGACACAGGAAATGTCTGCCACTGCATGGCTTCCGAGTCATTGCCCTTGGTTGGCGCGCGCGATTGCCAGTCCAGCGCGGGCGGCGCGTTTGCGGAGATCAATGGTGATCCGTTGAGGTATGCAGAGAACCCGTCGTCGTATTTCATTCCCAACACCATTCGATCAAAAGCAGTGGCATTCGCGTCGAACTGAGATCGCAGGTAGATTGACAGGCTTTGTCCGCGCATTGAGCCGGTGACTTCCAGATTAATCGAGGTGAGGTAGTCGCCATCGTCATCGTAGCCGACTCCTGGAATACCTTTCGTCCAACGTGAGTCGTCAAAGTCCGGGAACTGCCAGCGTCCATCCACTTGATCGTCTGTCGGAACAAAGGCGCGGATCGGTGCGTCCTCCTCCAGAAGGGTGGTGATTCTGATTGTCGGTTGTTCGGCTTCCTTTGCATCCGGGCGTAACTCGCCATCGCCCCGGAGCGGGTCCGTGCCGTTGGTGGTGTAGTAGATCGTTCCATCGGCACTGGTGAGGTAAAGATTGTCGCCGCCGCCGCGAACAAACTTGGGCGGAAGCATGCCGTCATACCAACCTCGACGAATGAACTGTGAAATGACGGCATTTCCCCGCCCTTTGAGCCACTTGCGGCTGCGGTCGACGGCCCGTGTCCAATCAGCTGGTGTCAGTGGCCGCAAGGACCTGGCATCTCCCCAGCGCGCGGAGTGCGCGAGGATCGCGGACTCAATCTCGGCAGCCCGCTTGTCCAGTCGGGCCAATGCTACTTCGTCGGCGAATGCTCCTTCTCCGAAGAAATGCATATCGGTTCGCTCTTTAAAGTGTTTCCGGTAGCGGGCATTTTCCACCAGGCGTACATGAAGCGAGTAGGGATTCAGGTATTCGGGACGAGTCAGCGCAGTGTGCTCGGACCTGGTCATGTCGTATGTGCCGACGTCCAGGCTGTGCTCCATGTCGTGAGCGAAATACTTGAACCCGTCGGGATGCTTCCGGTTGTATATCGAGTAGTAATTGTTTGGCCAGGAGACGTGCACTCCTCCAGGGCCATCATTGTTCCCAGTGTAAAAGAGGATCAGCATGTAGTCGATCAGGTTGTCGATATCCAGCAGTCGTTCCAGGTCAGGGTCGCGGCTGCCATCAGGTCGCATCCCCTGCACCGCGAAGTAATCGGGATCGTCCCTGAAGCCCTTGACGGCGGCTTCGAAGAGCCGGGTCTGCGCAGCATTGTTTCCTGCGGCTACTTGACCGCGTGTCTTGATCACATCAAAGTCTTCTTTGTTGCCGTCCAGATAGGAAGCGCCATAAGAATCGGTGACCCGCTCCTGAGTCTGAAAGATGCCCCAGTAGTTTCCGTTCAGGTATAAATGATAGAACCGGCTCCGCGTGTATGGTTGCCCCATGGCTGCCTGTGAATCGCGGGCGAAGACGTCCCGCAGCAACGTGTTGCGTGGAGATGCTATCATCGCCCACGACCAGTTGAGGCTCGTGCGGATGTCGATGAAGTCGAACGATTTGACGCCTTCATCATCGAACAAGGGATACTTGAGTTTGCCGCTACCATACTCGCTGCGGAATATCAGGCGCATCGCGTGCTTCGGGTTGCTTGGCGTGCGGCTGAAACCTCCCCGCAGTCGCAGGCCAGCATTCACTTGAAAGCCTTCTTCTGCTCCTGAGGGATCGATCAGTTCGAATGAAGCGGGGCGTTCCCAGGCACGGCCCTTCTGCTGCGGATTCGCGTAGATGCCGCGTTGCGGATCAAACAGGTTTTCGATGCTGGTGACGACTGATAAGGTGGGGAGCGATCGCAGCGATTCCTGCACTTGCTCTGGAGTGGCGAGTTTTTCGACAATGTCAGGATCCATACCGTAGTCGAGAATCTGTCCGTTGCTCTGACCCGAGGGCCAGCCGTCAGGGGCTTCTCCATTGGCTGACTGGTGCACCACATCGCCGAGGAAAAGGTAGGTGCGAGTCAGCACCGGGGACGACTTCCAATTGCCGCGCAGCGCAATGGCCCGCAGCGTTGTCGTATGGTCGATCGTGAGTTTCTCTGTGAAACGCTCGCCGTTGACCTGCGAGGGTTCCGAACCGTCGGTTGTGTAGCGGATATCAACGCCAGGTGTAGCCGAGTCCAGTTCGAGCTCAAAAGGAGCGTCGTAGAAACCATGCGGTTGGCTGGCGACGACTGGCTCAATGATTCCCTCCAGTGCCTGGTCATTGGCCTGCATCGGTGTTGGCGTTGCCAGATAGGACGGCGTGCCGTCGACATCGATGCGAAATCCAGTGACGTCTGGTGGAAGGCCGTAGCTGACATCCGTAGCCTGCGGGATGTTGGAAAAATCGAGCGCGTGAGCAATGGTCACGCCGTCAGGCTTCACCAAAGCGAGATACTCACCGTCCGCTGACAATTTGAAAGAGGCATGCGGCACCCGCGCGTCTGCAGTTTCGTCAGCCTTCAGGCCGCTTGCGAAGACAATCTGGTAGCGCCCACGTCTCAGCTGGAGAAATGGGAACTGCCACTTGGTGAGATTGTCAGGATCGTCGGTAAGATACCAGCCGGTCAGATCTTCAGTCGCGGGCCCGGGGTTGTAGATTTCGATCCAGTCAGAATGTTCACCCCGCCAGTCAACCAGTGAGGAAGCATTGTCGCTGAGCGCTTCCGACAGTACGGGTGCTGCATCAGTGCGCAGCGCGCAACCGGCAGCCAGCAGAACGACCCATACGCCAACGAATCGAGAGAATCCTCGTGAAATCATTCACCTATGCTGGCGGAGCAGGATGCAAATAGCAACGTCCGAGTGATCGTGTCAGCGGCTCCAGGATGGCTCTGACACATTGCCGAAATCACCGGTGATTCTGGTGGGTTTTGCGGGGCGCTGGACGTCCACTACCCAGAGAGCGTTGTCCTTGGAATACACCAGATGCTGAGAATCGGGTGCCCAGCTGGGGCTTTCCGCGCCTTCAGTGTTGGAGACAACAGTCGTCTTGCGCGTGCCGATCGCAAAGATGCCGATCTGGCTGTCCGGGGCGGTGCCCATGGTGAAGGCAATATTTTGCCCGTCCGGTGACCAGTTCGGCTGGGAGCTGTTCGGTCGCTCCGCGATCGGTAGAGGCTCTGCCGCTCCTCCCAGCGATGAAACGTAGCATACTTGCGACCCTTTTCCCTCTTCCCCACTGCGCGCGAAGGCCAGGTGTCGGCCGTCGGGCGACCACGATGGGTTCGTTTCAACTGCCGCGTCCTTGGTGAGGCGTCGCCCCCGGCCCCCTAGTGCGGTGGTGACGTAAAGATCGGTAGTGCCGGAGTAACTCATTGTTACCGCGAGACGCTCGCCATCGGGAGACAGCGTTGGGTAGAGGTTGTCGCCGGGGGCATTGATCAGCCGTTTGCTCTCTTCGGAAACAAGATCGACCACCCAGATATCGGCGTAGCCGTTCTTGATGGCCGTGTAGGCGATTTTCCCATTGGTGAGGCTGGCGTTGGGATGAATAGCCTCGATGTCGGGTTCGGTCGTTACCTGGCGAATGTCAGCGCCGTCGCTGTCGCAAAGGTAGACCTGGCGTTTGCCGGTCGCATCACTGACAAACGAGATCACACTGCTCGCGATTCCTGGCCGCTGGGTCACGATTTCGGTGAAATCGTCCGTCAGCCGGTGCACGTTCTGGCGGAGGTTCGGGCTCTCGTAGCGGCGCTGGAGGAGAACCCTGCCATCGGGTTTGAAAATGACAGCGTCCACCCAGCCACCAGTAGCCTCGGCATGGATGCCAAAGCTGTCTGAGCTTTCGAAACTGATCACTTCGACAGTACCGCTGCGCGCAAGATCCGTCCGTACCAGAGCGGCCGTCGTTTCGCCAGCATCGCCGCGGAAGGCACTCACAAAAACTCTGGGAAGTGGTTGTCGGTCGATGTTTTCTACCGCAGTCGCAACCGGGGCGCCGAGGCGTGGATCACCCGCCACGGCACTTCCACGAGAGCCGAGCACCGCCAGAGAAAGGGCGGAAATCTGGATCAATCGCAACGGGTGGCCGACGCTGGCAGGAAAACGGAGCATTGGTTGACAATCAAGCACGCCTAATCGAATCTGAAAACAACTATTCCATTCACTGAGAAGTACGTTTCAAGAACCTCCAATTGAAGAACGGCCAGTGTCGCGTTTCAAACTTCAACGAGGCAAAAGCCATCACGCTTGCCGACGACATTACCGAGCGCGAGTCTGCAAGACTACTGTGGCTGAATCTGCCTAGAGCCTGTGCTGATCTGATCTCCACCCAGCCGGGGTGTCTGAGCTTGATGGAGCATCACCCGCAGGAAAACAAACCCACAAGGCGAACGCACCATTCAACTGGTTCAAAAAACCGACCGGAAATCCATCCCACGAGCGGATCAATAGTCTGACCGTAAGCGGTTCAAAAACCAAACCGGAGAAGCGGTTCAAAATTCCGACCGGTACTGAAACGAAACCCTTAAACAGCATCGAGAGGTCGCTGGCGTTGCGAAAGCTGCCGAGCCTTCTGCTGCTGATGCGGCGAAGGGGGAGCGATTGCTTGTGGAAGTCGGGTCCAGGGGGAGCGCGCCCGTGACTTGGCAAGATGACATCCGTTGGAAACGATTAAGAGGCAGATCGACTGGCTGCCGCACCGCAAAGGAGTTCGAAACAAGCTCGGGTTGTTGAATGCCGCGAGCGAGAACGACAGGGAAGCGCCCGCTGGCATGAGCGAGACGGAACGAGATTCCGGCGTACGGGAATTTGTAAGGCATTTCTGCGCAGGCTTTGCTGGCAACTCGGAAACACCCGTGGCCGAACCGAGCGTGATCGACATCGAAGCCGTGCGGCCACGGGTCGCGGAGATCTGAGGCATTCTTGGGCCGAGCGATGTTCATTTGAAGATGCTGACCGCCCCCGTTCGAGTATTCCACTCTGGTCTCGAACAAGATATTATCCAGGATCGTCAGGCCATGGCCGTGGGGGTAGCAAGCAGTGCCAGAAGGAGGAATGGTAGGGATTTCATGGATCTGTGTTGGAGGAAGAACACCACAAATCGATAAATCGATACTTAAGGAAATTACAATCGTTGCGCTGCGCGTGACCATCTTTGAAAGTAAAGGAATGCAACGATTGACTCAATTGATGTAACTTGATGTCTGGCTTCTTGCCAAACCGCCGCACTAAGGCAAAGCACATCGGTCGCCACAACCCCTAGCCAGCAAGCCTGGGCCAGGCTCCGCCAACAGAACCGAAGTGCCGCTTGAGCGTTTTGAAATCATCCGAGTCCGGATCTGGCGTCACTGGTTCGCCTACCCCATTCAGATACGCACAGCCAAGTTCCGCAGCGGGCAGTTTGGAGATTAACACATTGCCTTTGGCTATCGCCAGACGCCACTTCTGGGACAGTTCGACGATGTTGAGTGGACTGACAAGAGCCAGGGCATCAATCTCCTGCTGCCGGTAGTGGGCGAAACGCTCGGCCATTTCCAGGATCATAACGGGGTTGAGCCCTTCATCTTTTCCCGCCGCCGCCCACGCCAGTGTTCCCAGTGAAAGGTAATTTTCCTGAAGATAGAGCGAATCAACGAAATCTCTTGGCTCCGAGCGCCCCGCCAGAGCCAGCATCTTGTTGGTTGCGATATCGAATCGATGCAGACGATAACCGAGTTCATCGTCTTCTTCTACCGGGAAGAACCGGAACGCCGAATCGTAGACCCATTCGAGAACAACCGATTCAGCGCCTCGCGACACTTGCGCTCGCTGAAAAGTCGGTTGTCTCAGTAGCCATTGCACCTCGAGTCGGGCCTTGGCCAATGCTGCAGTGTCCGCCTCTGCGCTCTTTGCGACGCTGTCAGCGAGATCATGGGAGATATCGATGTCACGGGAGTAGCGGGGAGATTCGTCGTCAGCGTGGAGTGTGATTGCACCATAGACAAAACTGTCGGGAGACCTGTTGGCTTTGATTATCTGAAAGATGGAATTCTGGAGGGCGGTCAGGGGCATAGTCGTTCCGCAATCCGATAGGCTGCCCTGTCCCCGTGCCGCCTCAGTCCATCAATGATCGCTGGCAAATGACATTCCTTTACGCTCAGGTCAGGATCCATGAACCAAAAGCATCTCGCGTGGTATGCTACAAATGCCTCCCGGGCCAGAGCAAGCGTTCGAGCACCCTCGGCACCGGTGATCCGGCCGACGGATGAGTCTTCGGCTACCATTCCGTCTGGTGAACTCATTTTTGTTGAGGTTAACATTCGCCCTCTCTCCCTGCAAACGGATTGTTTGTTCTGATGGAACGCCGATGAATGGTGAGGATCGGCGCGGTAATCATCACCGCCAGTCACGCACCGTTGCGATATTCCGCTTCCATACCTTCATACTTTCCCACCTTCGCACTCGCCCGCAGGGCGATCTTGCGCCGATGCTGTATAACGAAATCCTCTGACTTCGCAGTCAGCCTCGATTACCTCTCCGGCTCGTTCCCAATGCGTTTGCTGGTTGTAACCTTCCGTGCCGTAGCCATCTGAATCGACACGCGGGTGGTAGCGGCAGACGTCCTGTTCTTTCCCGGAGTCGAGGCTGACTCCGGTGTCATGACCCAGCAACCCTTCATTCAAATCGGACGATACATGGAGCACCATGGTGGTGCCGTCTTCGGCATGCGTCCTTCCGACGCTCGGAACCACTGCTACATCATCGGAAAGACAGGCTCGGGAAAAACCACTCTGCTGCGCAATCTCTTGCTTCAGCACCTCGCGCTCGGGCACGGCTTCGCGCTCATCGATCCCCACGGTGATCTGGCCGAGGAAATCCTCCAGCACGTTCCCCGCTGGCGCACCGATCACGTCGTCTACTTTAATCCGGGCGACCGCGACTTCCCGATCGCCTTCAATCCCCTGGCCAACGTTCCGCACGACCAGCAATCGCTCGCGGTGTCGGGAATTGTCAGTGCGCTCAAGAATCTCTGGCCGGATTCCTGGGGGCCGCGCGTGGAATTCATTCTGCAGAATGCCGTCGCCGCCCTGCTTGAGGCCGACAACACTTCCCTGCTCGGAGTCAATCGCATGCTCACCGACAAGGTCTACCGCGATCACATCGTGCGGCAGGTGCGCGATCCGTTCGTGCGCGACTACTGGACGCGGGAGTTCGAAAGCTACGATCCCCGCTTTCGGCGCGAGGCCATCGCACCGATTCAGAACAAGCTTGGCCAATTCCTCATGAGCCCGATCACCCGCAACATCCTCGGCCAGGTAAAGAATCGCATCGAAATCCCATTCATCATGGATCACGGACGCATC
>JAGROY010000219.1 GCA_020439995.1 Verrucomicrobiia bacterium
GATCGACCGCTTTATGGACAAAGTTCCGGACCATGTGGTGGTGATCTTTGACGAGGCCTACTACGAATTTCTCGATACCCCACCCGATACGCTGAAGTACGTGCGCGAGGGTCGCAATGTGATCATCATGCGGACCTTCTCGAAAATCCAGGGCCTCGCGGGCCTCCGGATCGGTTACGGGCTCGCGCCGAAGCCGCTGGCCGAGATCCTCCAGAAAACTCGGCAACCATTCAACGCAAACGCAATCGCCATGGCTGGCGCTCTAGCCGGACTCCAGGACGATGAGCACCAGAACAAAACGAAGCAGATTACGGACGAAGGACGCGCCTTGTTCGAGGCCACGTTTGCTGAGATGGGACTGGACTATGTCCCGAGCTACGCAAACTTCGTGCTGGTTAAAGTGGGCGATGGCGACACCCTGTTTCAGCGTATGATGAAGAAAGGGGTCATTGTAAGAGCCATGCGCGCTTACAAACTCCCCGAATGGATCCGTGTTTCCATCGGCACAGCGGAAGAGAATGCCCGGTTCCTTAGTGTGTTCCGTGAGGAATTGCCGACTCTCGGATGAGCTACGTAAATGATGCGATCGCCGCGATCTCGACACCGCCTGGCCAGGGCGCGGTAGCTGTTCTCCGTCTCTCCGGCAAGGATGCGCTGACGATTGCCGCCAAGGTTTTTCGTGGGCGCCAGCGCCCGGCTGAAGCGACACCTCGGGTGCAGAACTTTGGCACCATCGTCGATAACTCAGGCACTGTGGTCGATCAGGTATTGCTCACGGTTTTCCGATCCCCCGCAAGCTACACGGGCGAGGATCTCGTCGAAATCGGCTGTCACGGCGGCGCGCTGGTGACCCGACGTATCCTCGAACTCTTATTAAGCGCTGGTGCACGGGCAGCCGAACCGGGTGAGTTCACACAGCGCGCATTCTTAAATGGCAAGATGGATCTCACTCAGGCGGAAGCGGTGATGGATCTGATCTCTGCACAAACATCGCTTGCCCTCCGATCTGCCAACGAACAACTGGAAGGCAGGCTGGGCGGCGCGATCACAGCTGCCCGCGAAGATCTGCTCAATGTGCTGGCGCACGTCGAGGCCTACATCGATTTCCCCGAAGAGGACATCAGCCCGGAAACTGGATCTGCCCTCAAGGCCCGGATGGAAAAAGTCGCCAACCTTCTGGACGGACTGCTCGCCACGGCTAACCGGGGCCGCATTCTCCGCGAGGGGGTTCGCACGGTAATCTGCGGTGCGCCCAATGTTGGAAAATCGAGTTTGCTCAATGTGCTGCTGGGGTTTGAGCGGGCGATCGTCAGTGACGTCGCCGGAACCACACGCGATACCATCGAAGAAGCAATCCAGGTACGCGGACTGCCCCTGAGGCTGGTCGACACCGCTGGCGTTCATGCAGCCACGGATGCTATTGAGAAAGAGGGAATCGAGCGAACGCAGCGCCAACTCGCCGGGGCCGATCTGATTCTCGAAATCGTTGACGCCCACCTGCCCGACCAGACTCGAATCACCCTGCCCGTCGATTCCCAAGCAAAGCACATCCTGGTTCTCAACAAAACTGACCTGGGCCTGCATCCCAACTGGGAAGGAACACAGGGAGTCGCACTCTCGTGCACCGCCGGATCTGGACTGGAATTACTCTGCGATGCCATCTTCGACCTCCTCGCAGACGGAATGGGTGAGAACTCGGCGAGTATGGTGGCCATCAATGCCAGACACTACGACTGCATGTCTCGCGCCCGAGACTACCTCACCGCAGCTATGGCAGGACTGGACAATAATGATTCTCCTGAATATACCGCGCTCGAAATTCGTTCCGCCCTGGATGCCATCGGCGAGGTCGTGGGCAAGGTCGATGCCGAGGAACTGCTCGGCGTCATCTTTGGTTCTTTCTGTATCGGAAAATAGCGAAGCTAGAACGTCTTCAGCACCTTGTCCGGTGAGACTGGTGGCGACCCCGCATCGATCCAGGCATCATAAGTTTGCCACCCCTGATTGAGCAACCCTGCGGCTTCGCCAAATCGATTTCCAGAGCCTAACACAATCACCAGTAGACGGTGCGGTTTCACAAATTTGCGACCGTCGCCCATGTCCTTGACGGTATTCGGGCGATCTGCAGTGATGATCACACATTCACCGGCAGAGGGAGAACTCCCGGTTTTGATTCCGTCGATTCCCTGGCTACCCACGAGGCTATTGGTGTTCTTCACTGTAAAGGATTGCTGCTGCCCCTGTCTGTCGTACGACACCCGCCGACTGGTGAGGGAGGTATAAAACGTGAAAGAAGCATCCTCAAGCGCATAGAGGCAAAGTCTTGCCAGATCCTCAGCGCTGGACGAACCACTGCCGGCTGGCCCTTCCATCCCGTGAACATTCACAAAGCTGGTATTTACCATTCCCTTCCTGGCAGCTAGCGAGTTCATCTGTGACACGAATTCCGCGACCGGATCCCCTCCGCGACCTCCGCGACGCAACAAATCGGCACCCACAAACGCCGCTAATGTCTCAGCCGCACGGTTATCCGATGCCATCATGGAACTGGACATCGCATCTCTCAGCGTGATTCGGTCGCCGGGAGCGAGACCGATAGGATTTGGCCCGCCAATCATGCCAGCCGAAGGAGGCACTGTCGCGACCGTGCTCATTGGAGTATTGGTGGCCGCCGCCCAGTCCAGTACCACCTTTGCCGTGGCGATCTTAGTCAGACTGGCAATAGGCCGTCGCCCAGTGTGGTTACTGGCATTCAGCACGTAGTCGCTATGCGTGTCCAAAACCAGGTAACTCACCCCGTGCCCGGCAGCCCCCCCTCCAACCATTGGGAATCCACCAGTGGTAAGACAGCCAGTGGAAACCAGCATCGTGAATGCCGTGAAAATCGAGATAAATGAACGGATCATGGGAAAAGGAAAGTTGAAGAGTCTTCATATTATCGACTCCTCAATTGATCGCAACCGGGGAATGCTCGGTTCTACATGGTATTCGATGAGTTCGAATTGCGAATTGTCACTCCATGGCTAGAGTTTGTGGAAATTCCATCACCGATGCCGATCTACGAATTCTACTCGCCAGACAACAACAAACTTTACTCATTCTTCGCGCGCAGCCTGTCGATGAAGGACAAAGTGCCCCGTTGCCCGGACGATTCTTCGTTCCGGATGGAGAAGCGCGTTTCACGATTTGCAGTTACCAAGAACTCTAGAGACAGCGCCTCAGGGCCTGATGACGACCTCCTGGCTGGACTGGATGAGTCGAAAATGGAGTCCCTGATGATGGAAATGGAACGCGAAATGTCTGGAATGGATGATGAGAACCCCGATCCTCGTCAACTTGCACGATTCATGCAGAAGATGGCAGGCGCAATGGGAGGCAAAGTTCCCGATGCCATGCAGGAAATGATCAGCCGCCTGGAAAAAGGCGAAGATCCTGACGCACTAGAGGCGGAATTTGGAGACGCCTTTGACGACGACGACATGCTTGCCGCCTTCATGGCTGCAAAGGGTGGACTCAACCGCACTCCGTCCCGCGATCCGAAGCTCTATGAGATGACCGACTACCTCTAGTAGCCGAAATCCAGATTCTCGGATAGATCCAGCGGCTCCTCACTGTCCCGCGCTGGTAAAATGGTTTCCTCGATCGTCCCGCTCTCACCACGCTCGACACTCAGGGCTTGTTCAGAAATGATATCAGAAGAAAGACTGGACGCCTCCAACATTGATCTGGACTCCTCCTGCTCCCTCGCTTGGCGCTCTTTCTTGATTCTCTCCAAGTGCAAGTTGTTTCCCCAGTTATTCTTCCACGCCCACACTAAAAACGCTGTCATCGCAATGACTGCCGCAAAAGCCAACACTCCCTGGATGGGCCCCCAGACTGGGTTACCAGCTAAGCGGTCTACCTTTCCCTCAACCCGCTTCCGACGTCGACGGCCCCTGCTCTTCCTGCGGTGCCTCTCTTTCCAACTGGTGTCCCCTTCCTCACCTGTCGCAGCGATCACTCTCGTTGGGACAAACGGTGAACTAACGTCATCATGCCTCGGGGCCTGACCTGGCTGGCGAGCAGAAGGCAAATGTGAATCACCGCCGTGCTTGGCAATAAATTCCGTGTCGATCAGCGCCATGTCTTCGAACGAATCCCTTGGAGCATTGCGCGGAGCCCGCGCTGGCACAGACACAAGAAGCGGAACGGATTCCTGAAATGTGTAGCCAGCAGCGTCCATTTCAGGAACGGCCTGAGTAGGAACATCAGACACTGACTCCTCCAACAGCCAGTCATCAACCCTGGCTGGCACTGGAAACGTAAACGCCCGTGGTTGCTCCTGAATTTGCTTCGCAAGGATATCTTCGGGGAGCGGCGGTGGTTCGCTCTCATCCCAAGCTTGATCGAACTCTGTATAGGGAAAATCCTCGACGGCAGGTGCCAGTCCGGCAGCAGGCAAAAGACCTCCTTCCCCTGCTACCCCTTCTTGCGATCGCATCGCTGATCCGGTATCCGGCAACAACCAGGAGTCGTTGTCCTGCGCCAGAAGAGTAATCTCGTCGGACACCTCATCAACCGTATTGCCCGACACGCCCACTCTTGAACCTTCCGAAGATTGGCCAGCCTCGTAATTGCTCAACAACCTTGCCTGCGCGGCATGAACGAGCGCCCGCTGCGCCGAAGTTTCAGTGCCACACGCGATGCATGGACCTGAAATTTCCAGGTATTCGGGTGAAACGCACATCTCTGTCCCGCAGGAAGGACAATGGAAAAGCACATCATTCAGTGGGATAGAGGAAACCATCGCTAGGAGAACTCTGATTACTACAGCTCTTCTGAATATTTTGTCTATTAAAAAATTAAGAATAATTAGAATTCAGCGATCGCTTCCCACCCGGACAGCTTACGAATGTGATACCGAGATTCTGCAGAGCAACCTCATCTCCAATTCCTTCATGACGATTTCCCGGTAGAATCCAGAATTGACACTCAAACCCATTTGTTCAATTCTCATCACGAAGGAAGTAACAAAGAGGTAGTTCAAAGAAAGGAAATCGTCATGAAGGATATGAATTGGGTCAAGATGAGTGGATTGAGCTTGATTATTGTGGGCCTTACGGCGTGCTCAGAAAAAGCCGATGACGCAGTCAGCAGCGAGCCTTTGCCAGCCGAGACCGCAGCAGAATTAGCAGAACGGGAGCTCGAAGCAGAGAAAAAGAAGCTCGCGATGTTGACTGAGGCAACACGGATCGCAGAAGAGAAAGCAGCCATGGAGACGAAACTTGCTGAGGCTAAGGCCAAAGAAGAAGAAGCACGACTGGAGAGAATCCGACAGGAAGAAGAACAGAAGCAGGCGGCGGCAAAAAAGAAAGTCGCCCGCGAAAAGGCTCGGGAGGCGCTGAATGGTACCAAGCTCGACGTGCTGAAAACCACCAAAGGAACAACTTTCAAACACGTAGTCATCAACAATGTGACGCCCGCCGCACTGGGAATCGTTCACGACAGCGGTGCCGCATCGATTCCTTTCAGTGAACTTTCGACCGAGTGGCAGAAAAAGGTGGATTACGATCCGGGGGAGGCTCAAGTTTTTCTCGA
>JAGROY010000220.1 GCA_020439995.1 Verrucomicrobiia bacterium
ACATCTTTTTGACCGCTCACCCGTTAGGAGTAGTGTTTTGGATTGGGACAGGGGGGTCGTTTGACCTTAATACTTACCAAATTGCGGGAGCGTATACAGGCATTACAGCCGTGGAAGTGCTCCAAGGTTTGATTGTGCGACGCAGGCTTCCATAATAATCGCTGCCTGTGCCTACTAAAGCTCGCCGAGCTTATTGGAACTCATTGAACTCATTCAGTAGTTTTTATCCAGTGAAGTGCCCGTTGCCCAAAGTCTGTACTCTTAAATCGTCTCGGACGGCCAAATGCCGGTGAAGTCCAACCGAATCTGGCACGGTTTCCTTTTCACGTACAACGTCAACGCATTCGAATTAGTTGAATTAGTTCAGGATTTGAGTCAGCCGAAACTCTTTGCGACTGGGATCTAGCTCAGCAGTTGGTGCATCACATTGCCGTGGACATCGGTCAGGCGGTAGTCGCGGCCAGCATGAAAGTAGGTGAGCCGCTCGTGATCAAAACCCAGAGTGTGCATGATCGTAGCCTGGATGTCGTGGACATGGATCGGTGACTCGGCGATGTGGAACCCGAAATCGTCGGTGGCTCCGATAGTCACGCCTGGTCGAATGCCTCCACCGGCCATCCACATCGTGAATGCCTGCGGGTGATGGTCGCGCCCCTGGCTGCGGCCCAGCGCTGGGTTGGTCTCGACCATTGGAGTGCGGCCGAATTCACCACCCCAGATGACGAGCGTCTCGTCGAGGAGTCCGGTGCGACGCAGATCGGCGACCAGCGCTGCGCTTGCCTGGTCGGTTGCGCGACAGTTGCTCTCGACGTTGCCCTTCACGTCCGAATGGGCATCCCAGCCCTCGTGGTAGATGTTGATGAAACGCACCCCGCGCTCGACCATCCGCCGAGCCAGCAGGCAGGCGCGGGCGAAGCTCGGCTTTTCGGGATCGCAGCCGTAGAGTTCGAGCGTTTCCTTCGGCTCGCGCGACAGATCCATCAGTTCCGGCGCGGATGTCTGCAGCCGTGATGCCATTTCGAATGATGCGATTCGGGTCGAAATCTCGGGATCAGCGACGGCTCCGAGCCGTTCGCGATTAAGGGCGTTGATCAACTGGTAGCTGTCGGTCTGGATGGCGTCGCTGATGCCGGCGGGTGTCGACACATTCAGGATCGGGTCGCGGCCATTGCGGAAGCGAACGCCGGTGTAAGTGGTAGGGAGAAATCCGCTCGACCATAGCGCCGCTCCGCCGCTCAGGCCGGAGCCAGTACTCATCACGACGAATGCCGGAAGGTCCCGTGTCTCTGAGCCCAGCCCGTATAATACCCACGAGCCCATGGATGGCCGTCCCGGCTGGGAAAAGCCCGTGTTGAAGAAAATCTGTGCCGGAGCGTGATTGAACTGGCTGGTGTTCACGGAGCGGATCAGGCAGATTTCGTCGGCCACTTTACCGAGGTGTTGCAGCGGAGACCCTAACACTGCTCCCGATTGGCCATGACGCTGGAAGCTGAAACGTGGCCCCATCACCGCAGCGTCCGGCTGGATGAAGGCGTATCGCTGGTCGCCGATTACCGATTTGGGCAACGGCTTGCCTTCGAGTTTGGTCAGCATCGGCTTCGGATCGAAGAGCTCCAGCTGGCTGGGCGCGCCCGCCATGAAGAGGTGGATCACGGCCTTCGCCCTGCCGGGGAAATGCGATCGCGGCATGGCATGTGCGGCGGCTGCCCGTGCAGCGCTGCCCGCCAGCGAATCAGTGAGCAGCCCAGCGGCAGCGATTTTGCCCAGGCCGATGCCGCAGTCGCGCAGAAAATGACGGCGCGAAACCGTGTTAGGTGAAATGTTAGGGTTCATGGCAGTCGTTGGCTTCAGGGTTTCGAGATGGCTTCATCCAGATTCAGAAGGACGCGCGCTAGCGCTGGCCAGTCGCGGTGTTTTTCATGGAAGTCCAGCAATCGCGTCAGTTCTGACTCGCTCGGCGGACGCGTGAGCACCCGCCGGAACGCCAGACGAATGCGGTCGCGGTCAGAGCCCGGCTCCCCGGCGAGCGCGCTGCCGAATTTCTCAGCGATTTCGATGAACATCGGATCGTTCATCAGCGTCAGTGCTTGTAGCGGTGTGTTCGAGATATCACGTTTTGCCAGGCACGACTCGCCGGATCCTCCATCGAAGGTCGTGAACATCGCAAATGGAGCGGTGCGTTTCTGGTAGGTGTATACGCTGCGGCGGAAGCGGTTGCCGCCGTCGCTAGGCGTCCACTTTGGACTGCCGTAGGCGACCTCAGTGACGCCACCGGGTTGCGGCGGACGCACCGGAGCGCCGAACATCGCAGTATCAAGGATTCCCGCCGCGCGGAGGGCGCTATCGCGGATGATTTCGGCCTCCAGTCGCGTGCGCGGGAAGCTGGCCAGGAACTCGCGCGGAGCATTGGCGGCAGGCGTGCCGGGGCTGGCGGTCGCGCGGCGATAGGCTTCGCTGAGCACGATCTCGCGGTGCAATGCCTTCATCGACCAGTCGTGATCCATCAGATACAGAGCGAGCCAGTCGAGCAGTTCTGGGTGCGTCGGCGGTGTCCCCTGCATGCCGAAATCATCCTGCGTCTGGACGATGCCAGTGCCGAAGAATGCGGCCCACTGGCGGTTGGCAATCACCCGTGCAGTCAGCGGATTGTCGCGGCTCACCAGCCAGCGGGCGAAGCCCAGCCGATCCGTCGGCGGCGATTGATCCGCTGGGTAGAGCGCTTCCGGCAGGTGTGGTGAAACTTCCTCCCGTGGTGACAGATACTCGCCGCGGTTGTGGCGGAAGGTCGGTCGCGAATGTTCGGAGGGACGCTCGCGCATTACCATTGTCAGTGTGCCTGCGACAGGCTCGCGCAACTGCCGGATGCGGTCGGCCTGTTCCTTCAGCTCTGGTGCCTGCATCAGAAATTCCTCACGGAGCTTCGCCATTTCTGGCTTTGTGAGCGACTCTGCCGGTCGTGCCAGCAGAGCGGCGATGTCGGCCGGAAGCTCCGACGCGGACGGTGATGATTCACCGGCAGGAGCGGCAGTGGATGAAATGCGGAACTTGCCCAGGGAACTCGCGTAATGTCTGCCAAAGTGCATCTCGATCGCGAACGACTGTCCGGCAGGAACCGGCTCAGCTAGCACGAAGACTGCGACGTGGCGTTCGCCGACGCGCCCGGCGACCGACCAGCCAGTCTGGATATCACCATCGGTGGCCAGTCGCGCCGATACCGGATTGTTGCCGAACCGGTTCTGCGCATACGTTTCACTGGAATGGGCGATCGCAAGGCTGCGGTCACCGATCGATGGGATGAACTCGGTGAGGTAGAAGTCACCCTTGCGTCCTTCGTAGAACGTGGTGCCCGGCCCGCGATCGGGAAGCCGCTCGTCGGGCAGTGCCTCAAGCCGCAGGGCGGTGATCGGCTGGTCGCCTGCGGTGAAGCTTAGCGAGTAGATGTCGTGCTTCGATGTATCGCCCCCGGCAAAGATGATGCCCTCGCCCTCGTGAACCAGATAGGGATGATTCGCCGTGGTCTTGTCCGGCTCCATTGGTGACCAGTCGATTGCCGATTCGCGCTGGGTTTGCAGCCAGGACTGGAATGCGGCGTCTGCCAATCCGGCTGCGGCTTTTGCTGAATCACCGTCGGGCAGCGGCCAGCGATCGGGCAATTCAGCGAGCAGCTGTTCAGCCTTGGCGGCGTTGTCTGCACTGCGCGATCGGGTGTTCGGAGCCGGAATGCGGTAATCCGGTTCATCGGTGTTGTTGAGATAGGCCATCATCCCGTAGTAGTCGGAATGCGTGATCGGATCATACTTGTGGGTGTGGCATTGAGCACATGATATGGTCAGCCCGAGCCATGTCGTTCCAGTGGTGGCAACGCGATCGGTCATCGCATGGAAGCGAAACTCCAGTGGGTCGATGCCTCCTTCCTCGTTGAGCATCGTGTTGCGGTGAAACCCGGTGGCGACGTGTTGCGATGGTGTGGCATCGGGCAGCATGTCCCCGGCGATTTGCTCGATGGTGAACTGATCGAAAGGCATGTCTTCGTTGATCGCCCGGATCACCCAGTCCCGATACGGCCAGATGTTGCGGTCGCGATCTTTTTCGTATCCATTAGTGTCAGCATAGCGCGCCAGATCCAGCCAACGCCGCGCCCAGCGTTCGCCGTAGTGCTGAGAGGCCAGCAGCTGATCGACCAACTGTGCATACGCGTTATCGGAAGTGTCGTTGACGAAGGTGTCGGCCTCCTCGGGCGTCGGTGGCAGTCCGATCAAATCCAGATAGACGCGGCGCACCAGCGTCAGTGGGTCGGCTGGCGGTGCTGTTGTCTCGATGCCTGCGGTTTGCAGTTTCCGGCCAATGAAGTAGTCGATCGCAGAAGCTCGCTCGGGAATGGTGGCACCGACTGGCGGCACGTATGCCCAGTGCTGTTCGTAGCGCGCACCAGCGTCGATCCAGCGCCGCAGCGTATCGATCTGTTTGGCTGTCAGCGGTTTGTTGGCCTCCAGCGGTGGCATCAGTTCGTCGACATCGTCCGACGTGATGCGCGACAGCACTTCCGCGAAATCGACGTCGTGGCCGGGCACGTCCAGTCGCAGTTTCGCCTTGCGCTCCTTGTCGTCCGGGCCGTGGCAGCGGAAACAATGATTCGAAAGGATCGCCCGGACTTCGCTGTTGTAGCCCGGTGCGGTGACGCCTTCGTCGGCTCCAGCAATCCCTGACAAGCACATTGCCAGTCCGCACACGCTGAGTGGCAGCAGCGCCCATGACCCTGAATCGCGCCAAGCCGGGTGCCGGTCTGCTGCAATGCTCTCAGGAACGGTTGGAAGGAGGAGCGATTTCATCTACCGATACCATCGCACATCGCAGGCAATTGGCGCACAGCGGATATTGTCCTGTAATCCGTTCGTAACATTCCGATTATGTCGTGGTGGGAATCGTGATGATGGTACGAACCGTCTGTTTCCTCGCAGGCATCCGCAGTCGGTCAAGGTAGGCCGTACACCTTCACCGCGTCGATTTATCCATCGGCTATCGGCAAAATGCTTGAGCGAAGCTTGAGCCCGAAAGATTTCGGATCACTCGTGAGGCGTTCATTCGGGCTGCAATCGCAGGCTGCTGGCCTGGACATTAGTGAGGGCGCCCGATGGGGCCTTCGCCTGACTGCTCTACTTCTTACCGCTGATCCAGGCGTCGTACTTTTCCGGGATGTCAGCGGCTGCGTGATCGCCTTCGTGGAACAGGAAGTAGTAGTGGAACGTTTGTGATTCGCCTGACTTAAGTGTGAAGTCACCGGTGCCTTTCTCAAGCTTCTGGAAGTCGTGGATGCCGAAGGGATTGGCAGCGATCAAGCCGTAGTCCCGCGCGTGCCAGGTGGTGGGGTGGCGCAGGTTGGTCGTGTGGTCGAAGATTGCGATGCCGACATCATTGCCGTTTATCTTTGCCCAGTAGTCGACCCACTTGGCGTTCTTGCCCCAGAGTTCCCCGTTCTTGTCGCCTTCACTGTTGATTGCAGAGCCAGCGGCGACGTCTCCTTTGAGGCGCAGTGCCGGATTGGTGCGAATTCCCATCGTTCCTTCCTTGGTGTCTTTGAAAGTGACATCCCCTGCGCTCGCGTGAACTGTCACCAGATAGTCGATGAATCGATTCCCGTTCGCTTCCCCGAGCGTGATCGTCGTCGTATCGCTACAGACCGGTTTCCCATCTTTGGCGATCCAGTCGTTCTTCGATTCGATCACAACACTGGTGCCATCCTTTTCGGCCCTGACGATTTCCTTAGTGACGATCTTCTCTTCGCCGTTGGCCCAGAAATCCGAGTCATTCACATTGCCGTGAGTGAACCACAGAGAAGTGTGATGGGGATGATCCGCCGCCTCTCCCGGCACCTCCTTCTTCATTGGGTAATTACGCGTCATCTCGATTCCGTGTGGTCCTATGATTGGATACAGAATCGGCTTCTTCTCCTGATTGTAACGAAACTCGGTGAAGAGTTTTCCATTCAAGTCGACGCGAATGGTCTTCGTTCCGATATCGTGCTTGACCGTGGCACCAGCGGTGTCCTGCGCCTGTGCGATGCTACCGGCTGCGACGAAAGTGAAAAGTGTCAAAAGGGGATTATTCATGCGAGCAGACTAGGAGAGTGCTCAGAAGCACTCAAGGTCATTTTGTCATTCCCAATGCATCCAGATGCATCCAGATGGAAGCAAGTTTCAGAATGACTTTAAAATGCTGGCAGCAGGTGATAGAACCAAGGAGTTTCGAGTGTAATGTTTCCGTGACCTGTTTCCATCCAGCTGTTCGCGATCGCAAGTTTCAGATTGTCTTCCTGGCTGCAATCTGGGCCGCCATGATCGTGGGATACCAGTTTCGAAGTTTCATAGTGAAATCTGCAAGCAGTCAAATCATCGGCGCCGGTCGCCTGGCCGAAGTCCGTGGCCGATTGGCGCCGCGATTGAAAGCACCGCTGGCCGCTGGCTCTCCAGTCTTCATCCGCATCTTTAAGGAATCGAAGGAACTGGAGCTGTGGCTCAAGCCGGAGCGGGGGACATCCCGTGGGTTCGTGCTCTTCAAAACCTATCCAATCGCTAACTACGGCACGGGCACGCTCGCGCCTAAGCTGGCTGAGGGCGACGGGCAGGCACCCACCGGATTTTACACTGTGGGCGCGGCGCAGATGAAGCCTGACAGCGACTACCACCTGGCGTTCAATCTCGGCTTTCCGAATGCCTACGATCGTGCGAAGGGGCGCACTGGTTCGTTTCTGATGGTGCATGGCAGCACTGCATCGATCGGTTGTTACGCGATGACAGATGCCTTGATCGAAGAAATTTACCTCCTGGTAGACGCTGCCCTTTCGGGTGGTCAGAAAGGAGTGCCAGTGCACGCGTTTCCATTCCGGATGTCTGACGAGCGGCTCCATGAGGCAGCTGCTGACGAGGTCGAGCGATCCTGGTTAGCAGAATGGGAGAACCTCAAAGCTGGGTACGATTTCTTTGAGCGCACGCGGGTTCCTCCCGTGGTCGAGGTGGGATCCGACGGCCGATACGCATTCCGCTGAGTTTTGTCAGGGCCGGAAACCGTCCGAATTCGGGAAGATTCGGAACTCAAATTGTTTCCTGTTTGCTTTCACTCAGAGCATCTCTTACGGTGCCCGTTCGATGGCAAAAAAGGCACTAGGCAAAGGGCTCGGCGCCCTGATCACTGGCGTTTCCCAGAAGCGCCAGAGCAATATTGACGCTCCGGCAGGTGCATTCGCGCAGGATGGAGAATCAATATCGCCCGCCCCCGACGACGGGGATTCTGTTCGGAAAGTGCTGCTCGATGCCATCGTGCCGAGTCCGCTACAGCCGCGCCGGGAGTTCCGGGAAGACCAGCTCAACGAGCTTATGGAGTCGATCCGCGAGCACGGCATCATTTCGCCTCTGGTCGTGCGTGACGTTCATGGGCAGCTCGAATTGATCGCGGGCGAGCGCCGCTGGCGGGCATCGCGCCTGGCCGGACTCACTGTCGTTCCAGTGATCGTGCGCGAGGCTTCCGATCGTGATGTGCTGGAGATGGCGCTCATCGAGAACCTGCAGCGCGAAGACCTCAATCCGATGGAAGAGGCCGAGGCATACCAGCGCCTCTCGAAAGATTTTAATCTTACTCAAGAGGAAATCGCCCGGCGCGTCGGCAAGAACCGTGCGACCGTTGCCAATACCATTCGCCTCCTCGAGCTGGCACCGGGAGTAGCGAAGATGGTCGAGCAGGGGCGCATCTCAACGGGGCATGCAAAGGTGATCCTAGGTTTGAAGCACCACTCGCTTCAGGAGCTCATTGCCGATCAAGTTATCAAAAAGGGACTTACCGTTCGCAGCACCGAACAGGAGGTAGAGCGCGAGCTGAAAGCTGGCGGAATCGCTACCGGCAAACGCCGCAGAGAAGCGGAAGGGCCGTCGTCTCCAGAATTGCTCTCCGCCATCCGCAGTATCGAGGAAAGAATGCGCAACCGTTTTTCGACGAAGGTGAGTGTAGTTCACGGCAACAAGAAAGGACGAATCGAAATCGATTACTACGGCAATGACGACCTGGACCGCATTTTGGGATTGCTAGGAATTGATCCTGAAGTGGAGTAGGTTTCCCTACCCGAAAACCCGTCACTATGAGCCGCAGCAAAGTTTCCATTCTCGCCGGAATGATCATTATTCTGGCAATCGTCATCTTTCTCGCTTCTTCCGGCGGGTTGCCTGGCTCTTCGTTCACGTATGATCCGGCGAAGGCAGTGCACAGCCAGTTGAGCGGTGCCAAAGCGCTCGCGCATGTGCAGGCCCTGGTGGACATCGGCCCGAGGCCCAGTGGATCTGAAGCGAACGCCCGCCAGCGGGATTACATCATCGCCGAACTCAAAAAGGTGGGGTGGACGACGCGCGAGGATGCATTTACTGACAAAACATCCCGGGGCCCGATCGATTTTGTCAATCTTCATGCCCGTCTGGGGGATGGAGATAGCGCATTCAGCAGGACTGCAGAGGTGCTCGTCGGTTCCCATTTTGACACCAAGTACATGCCTGGGATCACTTTTGTCGGCGCCAATGATGGAGGTTCGAGCACGGGACTTTTGATCGAAATGGCACGCGTGCTGGCCGCCAATCCTGATTTGGCCAAGCGCATCGAGCTGGTATTCTTCGATGGTGAGGAGGCGATCACCAGCTTCCAGGTAGAGGGACTCCACGGCAGTAAGCACCTTGCTAAAAAACTACGAACCCTCCCTGAGGGGAAGCGACCTCCCTACGCCATCATTTTTGACATGATCGGGGACAAGAATCTCAACATCGGGATCCCCAGCAATACGGATGCTGAAATGTCAAACACCGTCCTGGTCGCTGCGGAGGAACTCGGCACCCGCAAGCATTTCTCAGTGCTGCGTACGGAAATTATCGACGACCATCAGCCATTGCACGAAATCGGTATGCGTGTGACAAACTTTATCGATCTTGACTATAAGCCCTATTGGCATACCAGCGCAGACACCATGGATCGCATCACTGCCGAGAGCATTGAGATCACTGGGCGCACTGGTCTGTTGTTCATCGAAAAGTACCTGCTGGGCGGAGGCGGGCGCAGCAAGTAGCGCGAACGTGCCGTTTTTCTGCTTCCCATTTCGGCCTTCCCGGGGTCTAATCCGTCGAAGTTATGGCAATCCCACCTACTAAAGAAATCGTTACCTTGTTGAGTGCCTCTGACGCCTTCTCTGGCACACCGGAGAGGGAGCTCAACGCGCTGGCAGAGCTGTTCACCGAAAGGTCAGTGTATGACGGAGAAGTGATCACAGAGGAAGATGCCACCGGTGGAGACGTCTATCTGGTTCTGGATGGCCTTTTCCGAGTCATTACCGGTGCGGATTTGGCGGATGACGACGATGAGGATAGCGGTGGCGATGATGACGATGACGGTTTTGGCGGTGGCGGTCTCGGTCTTGGAGCATCAGCGCAGGTGCGCTTGTTGCAACGCGGCGATGTGTTCGGGGAAATCGCCGCGATGACGGGGGGGCGCCGCATGGCCACGGTGCGGGCTGCGAGCGAAGGCCGACTGCTCGTCCTCGGCAAAGATGACTTCCACCGCGTGCTCAAGAACTCGCCAGAGATGGTCGAGTCGATTTGCAACTCGATGGCACGTTACTTCGACGAAGACTAAGACCAGAAGGGGCAGATCGCGACCAGTTGCTCTTTCGGGGCTGAAAGTGAGTTATGCGCGATGTGGCAGCCATGGGAAAACGCTTCTATCGCGCATTCGCCGCCAAAATTTCTTCGGGAATTTTGCTCATGGCGCGCAGAGTAGGCTGGTCTCCCGATTGGTTTCAGGGAAATGTTTGATTACTGTAAAATCGATCAGCAGAACGGAGCAGAGGAAAATTCATCTAGAGCTGGAGATTGGCCCAACGGTGCGGAACCGTTGGCGGATGTGAGGAGTGAGTGATCCTCTCGATTGACAATTCGGCCGTGTCCTCGTCAGGTTGACGGATCGATATGATTCTTAAAGCAATGCTTCATCGGCTCTACCAGAGTCTGCTTCGAGGGCCTTCTTTGAATGCCCGTCCGCACAATAGCCGCCAGCGGCTGGATGCCACAGAACTTGAAAATATGGGCATGGAAAATGTCTCAGTCTTGGTCGGGGAGCTGTTGAGTGAAAAGCGTAAGGCGGATGTCGAAGCGTCGGTTCCCCCGTTCAGGGTTCCTGACTATCTGGAGTGCGAATGGTCAGACGAGCAGAAGGCCGAGCGTCAGCGCTGGGACGCACAGCAGAAGGTGTTGCGTAAGCTGGCGGACATCGCGTCTGATGCGCAGGAATACTACAATGACCATGGCGAGCAGGCATTGTTTCTGGGGTTCCCAATCTTGAGCCTTCCGCCGGCGAAGGGTGCGGATTCCGGGATGCGGTCGAGCAGAGTGCTGGCACCGCTTCTTCTAATGCCGCTGGAGTTGGCCGTGCGACGTGGGGCAAGGCGGGGAGTCACTTTCAAAGCTACTGGCGAGGATGCGGACATGCTGCTGCCGAATCCTGCATTGATGACATTGTTAGAGCAGCAGACAGACAGGGATGCCGAAGCGGTGTTCGGTGATGAAAATGGTGACGATCCGCTGCGGGAGATCAATGAAGTCATCGCTTATGTCGCCAGTGCCACTGGGGCTCAAATTCTGGAATGGAACGCTGAAACTGCTCTGGTGGAAGTCCCCAAAGCTGCCGACCTTCCAGAGGCCGCTGCGATCCTGCCTTCGGCCGTGGTAGGATTGTTTCCCATGAGTAATCCTGGATTGCTGCGCGATACCAAGTGGATGATCGCCTCGGAAGAGCAGCTAAAGGAGCCGGTTTGTTCGTTCCTGCGAACGGAGGCACTTAGGGGGCGTGAGGATGATGAAGAGGAGGAGGAGCTTCCAGAAGATGACGCGCCAGGTGAGAATCAACGGTATCCTCTCATAGAATCAGGGA
>JAGROY010000221.1 GCA_020439995.1 Verrucomicrobiia bacterium
CGGCGGGTTTCCACAACAGATCGAGTACGCGATATCGAACCTCGACCTCCCGTTCACCGTAAACAGAGGTTCGCATCACCTCGAAGCGATTTAATCTGGCAAAGAGTTTATGGAGGTTTTTGAGGCCGCGCAGCTTGTGCCCGGCGCGGCAGCGGGCGATTGCCCGGTGGAGGGCGTCGGCCACCGTGGAGGCCGGGATAGCGCGCCGTTCTTGTGCGGTTTGACCCAGAGGTGTAGCCCGCCCTTGCGGGGGCGCAGATCGTGGCCGGTGATCCGCAGTTCCTGGAACCGGAGGAGTTCGCGCAGTAGCTTGTCGAGTGATGAATTGAAGCTCATCACGCCCCGATGCCCCGGGCTGGCGCTCGCGCAAGCTCGGGCGTCGGGATCCCCCTCGCGGCTGGCATCAGCAAAACAGCTTCAACCGACCCGCTACGGCCCGCGGCTTCAAGCGATGTCCTCGTCGGTCGTGCCTCCCTCTTGCGGGATCGCCTGACCCCGCGCACCTCCGCCGGTTCCAGTCAGGACGCTTTGCGACAAGATGCTTTATGCCTGCCGATCACGTTGCGAATCCCGGATTGAGCCGAAAACCTACTCTTGACCTGTGATCGGCAAATACGATACTTCGGGGTTCATTTTCTCAGGATCCGTGCCAGATTCTATCTGATCTTCGTACCGTCCATTATATCCGCCGTTCGTGCTACCGTTCGCATCACCAGGGGTGGTAGTATCGTGCAACTAGCACTACCTTAACCATGATTCGTTCCTGCTTGTTCTTGGCCTTCCTCGTCTTATGCCCTTCCGTATCTGCTTCGGCTGCAGAGCTACGACCTCTGGTCCTTCCATTTGGTCCGGGAAAGACGAATTTCTACCCAGGCCAACCCGCTCCTGGAGCCCCTGGGATCCGGGAAACTATCAAACCCTCGAGGTAATCAATAACGGTGCCTTCAATGAGCTTGGCGATTTCTACGCGATTGGATTAATTCAAGTATGGAGGGACAATCCCCAGGAGGATTCCCGAGCGCAGCGGTTGGGTGCTCGCATCGGCGTTTGGGTGCGCAGGGCGAATGGCGAGATCGAACTGCTTGGCACCGTTGATGCCATTCGTGCGTCCGGGATCGAGATCGGAGAGCAATCGCTTCCAATCATTCCGCTGGCGCCATCTAATAGCGGCTATTGTGCCTTTTCAACGGGGGATTGGATCGCCGATTCCAACCGGCTCCCGGCGCACTATCTGGTCGGCGATGGAGCGATCCGATTGATCGCGGAAGTCGGGCAACCGGTGAGCCGAGGATCCAGCTTGGTGTTCGAAGATTTGGGGAGCTCTGCCACGAACCGGACGGACCGCAGAATCGGCCCTGGACTAGTCGCGAATGAAGACGGAACAGTTTTATTCTGGGGAAAGGCCGGCGATGGCACCACTTCGGTCGAGGCTCTGTGGGTCGCGGATATGACCGAGACTCGGATGCTATTTCCCTTGGAGCACAACGCCGAAGCGACCAGTTATCACCTCGGTCACCCGGATCTGAGTATCGGCGGATTTACCCGCTCTCCGGCAGGCGAGATTCCCGTGATTTCCGAAGACGACAAGCTCTTCATCTGGAATCCGGAAACAAGTGTTTTGGAAAGGATCCATATTCCGTCGGAAACAGGGCTAAATGCCCAAAACGTGAGCAGGATCAACGCCTTCGGGCAGGTTGCCGATGCTCACACCGGAGATTCTCTCTGGATTGCCAGCCTTGACGGTGTGCAGAGGCTCGTCGCCGCTGGAGAGGCGGCACCCGGGACCGACGGCCAGTCGTTTATCCGAATCACCTGGCCGGCCCTGAACGACAATTACGTGTTCTTCCGGGGCTTGTATGATGAAACCTGGCGGGCGCAGCCTGGGCTTTTTCGACTGAAGACCGATGGAACCCGCCTGACCAAGTTGGCGTTGCCAGGTGACCCGATCACCAATGCTCCAGACCTGACTTTTGCCTGGGCACTGAGTTACACCGTGACTCCCGCGGAGCGCGGCGCGGCCATTTGGGCGTTTTGCGAGGACGCCGCCGGGCAAGGTGTGCAGGCGTTACTATACGCCGATGGGGACAGGATCGAATTGATTGCGCGCGAAGGGATGGTGATCGGTGAGAATATGATCAAGGATTTCGGTTCGGCCGGGAGAGTGCCGATGCTGTCCCCCGATGGAGTCGTGGCTTCGATGTTTGCCTACGAGGGAGAGCGGGGGGCAGGCGAAAGCCTCGTCCTTACGTCCGGATTCCGATTGAGCGGGCGGTTGCTGTCAGGACTGAATGGATACCGCACCGGCGTCCCGGACGGAGTTGTAACGGCGTTTCAATATGACGAATCCAACCAGGCATTCATCCAGGAGATTACATCGGTCGCCGATGCGCGGGGCTTTTACGACTTCGGTTATCTGTCCGACGGATATTACCGCCTACGCGCCGATTCGCCAACGCACCAGTGGCAGATCTGGCCGTGGTCTACGGCACGGAGAATCTACCTGGGCAATGGGCTTGGGAAAAAAAAGAACTTCTACCTTCTGCCCAATCCATTCGGCACTTCGGCTGTCATCTCGATCGGGATCCGGGAGGAAGCAAGTGGGAATTCACTTCTCGGCGTGAACGTAACGGCATCTTGGGGAGCGCATGTCATTGAAACCGTCAACGCTTCCATTGAGGGCATGAATGTTCGGATTCCGGAAGAGGACCTGCCCGCGGAAGGAAATGATGTGCTCCTCCAGTTCAGTGCGACCGGATACCAGGACTGGCAGACCGTCATTCGCGTGTTGCCGCGCGGGCGCTACAGCGTGGATGCGCTTCTCGTGCGCGACGGAGAATGGGAGTCTGGCGGGATAGTGGGCAGGATCGTCAATCACTCGACTTCAGACGGATTAAACGCCACAGTGGTCGTCACGGATCCGGCGACCGGAGTAGGCCGAGCCACGTCCTCGCGCCTGGGAGATTACGCCCTGGAGGGAATTCCCGGCGGCCTCGCGCGCGTCACGGTATCGACCTGGGGATTTGCATCACAAACGCGCTTGGTCGACATCGTGGCCAACGAGACGCTGCAGCTGGACTTCGAAATGTTCTTGGATGACAACGGAGAGCTCGGTGATATTGCAGTGGGGTTTGATCCTGATGCGCCCGGCCAGGCAATGCGTCTTTCCTGGCTCCTGCACTGGATCGACCCAATCCTCGAGTGTTCGCCGGACCTGGCAACGTGGAGTCCTGTGAAAGGTGTAGTCGGGAACGCACACACTCTGCCGGCGGGAGGGGAAACAAAATATCTTCGCGTTCGTTACGATCCGTAGGATCCGGTTTGCCTTTGCCGCTGGATTAACCGGCACCGATCGAGCGGGCTAGGGGGGCGTGGTTGGCTGGAAAAAATAAGGGCCCAGATTCGACGCCATGAGAACTTCACGCATCTTTGGAGATGGCCCCTGCAACTTCTATCACGTGCTGTCGCGGGTGATTGAGAGGCGATTCATTCTTGGGGAGGAGGAGCGGGAGCATTTTCGGAAACTGATGCGGGCGCAGGAGGCGTTTTCAGGGGTGCGGGTGCTGACTTGGATTTGCATGTCGAATCATTTTCATATGCTGGTGGCGGTGGAGAGTCGGGAATCGGAGGAGGTGCAGGCGGAGTTGGGGCATTTGCTGGTGGATGATGAGGCGTTTCTGGCTCGGCTGAAGCCTTTGTATGCTGCGGATGCGCTGGATGGGATTGGGAAGATGTTGAAGGTGATCCGGGGGCGGGATGAGGAGGCTGTTGGTGATGATGGGCTGGGAAGGGCGGCGGTTGAAGAAGATGAGGACATTTTTGCTCTCGAGAATCCGACTCTGACGACGGAGGAAATGGTTGAGCGGTTCAAGCGGCCGTATCTGGATCGGCTGTATGATTTATCGGCGTTTGTGGGGGAGATTAAGCAGCGGTTCAGTCAGTGGTATAATTTGCGCACGAAGCGTAATGGGCCGCTGTGGGAGGATCGATTTAAGAGTGTGTTAGTGCAGGGGGAGCCAGGTGTGCTGGCCACGGTGGCGGCGTACATCGATCTGAATGCGGTGCGGGCGGGGATTGTGAAGGATCCTCGTGAGTGGCGATGGTGTGGGTATGCGGAGGCGCCGAGGGGGCAGGGGATTGCGCGCAATGGTGTGTATGAGGTGCTGGGCGAATTGGATGCACCACGTCGTGATGGCGAGGCATGGAAGAAGGTGCATCGGCGGTATCGGCAACTGTTGATGGAGGAGGGGCGTCAGTTGCGGGATGAATAGGATCGAGTGGTGCGCAAGGGGCTGACGCCGGAAGAATTTGAGGCAGAAGAGGCGCGGGATTTTGAGCTGCCTGCATCGGCATTGCTGCGCCATCGTGTTCGTTACTTTGTGGACGGGTTGGCACTAGGGAGTTCAGCGTTTGTGGAGTCAGTGTTTGAGAAGAATCGAGTGCGGATGGGAGTGACGCGAACGTGCGGCGCTCGGGTACCGAAAGCGGAGATGGGCGGGTTGCGTACCTTGCGGGATCTTCGAAGTAAAAGTGAATAACTGGGATAACTGGGATCAGAGGGATCAGAATGAGGAAGAAAATTAGGAAAATTAGGGACGTGGCATATTTTGTAGACACAAAGACACAAAGGCCGGATGCAAACCGTGCGCCAGGATGACCGCCAGGCCAGATGGGAATCTAACGGGACTGGCGAGACCGGCGTAAGAACAAGTGGCAATCAACCCTCGTGGAGTTTTACGACGCCATGAGCGGTCATATCAATCGCGGGGCCTGGCAAAAAGCAAAATCCCCTCGGGTGAACACCCTCCGTGCAAAAGTCCTCCGTTCTAGGATTCTGTGGGCTTGGAAAAATTGCTTGTGACCTGATTCGTGGTACTGCATGATTTTTTCGACTATGCCCCCCGACATAAAGTCATTTGATGCCTCGCGCAGTGAGTTCCAACCGTATGGGTTCACATGCGAAACATGGGTGCCGAAACGCATGCAGCGTCCGGACCGGCATGATGAGGTAGAGTTGAATCTCCTCAACTCTGGTAGCATTACATACCTGATTGGCGGCGATACGGTGACAGTGCCGGCGCGGCATTTGGCCGTGTTCTGGGCCGCCACGCCGCATCAAATCATTCACCACGAAGACACCGCACCGTATCGCGTGGTCACCATCCCGTTGGCCTGGTTTTTGGAGTGGCAATTCGACGATGCGATGACCCAACCGGTGATGAATGGTTGTCTCGTGATCGACTCGGATGTATCCAATCACGAATCGGATTGCTTCCGCTTTGAGCAGTGGTTTAACGACTTGCATGAAGGTATCCTGGACCGAATCCTCGCTGCCCGGCTGGAGATCGAGGCTCGGTTGCGGCGGATGGCGTATTCGGTCTCGTCCAATTCCCAGGAGCCAAAATCAAGTGGCGGCAGCAACGTCATTCTTGGGCGCGGTGGCCTCAGCAAGGTGGAGCAGATGGCTGCCTTCGTGGCCAGGCACTACACAGAGCAGGTGCAGATTCGTGATATTGCCAAGGCGGTGAAACTGAACCCGGACTATGCTTCCAGCCTGTTCCAGAAGGCTTTTGGAACCACACTGAACAAGTATGTGACCCAGAGCCGGGTGTCCCACGCCCAGCGCCTGCTGGCGACGACCAATGCAAAAATAATCGAAGTTGCTGAGGAATCGGGATTCGCCTCGATCAGTCGATTCAATGCTGCATTCAAGGAAGCGTGTGGATGCACGCCGAAAGAATTCCGATTGTCGCACCGGTTAAACCTCCTGTCTCCGGGCCGAACGGCTTGAATGGTCGGCTATTCCCCGGGAATCTAGGAATGCGGGTATCAATCGCTGCTATCACGGTGGCATTGGTAATATACCCAGATTATCCTCGTCCGATAATGGGGCACGCATTGCTCAGGCTCGTCAGCATCGTCCCATTGACTCCAAATTCTCAAAAACAGATTCCAAATTGAAAAAACAAAATTCCCCCTCTGTACTTGCCTGCCTTATCATAGGGCTCGGAGCGACTCTGGGAAATACCACAGCCGGAATCGTATCGGTGGTTGAGCAGAATGTAGAGCCGGATGTACCGGCCATCATCGAGCCAACCAGCGACGATCCAGAGGCCGTAGGCATCACCTTTGATGAGGATGCACGGTCCTATGCGGAACGGATCGTGAAACACCAGTTCAATGGTGCGGCTTTTAATGAGAACTCAGGCCGCCCGGATAAGGAGTCGAAGGCATTCATTTCACTCCCGGATTATTTGATCGGGAACGAGTATGTCCGTTTCGCTCAAGGTGCTCGAGACAACGCTGATTACTCGGCAACGATCACCACTGACGAGCCATCGATCTTCTATTTGTTAATTGACAACCGGCTCGACGGGCCTGCCGGGAATTCAAGCAAATCAAACCAGACTGATCCGGTGCTGGGAGGAACGCTGCAGTGGGTGTTGGATGATATTTGGGTGCGCGTGAACACCGGAATCTCGCCGAACGATCAGGCGGATTACATAGGCCTGGATGAATCCGGGAATGGGACGGGGCCTGGCGTGGGGCTCAACCAGTTCATGTCTGTCTACCGCTACGGTGCACCAGCCACGTCGGTGACGGTGCGGAACAATGGCATGGACGGCGGGGCAATGATCAGCGTTGTGGTGGCTCCGGCACCTGCAGGCACGGATCCGATTTCCTTCTTCGGCCCGCAGACATCGCCGATCAAGTTTGGAGAAGGCACGGAATTGCGTTGGACCATCTCTACGGATGCAAGCTCCGCCTCCATCGATCAAGGCATTGGCAATGTGCTCGATATCACATCGCAGGAAGATGGCACAGGAGCCGTGAGTGTTTCGCCGGTTGTAGACACAACTTACACCATGGAAGTGGTAGGGGATGATACAGCCACCGCTGAAACCACCGTGGAAGTAGGCCTGATCTCATCGTTCACGGCGGGACTCGACTTTGTGGACGCTGGCGATCCAGTGACACTCTCCTTTGAAGTGCGCCCGGATGCGGAAATCTCCATCAGCAATGCTGCGGGGGCAGCGGCCAATGCCCAGGGACTGGGAACTGTGATCGCAAATCCTGAAGAAACGACCACCTATGTGCTGACGGCTACTGGCAGCGGCAGGACGGAAACGTCTGAGGTCACTGTGGTCGCGCTTCCTTCCGTATTCCGCTTCGTCCTGCTCGATTTCGGTGCTACGGACGGACAGCCGGAGCCTGGTGCCAATGGCGGACAGATTGGCGGAGGCCCGGTCAACACCAATGGCGCTGTTCTTCCTCCCACTGTGGTGATGGCCGACTCCGGGCGCGAATTTTCCGTAGCTGTCGATGTGACGAATCCCTCAGGTGTGGAAACAGGACGCCTGGACTGGACCACTCGCGGCACGCCGCCGGTCGAGCCGCTGGCTGCAGTAGCCTCAGACTTAATGAAGAACAATGACGGCATGATCCGTGTGATCCTGTCGAATCTTCCCGCCGGAAGATACGAACTCACCAGCTACCACATTGACCCCGTTTTCTCGCAATGTGAGGAAATCAAGATTCTGGTTACGGATGACGATGGCACTGCGCGTGATACCGGCGTTGTGGGAAGTGCATTTCTTGATCCCGTCCTGACATTGCCTGAACTCACGACTGACATCGTGAATGAACACGCTTTCACCTTCAGTGTGGCTTCCAATGGAATTGACGACGTGATCGTCTATTTCGATGGGACGGGCGCCGTAGACCGGGAGGTGCCGCTGAATGGGCTGCTCATCGTTCCTCCGGCAGAGGAAAAGAACACGTTCGCGCTTCTCGACATCGGTGCAACAGACGGTCAGCTGGAATCAGGTGCCACGGGCGATGAGCAAATCGGCGCGGGAACCAACAACGCAAATGGCCCGGATCTCGCTCCGATAACGCTCACTGCGGACAACGGGTCGATTTTCACCATGGCACTGGATGCACTGGATCCCGCAGGCAGTGTCGTCGGTCGAATCGACTGGCGTGACCGGGGCGATGCCGAAGGATTGCCGCTCTACAAACTTGCCGAAGACTTCACGAAGAACAATGGCGGCATGCTCCGTGTGGTTTTGGGCGGCCTCCCTGAGGGCGAATACGATCTCACCAGTTACCACATCGATCCAGTGAACTCTCAGTGCGAAGCCATTAAAGTCTTAGTCACTGACATCGACGGAGAGGCCCGTGACACCGGAGCCGTTGGGAGTGCGTTCTTTGCTGACAACAGTTTCCCGAATATCGAGGGGCTTACCACCGCAATCATTGAAGAGCATTCTACGACTTTTTCGATTAAGTCGAATGGCACGGACGATGTGATCATTTACTTCGATGGTCGTAGTGCCACTGACAAGGAAGTGCCGCTGAACGGCTTGGCCATCAGTGGCGGTGGAGTAGCGGCTGAAGCGATCGTTTCGTTTCTCGCGGTGCCTAACACTGTCAACTTCGGCGAGACCTCAACGCTGCGCTGGGTTGTTGATTCGGGCGTGACTGCGTTGTCGATCGAGCCCGGCATTGGCGATGTGCTCGCGATGACCACTGATGGCGCAGGTTCGGTTGAAATCACGCCAGCTGCCGACACGACTTACACTTTGAGCTACGAAGGCGCAGGCGGCCCGGCTACTGGTGAAGCGAACGTAACGGTCAAACTGGTCAGTGCCTTCGCGAGTGATCAGTCATTCCTCCTTCCTGGGGAAACGACAACTCTTACCTGGACTATCAGGCCTGACGCCACCGCTAGCATCCTTCCCGGTATTGGTGATGTAACCGCCAGCACCAGCGATCAAGGTGTCGGCAGCGTGGACGTGAAGCCGATTGAGAACACCACTTACACGATCAGTGTGACGGGTGGCGGCGAGACACTGGAGCAGATGGTGACGGTAACGGTTGCTCCCGAGCCTTCCGGTGAACTCTTCGCACTGCTGGACATTGGTGCGATAGACGGATTTCCAGAACCCGGCGCTGCTGAAGGTCGCCAGATCGGTGCTGCTGGCACCAACTCGGACGACATTCCCCTTGAGGCAGAGCCAGTAGTCTCGAACACGGGCGAAACGTTTCTCGTTTCCATCGACAGCATCGATCCCGAGGGCAACGCCGTCGGCACCATTGACTGGCGTGACCGGGGATTCACCAACGAAGAGGAACCTCTCACCGCTCTCGCTGCCGACCTCGCCGAGAACGGGCTGGGAATGATTCGCGTGACCTTGAGTGACCTGCCAGCCGGGGCTTACAACGCCATCAGCTATCACGTCGATGCGGCATTTTCGCAATCGGAAGCCATCAAGGTGCTCGTCACCGATGCCGTGGGCACTGCTGTCGATACAGGGGCTGTCGCAACATCCTACTTTGGCACAGGCAACAAAGGTCCAGATGCTGAGAACCTGACCAATCGTGAAGTGCGCGAGCGCTCAGCCGGATTCAGCTTCGTCTCGAACGGTGTCGATGATGTAATCATCTACTTTGACGGCACAGATGCAATCGATGATGAGGTACCGCTCAGTGGGATTATGCTCCTGCGGGAAACGGGCGATTCGAATTTTGTCATTAAATCAATCACGCGGGATCCAGCCACTGGCGATGTCACGCTGGTCTGGGACGCGGCGATCGGAATAACCTACGGAGTGGACGCAGTAAGGGATCTGGGAGATGAATGGCTGGAACTCAGCGACGGGATCGATTCCGACTCTGCTGAGGCTTCCTTCGTGGACAAGACCGTTCCCGCCGGCGACACACAGCGCTACTACCGGATCACGATTGTAAATTAAACTGTCTTCCCTAACACGGTTCTATTCATTTGATCTCGACTGCTTGGCGCGGGGGGTGGACGATGCGCACTGTGAAACCTTCCAGCGCCAATCCTTTCATACTTCACTTCGGCCTCAACTGCGTCTTCGGCCTGCTGGTAGGTTCCCTCTTGCTGGTGCCTGCCACTGCTCCTGCTGAGATCGACTTCTCAACCTGCGGTTACCGCCAGTCCAGTGTGCCGGTTCCCAATGTCCCTGCAGTTGTTCGGATCGAAGCAGCCGATGGCGACGATGGAGCGCTCATTCAGGCTGCGATTGATCACATATCGAACCTCGCCCCTGATGCTGAAGGCTTTCGTGGTGCGGTTCTGCTGGCACCGGGGGAATTTGAAGTCGCAGATCAGCTTGTCATCGATACCTCGGGAGTGGTGCTCCGTGGGAGTGGTATCGATCAGACGCGCGTTCGGGCCATCGGCCACAGCCGCCGACCGCTGATACGGGTTCTTGGGAGAGGGGATCGCGTCATCGACGGCGAGGAGGGGTTGGCTATCGTCGATGAAAAGGCACCTGCAGGAGCGATCACATTGACCGTGGAGGGTGCGACTGCACTGAAGCCGGGCGACTCCATTCTAATCACACGGCCAAGTACCGCAGAATGGATCAAGGAAATCGGCATGGATCGCTTTGGTATTTCGTGGAAACCTGGAAGCCGGGACATTCGCTGGGAGCGCACTATCACCGGAATAGATCGCGATGAACACACCATCGAAATCGATGCACCGATCACCACTGCGATCGAGTCCCGGTGGGGCGGCGGGAAAATAGAAACGTTCCTGTGGCCGGGAAGGATTCAGAACATAGGCGTGGAGAATTTTGAACTCATCTCAGAACCTTCCACTAACAATGTCAAAGACGAGGATCACGCGTGGTGCGGCATCACCATGGAGAATGCTGCGAATGCCTGGGTGCGGCAGGTGACTTTCAGAAAATTTGCGGGATCAGCGGTGGCGCTTTGGGAAAGCACCCGGGCAGTCACGGTCGTCGATTGCATCAGCATTGAGCCAGTCTCGGAAATCGGCGGCTACCGGCGGCACACATTCTTCACCATGGGGCAGCAGACCCTGTTCCTCCGGTGCTGGTCGGAAAATGGGCGGCACGATTTTTCGGTAGGTCACTGCGCACCCGGACCGAATGCTTTTGTGGCATGTCAGGCAATGGGAGCGCTTGACTTTAGCGGGCCAATCGAAAGCTGGGCGTCCGGCGTTCTTTACGACAACTGCAGGATCGATGGTGCCGGGATCAATTTTGTGAACCGCTGGGTGGCTGATCAGGCCGTGGGGTGGTGTGCTGCGAATAGTACCATCTGGCAGTCGAATGCTGCCGAGATCCGTTGTTTCAATCCTGACACTGCCACCAATCGTGCTGTGGGCGTCTGGTCCCGTTACATCGGTGACGGTATTTTCGAAAATGAAGACTCGTTCGTGAAACCCAGGAGCCTGTTTCAGTCGCAACTTGAGCAACGGCTCGGCAGCGGGGATGCCGCCGCGCATCTGGGGCCGATCGGCCAGGAAACAGGCGCTGCCACCAATCCCAGTCCGCCAGAGGTGGAACGCTTTGTCGCGGCGGCCAATGAGCCGCCGGAATCGCTGCGGCAGATCATCGAAGCGGCATCTATCAGGGAGGCCATTCCGGTCACTACAAACTCTCAACTCACCACTATTGCTCCCGTGTTGTCTCCAGTAGCGGAGACCAGACGACCAGCGAGTATCAACAATGGTCGGGTATATGTTGGAAACGAGCAGCTTCGCGGAAAGTGCTTCACTCCCACATGGTGGCGCGGCAGTATTCGTCCGGAGGAAGCGCCATCGTTTGGGCCCGCCATTTCGCGATTCGTCCCCGGCAGGATCGGCATGGGCTTTACCGATGATCTTGGCGAGGTAGCGGATGCAATGCAGGCATCGGGAGCAGCTGTTTTCGAACATCACTACGGACTTTGGTACGATCGCCGCCGTGATGATCACATTCGCGAGCGCCGACCGGATGGAAATGTAAGCCCGCCGTTCTACGAGCAGCCTTTCGCCCGGAGCGGTCAGGGCACCGCCTGGGACGGTCTCAGCAAGTATGACCTTACGAAGTTTAATCCGTGGTACTGGAATCGATTGAAGGATTTTGCCGGGCTGTGTGATCAGAGAGGGCTCATCCTGTTCCATCAGCACTACTTTCAGCACAATATCCTCGAAGCCGGGGCACACTGGGCCGATTGTCCGTGGCGCTCAGCCAACAACATCAACAGTACCGGATTCCCTGAGCCTCCGCCCTACGCGAGCGATAAGCGCATTTTCCAGGCGCACCTGTTCTACGATGCCGACCAGGCTCACCGTCGCGAATTCCATCGCGCCTACATCCGCCAGTGTCTCAACAACACCGCCAGTAATACCAATGTCGTCCATTCGATCAGCGCAGAATACACTGGGCCGCTGGAATTTACGCAATTCTGGATCGATACCATTGTGGAATGGGAACGCGAAACCGGAAATGATGCACTCGTATGCCTGAGCTGCACCAAGGACGTTCAGGACGCCATTCTTGCCGATCCGCTGCGTGGCCCTGCCATTTCCATCATCGACATCCGCTACTGGTGGTATTCGAGCAATGGCGATCTCTACGCTCCGCCCGGCGGAATGAACCTTTCGCCGAGACAACACGCCCGGCAGCTCAGGCCGAAATCCCCCTCCCCTGAATCCACGAAACGTGCAGTGGCTGAGTACCGCGGAAAATTCCCGGATAAGGCCGTCTGGTTCAATGGTCAGCCGGTCGAGTAGCGGCTGTCTCTGCCGAGCTGGAAAATTCAGCTGGAGGGCGGAAGCTGCGGATCGCTTTTAAGACAATGTCAGGGTCCGAGGTGAGTGTGATCAATTCCTCAAATCCCTTCTGGCGCGCGAGCACCCGCAACAGCTGCCATGCGGGTTTCGCCAGATTCGGGTAAGTTCCATCCGGTGCCGGCATTTGTTCCCAGAAGTCCGCTCCGAACAGAATCATCGGGCTGCGAAATCCGTAGGTGGCGTAGTAGTTCTGGCACGCATCCTGGAAGATTTCCTGAGTGGTTCCGGCATTGCCCTGAGCGAAGATGACACCATGGGTGGCAATCGCCAGCAAGCCTTCTTCCCGCAGGCTGTTCTCAAAGTATTTCGCAATCCGGCTCGAAAACACGTTGGGAGGTTCGTGACCGTAGAACCAGGTCGGGATACCCAGGCTCTCGCTCACCACAGGATCTGGTGTCGGATGGTCAGCTTTTACTTCCCATGCCAGCGTCAGCCAGTGAGGATCGCTGTAAAGATCAGCGGCTTTCAGGCGATTGATCGCACGATCCAAAATTGTGCAGTCGTCCCATGCTGCAAAGTAGGCACCGAGGTTCGCCGCTTCCATCAGGCCCGGGCCACCACCTGATACCACCAGATATCCGTCGCGGGAAAGCTTGCGGGCAAGGTGTGCGATTTCACTGTAGACCGCATCGCTTCTGGGGTGGTCGTGGCCACCCATGATCGCGACGACACCGTGCTGCTTTGCGGATTGTTTCACATCCTTTAGATACGTGCCGAGCGCATCTTCAATGAAGTGATCATGCAACCGGCGAGCAAGAATTTCGTCCGGGCCGACATCAACATACCGGGTTGGCCTCAGGGGCTTGTGTTCTTCGTCGACCTCCAGATAACTCAAATAGGAGCGCCAGTCTGGAGTTTCATAGTAGGACTGCGGATGCTCGTGGTCGAGTCCCGCAAACAATTCTTCAGGCGTGTAAAGCTCGTGTCGGAAGGGCTTAAACGGCCTTCCGGGTAAGTCTGGGAAGATCAGGCTGTGGTGCCGGGCTGCAGCATCCGCAAGTCTCGGTCCCAACTCACATCCTAGATAGACACAGCCATCCTCCATCGAACTCGCATGGACAAGCGCGGCCATCTGGTCATCGTGGGAACGCAAGTCGAGCACTTGGAAGACCAGGTTCCTGCAACTGGAAGCCGTAGCCAGCCAGGAGTCAAAATTTGTGCGATCGATGCGTTCCTTCTTGCTGCCAGCAGGTGGGTTAATCATATCATGAGTTGATCACGACAGCCGGACATGGCAAAGTGATTTTTTCTCTCGCTCTGGATCATCAGTGCTCAATCAACGATGTCACGTCCGCAGTCACGCACAGTCAAACTTGCCCTCGCCCAGATTCTGGTGGAGGGCGGTGCGCTGGAATCGAATTTGTCGCGTATTACGGCGGCAGTAGCCGATGCTGCGGCTGCAGGTGCCGACATCATCGTTCTTCCCGAAGCAGCTGATCTAGGCTGGGCGCATCCGTCGGCGATTGAGTGTGCAGGCGTCATTCCTGGAGGAGCGACAGTCGACGTCTGTCGAGGGCTCGCGCGGCGCTACAATATATGGATGTGCATCGGGCTCACCGAGCGCGATTCAAATTGTCCTGATCAATACTACAACGCTGCCGTGCTCATCGACCGGCAGGGAACCATCCAGCTGCATCACCGCAAGGTTCACGAACTGGACTTTGCCCGCGAGCTCTACACCATCGGAGATCGCCTGGCAGTGGCGAACACTGCAGAGTTTGGCCGCATCGGCGTGATGATTTGCGCGGATGCCTTTGTGACAGATCGCGTGATCAGCCGCAGCCTGGGACAAATGGGAGCCCGTCTGTTGCTTTCTCCGTGCGCATGGGCAGTGACCGCAGACCACGACAATCACGCCGATCCCTATGGGCAGCTCTGGCTCGATTCCTACTCGCCCGTTGCAAAAGAATTTCGCGTGTGGATCGTGGGAGTGAGCAATGTCGGGCCGATCAATGCGGGCAGTTGGAAAGGTCGAAAATGCGTAGGTAATTCGCTCGTATTCGCACCGGATGGGGAGGCTCACCTTCAGGCTCCCTATGGCGAGACTGCAGAGGGGGTGTTTTATGCCGAGATTGTGATGGAGTGAAATTGCGCCGGGGCCACTTGCGACTAGCCACTTGCCACTTGCCACTTGCCAGCCAGACTCTCAGCGAATTTAGACGGTCTGCTTTGGGGCAGTCCGAAGCGTGTGAACTCCTGCAAATAGGATAGGTAGAAGGTGTTTAAGAACCGTTGGCACTTAACTCGCCGTAGAGTCTTGCAGCGTTTCCAACGAATAATCCTCTGAGCTCGCTTGGATTCAATCCCATGTGATTCGCCCACAGAGACCAGATGCGTTTTACCTGGCCATAGCTGGCTTGAGTGCCGGCGTTGGGAAAGTCAGAGGCGAACACCATGCGCTCTCTTTTTCCAAATGCCTGCCACGCATGACTAAGGCATTCAAAATAGTCCTGAGGCTCCAACCTTCGTCTCTCCGGGTATGCTGTTGGGACAAGAAAGGACGCTTTGAGCCAGATGTTTGAATGGTCCGCGAGCAGTGAGATCATTTCCTTCCATTGGGTCAGGTCACCTTGAATGTCTGGCCACAAAAGATGATTGATCGCCAACTTGACCTTGCGGGAAACCGTGGTCTCAAGAAACTGAACCAGGCCCCCCCGATGGGTTTCTCTTAGAACCAGCTCCAGGATCAGTCCTTGATTCGCCAGTTGATCGATGGCCTCTAGTGCGGCACCTTCCAGTTGGAATTTCTCTTCAAATGTTTCGGGAAGATGCCGGACACCGGCTACGTGCGAATTGGAGCTGATAGATTGAATAAGGTCGAGCACACCGGGCGCGTCCAGCTCGACCCGGGGAATGAGTTTTGCGGGAATAGACAAGGTTTCCGGCAGCGCCATTAGCTTTCTTGTTGCGCGCCAGTCAGTCAGCAACTGGCAAACTACCACTCCAATCAATCCTTGTTCCAACGCTAAAGAATTCAAATCTTCTCCAAGGAAAGAGCTGTCGGAATCAGGCATGTGTGTACCAATCCAGGGGTAGTGAAAATCGGGATCAACGATGTTCACATGGGTGTCAATGATTTGATCTGGAAGTTTCAGTGACATACTCGACCTTTCTTTCAGTTGTTGCGGACATCTCTCGCGTCAAAACAACGGATAAAAGAACGAAAGCTTTGATTCCTTCCTTGTCGTTCTTTTTGCGGCGTTCCGTTCGGTGAATGGATGTGCTTTCTCATGTCGATAGCGAGCTTTCGCCCTGAACAATGGTGAGCAGAATCGAAAAATCCAAGCTGAAACAGTCGCCCGTACCGGCGAAGGGTGCGGTGTAAAGGAGATTTCTGGCCCTTTCTCCGGGCTCACGCAGCCTTGCCTCTGCGATATCGTGCATTCACCGATCCGCGTGCGATTCTCAGAGACTCATCCTTTACAGATCCTGCGCTTCCACCCATCGTCCGTTTCCTGACGATGAGCCTAGAGACGGAGCAGACATTGAATGTAGCAATCATCGGCGCTGGCTTCAGTGGAGTCGGAGCGGCGATTCGATTATTGGAGCGTGGGCTTACGAACTTCCGGGTTTTTGACAAAGCCAGCGGTGTCGGTGGCACTTGGTACCACACAAGGTATCCGGGTGCCGCTTGCGACATCTCATCCCACCTGTATTGCTACTCGTTCGAGCCGAATCCGAATTGGTCACGGGTCTATTCGCCGCAGCAGGAGATTCGTGCGTACATTGAACACTGCGTAGAGAAATTCAATGTCTCGCCGTATCTACGACTAAGAACCGAGGTGACATCCGTTGAATTTGATGATGCGAGTTCACGTTGGCGGATTCACTTTGCTGATGGAGATACGGTATGGGCGTACCATGTAATTGTCGCGGCTGGTGGCCTGCATCATCCCAAGCTTCCGAAAATTCGCGGAATGGATCAGTTCCAAGGGGCTTCCATGCATACTGCCCATTGGGATAGCCATGTCGACCTGAAGGACAAAAACGTCGCAGTGATTGGCAGTGCTGCCAGCGCGATCCAGATTGTCCCGGAGGTAGCCAGGATCGCCCGATCCCTCACAATCTTCCAACGCACGCCCAACTGGATCCTGCCCCGCAATGATCGAGACTATTCGCTCAAGGAAAAGTCACGCTTCGCAAAATGGAAGTGGCTCCAGCGCCTCTACCGGCACTACATATTCGCGCGAAGTGAACTGGTGAACTTTCAGATCGTAAAGACTAAAGATGACAACTTTTTTCGTCGCAAAGGCGAGGCGATGGTAAAGGACTACATCCGTTCGACCGTCGCCGATGCATCGTTGCACGATCGGCTGATACCGAATTACCCGATGGGTTGCAAGCGAGTCCTCATTTCCGATGATTTCTATCAGGCGTTGAACAATGATCACGTGGAGCTAACCACCTCGGCAATCCATCGCATCGATTCCGGAGGCATCACGACAACTGACGGCAGACATCATGCTGCTGATGTGATCGTCTACGCGACCGGTTACGACCTCGATGCCTGGTTGGACAAGATATCGATCGTCGGGCCGGGCGGCATCAGTTTGAAGGAGCGATGGCAGGATTTGCCCGCTGCTTACCGCGGCACGTTCGTGCCTGGTTTTCCCAATCTTTACATGGTCACTGGCCCGAACACCGGCGTCGGATCGACGTCGATCCTGTATCTGGTCGAGGCTGCACTCGAGTTGATCCTGCAGTGCATTGATATTGCCGGAGTCGATCAATTGATCGCGGTAACCGAAGAGGCTCATGCCGAATACAATGAGCAAATCCAGCGCGGCCTGCGAGAAACAGTTTGGGCAGCCAGCTGCCACAGTTGGTACAAACGCCCAAATGGCGAGATCCCTACCCTTTATCCCTACAGTGCCCGCACTTTTAAGAGCCAACATCGAAAGCTGATCACGAAGCACTTCGAGATCGTTCCTGCCATCAGGTCAGGGGGGATTGCTCAAACGAATGTGGATGGTAATCAGGGGAGTTTCCGTTAGAGTTCGGCCTGTGAGTATTTTCAACAACAGAATTGCAGTGATAACCGGTGGCGGGTCGGGCATTGGCCGAGCCTTGGCGAGCAATTTGGCCAGCCAGGGAGCCCATGTGGTGCTGGCCGATGTGCAGCAGGATGCCGCCGTGACGGTAGCAGAGGAAATTTGTCGGTCTGGTGGCAAAGCATCGGCGCATTACCTCGACGTTACCGACAGCGCTGCCGTTGAAAACTTTGTGGAGCATATTGCCAAAGAGGAGGGGCGTCTCGACTACATGTTCAACAATGCGGGAATCGCGATCATCGGCGAATTCCGACACCTTCCAAGGGCCGACTGGAAAAGCATTCTCGACGTCAACGTAAGCGGCGTATTTGCGGGCACCGCTTCCGCTTACGCAGTGATGATCCGGCAGGGGCACGGGCACATTGTGAATACGGCTAGCGTTGCTGGTCTCGTTCCAGCACTGGGCCTCGTTGCCTATTGCGCATCCAAGCACGCGGTCGTCGGGCTTTCGACTTCGCTGCGTGCCGAGGCGGCCGTGTATGGGGTCAATGTAAGTGTCGTTTGTCCGGGATTCATCAGGACGCCGATGCTGGAGAGCAAGACGGTGGGAGCGCCCACGGACGAACAGTCGACGGCTCGGATACTCAAGCTCGCGATCACGCCCGAGCAGTGCGCAGCCAAAGCGCTTGCAGGAGTGGCAAGGAACAGGGCGGTCATTCCAGTGACTGCACACGCCCGGGCAATGTGGGCGATTCAGCGCTGTTTTCCCAGTCTCATGTATGCCTACAGTCGTCGGATGGCCGAAAAAATGCGCAAAGGGCAGGGGAGTGAAGCAAGCGTATGAAGGCTCCCGAATTTGACGTTCTCGTTTTCGGAGCCACCAGTTTTGTCGGCAAGATTCTGTGCCACTATCTGTTCGAGCGCCATGGTGCAGTGGGGGAATTGAGTTGGGCGGTAGCAGCCCGTTCCCAGGCGAAACTTGAAGCGCTGCGCGATGAACTCGGGCCGGAAGCATCGGGACTTCCGCTGGTGGTCGCCGACGCTGCCGATGAAGCGACCCTGCAGGACATGTGTGTAAGGACTCGCGTCGTCATTTCCACCGTCGGGCCCTACGCGCTTTATGGCGAGCCGCTGATCAAAGTGTGTGCGCAGTCTGGCACCGACTATTGCGATCTGACCGGCGAGGTGCAATGGATCCGCCAGATGATCAATCGCTACGAGGCTACAGCGCAAGCCAGTGGTGCGCGCATCGTTCACTGCTGCGGGTTCGACTCGATACCGTCCGACCTTGGTGTGGCTTTCTTGCAACAGGAGGCCGTCCGGCGCTTCGGACATTCATGCGTCAATGTTAGGATGGGCGTGAAAGCGCTGCGAGGTGGAGTTTCCGGAGGCACGGTGGCCAGCATTCTGAACGTGGTCAAGCAGGCTGCGGCGGATCCCGACCTGCGCAAAGAGCTGGCCAATCCTTATTCACTCTGCGACCCCGCATCGACCGTGACGGTGGCGCAACCAAACGTGATGACGCCGAGCTGGGACGCTGACTTCGACTCCTGGTGCGCGCCCTTCCTAATGGCGGGAATCAACACGAGAGTGGTGCATCGATCGAACGCTCTGCAAGCGCATCCCTATGGCACAGATTTTCGCTACGACGAAGCGACCCTGACCGGGCGCGGCATCAAGGGCTGGCTGACGGCACTCGGGGTCACAGCTGGGCTTGGCGCGTTCATGGTCGGTGTTTCGTTGCCACCGACGCGCTGGCTCCTCACTCGGTTTCTTCTGCCTGCTCCCGGCAAGGGGCCCAGTCCACAAGCGCAACAGTCCGGATTCTATGACCTGCACTTTTTCGGCAGCACTGCCGACGGTCAACACGTGCGCGTCCGGGTCACCGGAGATCGCGATCCCGGCTACGGATCAACCGCGAAAATGCTGGGCGAAGCGGGCGCGTGCCTGGCAGCGGATATTCCCAAGTCTGCTCTGGACGGAGGACTCTGGACACCCGCCACAGCTTTAGGCGGCCCATTGCTGGAGCGGTTGCAAGCCCACGCTGGGCTGACGTTTGAAGTGGAAGTCTGAAAAGCAGCACAGCGGCACCTTTGCTCTGCTGTTCTCTGATTCACGCCGTGTTATTCTGGATGGGGGAACACATTGGCGAACGGCTGAAGGGCCTCCTGGATGGGAGGCGCGCTGGCCGAAGTTGCCGCTGAATATCGCTTGAAATTGTCACAATGTGGATATGTTTTCAACATTGTGGCAATAAAAAGCATTCTTCCGAAAGATCAACCTTTTGACTACCAGTTGGCGATGGATCGATTGGCAGGTTACCGCTTTCCTCGTAACAAACTGAGCCAGCTCTGCAGTTCCGGCGAGATTGTTCGAGTGAAGAAGGGATTGTTTATTCCTGCGTCGCCAGATTCGAATGATCCTTCTCCTGTCGATCCACTCGTTCTTGCTGGGCTCATTTATGGGCCATCTTATGTGAGCCTGGAGACGGCACTCGCGCGCCATGGTCTCATACCGGAACGGGTTACTGAAATTACCTGTATGACAACCAAGCGCAGTCGCGCATTTCAAACGCCCATAGGCCGCTTTTCCTATCACTCGATCAATCCGTGCGTATTCAGCTATGGCATGACCATCGAGAGCGCCCCTGGTGGAACCTACTTTCTAGCAACACCGGAGAAAGCGACGTGTGACCGGCTGGCTCAAATCAAAGGAATCCGCGCACAGAGGGATATCCCATCGGTAATCGAGGAGTATCTGAGGATCGATATCGACGACGTGCTACGCTTCCAAGATTCGGAGATTCATGAGATTGCCCGACGCTATCGTCGGAACTCGGTAACGACATTCGCCAAATGGTTTTCTGCAACAACCCGGAGCATCGTCTAGACCATGAGCCAACCGATTGCGTCACTACTGGCACGCTATTCCCCAACGACACTTGTAGAGTATGAGAATGCCCTGCGCGAGATCGTCCAGGAGCTCGCGCTGCTCGGATTGTGGAGGTCGAAATTCTACGAGCACGCCGCTTTCTATGGCGGGACTGCTCTTCGGGTGTTCTACGATCTGCCACGGTTTTCAGAGGACATGGACTTTTCACTGGTGGCGCCGGATTCGGAGTTCGATCTTGCTCCTCACCTTGAGGCTATTCGCACCGAGTTGGTCTCCTTCGGTTTCACATTCGAGGTTGAGCGGAAGGTGAAGTCCTGGTCATCCTCCATCGAATCGGCGTTCATCAAAGGCGAAACGAAGATGAACCTCATTCAAATTGGTGCCCCTGATGCCCTGCGTGATCGCCTTCCGAAACTTCAACGCTTGCGGGTAAAGCTGGAATTGGACACAGACCCGCCTCCCGAGGCTGAATTCCACGTCGAGACTCTGCTCGTTCCAATTCCCTTTCAGGTGAAACTTTACACGCGTCCCTGTCTCTTCGCAGGCAAGGTGCATGCTCTGCTATGCCGGGACTGGAAGCAGCGGGTTAAAGGGCGTGATTTCTACGATTTTATCTGGTATCTGGGAAGGGAGACCCCCTGCCATCTTCGCCACCTTCAGGCCCGAATGGAACAAACGGGACATTGGGATTCAAGTAATCCTTTGAACCGAGATGCCCTCAGGGAACTTCTCCGCGCCCGTTTCCACTTAGTCGATTTCGAATTGGCAAAAGCGGATGTACGCCCATTTATCAGTGATATCGCCGCTCTCGATCTCTGGAGCACCGCGTTCTTTGTTTCGTTGATTGACCGGATCAAGTGCGTCTGACCGCAATCGAACAGTTGCAAGCCCACGCAGGGCTGACGTTTGAAGTGGAAGTTTGAAAAGCAGCACAGCGACACCTTTGCTCGGGTGCTGCGTAGAAGCAGAAGGTGGCATTGCCGGTGATAAATGCTTCGAAAATGGGACGGTACCGGTGATGCGTAACTGCACTCCGCCAGATTGCTCAGGCAGGGACGTCTATCCCAAACGTCCGGCTGGGAACGGGTGGAGATCCAGGTGGTGCATTCGATCCTCGGTAGTGTTTGATTTGCGGCTGCTCGGAGCAGTGGCGAGCGATTCGGGATGGGGAAACGCAGTGGCGAGCGTCCGGGAGGTGCATCTGGTGTCTGAATTGTAGCGTCTCATTTTGATCATCTGCGCTTCCGCTCGGAGAGCCAGCGTCCCAGATCGCTGATGGCATGATCGGCGGCGGCGATCATGCCATCCATGTGAGCGTAACCGTGCACCAGTGAGGGATAGTGTTGGTGGACTACGGCTACGTCTGTTTCGTCACGTAGCCGCTGCACGAGCCACTCGCCTTCGTCGCGTAGCGGATCGAAACCGGCTGTGGTGACCAGCGTCGGAGGCAGGCCCTGCAGGGATGCGGCTTCGATGGGGCTGGCGCGCACGTCATCGACCGGGGCGTTGTAGTTATTCAGGTACCAGTCGATGCTGTCGCCAGTAAGGATGTAGCCTTTGGAAAGTGTGCAGTGGCTCGCCATCCGGCAGCGCATGTCGACGCCGGGGTAGATCAGCATCAGGCCGTCTGGCATCGTAAGGCCTGCCTCGCGGAGCAGCAGTGCCAGGGCGAGGCTGAGGTTGCCGCCAGCTGAGTCGCCTCCGAGCACCGGAACGCCCTGGGTGCCCCATTGCTCGCCGTGCTCCACGAGGTGAGGCCACAGGTCGAGCAGGGTGTCGATGGCATGCGGGAAGGGCCGTTCTGGGGCCAGAGGGTAGTCGAGACTGACGATCACATGGTTGCTCTCGGCGCACAGGCGACGGCACACGGAGTCATGGGTATCGAGATCACCAACGACCCAGCCGCCGCCGTGCAGGTAGACGACCCAGGGCTGATGTCCAGACACTGATGGGCGATAGACCCGGACATTCATGCCGCGAAAAACCTCATCCGTCGCCGCGACGCCCTTGACCATTGGCCCTGTCGCCAACTGTGACGAGCGGCGCATATTGCGGCGTTCCTCTGAGACGTCGCGATCGGTCGATCGGGCCGATGCTACTTTGCTGTCAAGCCACAGCATTCGGTGCAATTGGAGATCCAGCAAATCGCCCCGATCATTGGTCGGGGGCGCACCAGCCAACCGATCGAGGACTCGTGTCCGAGTGACCCATCGCCCTACGCGGCGCAGGAGACGGTCGTGGATGGAAAGTTGCACTGGCATACTGGCGTCAAGCAGGTTGACGGCCTACTGAGCCTCTGGTGGAGCTTTGTGAAACAACAGGTGCGAAGGCACCTCGCTAAACTCAGCTTGCCCCGGCGGCTTCCATTGCACAGTGACTGTGCCACGAGCCTGGACATATCCTATTGACCAAATGGGAATCATCCCGGGGTTGTCGATGCGAATACGGCGAAAGGTCGAAGTGTCCTGATAGGAACAAACCGGTTTTGTAGCTGACAAGACATAGAGCGCATTCCTGTCATAGAAGTTATCGGAGCCAAAGGCATACTCTCCGGGTTCCTTAATCAAAAGAAAGCCAGCCGCAATCGCATTCCGGCTCTCTTTAAACTGCCAGTCTAACGATGGGGTCGTCCGTTCGTCTCCTGCCGATTCGGAATTTTGAAGCTTCGTAAGTTCAATGAAAGCTCCGTCCTCTTCCTGACTCTGCCTCATCGGATACTCGGTGATTTGTAATCCATGGATATAGAGGTTTCCATTCATGCGGACAGGTTTCACATGGACAGGCTCGATGGTTGTCTTGCAGGGATCGCTTGAAGTGATGCCCTCGGGTTGGTCGGGCTTCGACGTCGTTCGAGGCTTTCTTGGAATTGGAGCATTTAACGATTGAAGCTTCGCCCTGTAGTTCAAAGCCTCATCAAGGTCGCCCTGCTTCGTCCGGCGTCGAAGGGCGGTTTCGTACGTCTTCGCAAGGGTATCTTTCGCTCTCTGAACTTCCTCAGCGTACCGCGCTTCCGCCCTGGCTACCCGGTCGCTCACCTTGTCCGCAAAAGCCGTTGGCACGAAAGTGACAATCACGACCACCAGAATGAAATCTCTTAAATTCGCCATCGGGTAAGGATGGCCACCCCTGATTGGAAAGTCAACGTTCGAAGTGAGAGGTGGCGGACTCCGCGGCTTTACATTCTTCTGCGAATCACAGATCCTCTCAACAAATGACTACCCCCATCACGAACTCGCCCCGTCCGCTGGCTTCGCGCCGCCAATTTATCAAGATCGGAGCCGCCGCAGGTTCCTCGCCGTTCATCCTGCCATCGTCTGTGTGGTCGCAGGAGAAAGAAGCTGCTCCTAGTGAGCGCATTACCATGGGATTTGTTGGAATGGGAATCCAGAACCGGGGGCTGATGTCCGGGTTTCTTGGGCAGCCAGGGGTACAGGTCGTGGCTGTGTGCGATGTCGACACCACGCGGAGAAATTCTGCCAAAGCAATGGTGGAAGATCGATACAAGGACAAGGCACCGAGTGGCTGGAAAGGATGTGACGCTTACAACGATTTTCGTGAGTTGATCGCGCGGGACGATATTGATGCCGTGTGCATCGCGACTCCCGATCACTGGCATGCCATCATTACCGTTGCAGCATTGAACTCGGGCAAGGACGTCTATTGCGAAAAACCGCTGACGCACAACATTGACGAGGCGATCGCGGTGATGCAGGCGACGGAGAAGAACGGACGTGTGTTGCAAACGGGATCAATGCAGCGTTCGATGAAGGAGTTTCCCGTAGCATGCGAGTTGGTGCGCAATGGAGTGATCGGAAAAATCGACAAGGTGACCTGCAATTTTGGTGGCCCTGGAATTCCCTGCGATCTACCTGAGGAAGAAAGTGAGCAGGGTCTTGACTGGAACTTCTGGCTTGGGCCTGGGCCGACGCGTCCTTACAACTCGGTGCTCAGTCCACGTGGGGTGCATGGTCACTTCCCGAACTGGAGGTCTTACAAAGACTATGGCGGTGGATCGGTGAGCGACTTCGGCGCGCACCATCTTGACATCGCGCAGTGGGGGCTCGGCATGGATGACAGTGGTCCAGTTAAAGTGATTCCCGCTGAGAACTGGCAGACTGCCACAAATGGTGCAGTGTTAGTGTATGCGAATGGTATCAAGGTGCATCACGGTGGTGATATCGCCGCCCGTTTCTTCGGTAGCGAGGGCGAAGTGGCGGTGGATCGCGGACGATTCGAGTTCAAGCTCGGCGGCAAGACGATTTCCCGTTTCTTTGACCGCGCAGATGGAGGTTCGCTGGACTCGAAGCTCGCCAGGGTCGAAAAGGAATACCTGAAGGATGCAAAAGTTTCCCTCTACCGCAGCAGCAATCATCTGACCGATTTCCTCAGCTGCGTGCGCTCGCGCAAACAGCCGAATTGTCATGCAGGAATCGGAGGACGCACCGCAATCTGCTGCCACCTCACGAATATGACTTATTATCAGGGCGAGACCATCGCCTGGGATCCAGAGAAACTCGCCTTTGCCGACGGCACCGGGAAACCCGAGTGGCTGACGCGCGACTATCGCGACGGCTGGAAGGTCTGAGCGAAGCATACGAAGCTCAGATCCCGTTCCTTTAACAGCTGCAGACATGCATACGCTCCTCCTTCAATTCTTTGTTGTTGCCATTTCCTGTGTCTCCGTGCCGATCTATGGAGGGGATGGTGAGGAGTCGTTCTTTATCGAAGGCTACGCGGGGGAAGTCAGCTATGCGCCGGGAGAGGAACTGACGCTGCATGTCTCGACGAGTGCCGCCTCGTTCTCGGCGGAGATTACTCGACTGGGAGCAGAGCGATTGACGGTTTGGAAACAGGAGGGGCTGGCTGGAGGAGCGCGAGCCATCCCCGAAGACGCATCGTCGGTCGGGTGCGGATGGCCAGTGTCAGTCACGGTGCCGATTCCGGTAGAGTGGAAGAGCGGCTACTACCATGTGGCGTTGCGGATCCGTGACAACGGGGGGAAGTACGTGCGCCGGAACGCGCGCACGGCTGAGGCTTCTTGTTACTTCGTTTTGCGCGAGGCGCCGGGGATTGCCGAGCCGTCGCCGATTTTGATCCAGCTCTCGACGAATACCTACAATGCCTACAACAACTGGGGCGGCTTCAGTTTGTATGGCTTCCACGGTCGCGGCGGTAATCAGGGGCATCGTGTGTCTTTCCTTCGACCGCCATCGAGCCTGTTCAGCAACTGGGAGCAGGGCTTCGTCGAATGGGTAGAGCGTGAGGGCATCCGGCTCGCCTATGCAGCGAACAGTGATCTCGAATTTCGTCCAGAAGTGCTCGAGAATCGGCGGCTCGTGCTCAGCGTCGGCCACGACGAATACTGGTCGGCACCAATGCGTGATCATCTCGAAGGCTTTATCGGCGCGGGCGGGAACGTGGCCTTTTTCAGTGGCAATACCTGCTGCTGGCAGGTGCGCAGCGAAGACGGTGGTAGCGCGCTGACCTGTTGGAAACAGAATTACCAGATGGATCCAATCTATGGCGCGCGGGAAGGCTACGCGGCACTTTCCTCGCTGTGGAGTCACCACCTTGTCGAACGCCCGGAGAATCAGATCACGGGTGTGGGTTTTCTCTGGGGCGGTTACCACCGCAGCCATGGCCAATACATGGACGGCAGCGGCGCGTTCACCGTGCATCGGCCGGATCACTGGTTGTTCGAAGGCACCGGACTGAAACGCGGCGACGCTGTTGGAGGCAAGCACACCGTCGTAGGCTACGAGTGCGATGGCTGCGAGATTGAGTGGCGCGACGGGCTTCCCTTTCCGACTGGCCGCGACGGCACACCGGAAAATTTCGCCATCCTGGGCACCGCACCCGCGCGCTGGCACCCGGACGATTGCCAGTGGTATGAGAAATGGGAGAACGGCCGCGAAGGCCACGCCGTGCTCGGTGTCTACCAGCGTGGAGGAACGGTGGTGACTACCGGAAGCACCGATTGGGTGCACGGGCTGCGCGGCGGCGACGAAGCAGTCGAGCGCATCACCCGGAATGTGATCCGGAAACTCTCCAGGTGAAATGAAAACGGGCAAAACAGGCCAGTTTGCCTTCCTTCGGTAGTTGCCTTGTGACGTTACTTCTCCAGCACTTTCTGTAGTTGTTCCTCACTCAGGCCAGACTGGTTGAGCGATGCTTCAGCGGCCCCGGGATCCCGCCGGTACCATTGCTTGTAGACGTTGACCAGCGAGCCTTCCCGCATCTTGTCATCGGTGATGGTGCCCGCCCAGGTGATAGCGCTCTCGGGATCCATGGCGGCGATTCCCTGTGAAAACGCCGCACGCGCGGGATCGGTCTGTGCCCCTTGTTCCGTTTGCGAGAGGAACTCAGCAGCGGCATTGGGATCACGACGCAGCCAGCGATTGGTGACGTCGCGAATGGCGGCAGGCATCTCGTCTGCGGGCACTTGACCCAGGAACCAGGCCGAGGATCTTTCTGGATCAGATTCGAACCAGGCGTTTGCCACTTGCTTCGCCGCTTCGACACGTTCCTTGCCAGTCTCTAGCATTTCCACCAAAGTGGACGCTTCAGCAGGATCAGAGTGGGCCAAGTGACCAAGCACCGAGTTGATGGCACGGAGGCGCTGATCTGGATTCTCAAGACTCCTGGCATACTGGAAGAATGCGTCACGCTGATTCGTCGTCGCAGCGACCACTCCCAGCGCATCCAGTGCCACGGTTTTCGAATCGAAGTCTTCCTCCGTTTGCAGCCGTGCCATGGCTGCTGCGAAATCCTTCGTCGCCAGGCCCTGATAGAGGCTGCGCACCAGTGGGTGCTCGCTTGCCGGATTGGCGAAACTTTCCCTGTTCGAATCGAACCACTTCCATGCCGTCAGTGGATCCTTCGCTGCCCAGCTGGAGAAAACGGCACCGAGCATTCCAGCCTTGCGCTCGGCTGTGAAATTCTTACTCACGAAGTCGGCAGCTGCCGCACCATTCTGGTCTGCCCATCGTGTCAGCGCTGCCATGTAGAGCAGGTTCTTCTGCTGAAAATTCGGCATTTCTTCGATGATCCTCATGACCTCCGGCATCATTGTGGGGTCCAGCTCACCCATGGATTCGAACACGTCGACAATGCTTCCAATGTTGATCATGCCTCCCATAAGGCGTTGTCGAGCATCAGCGAGCATGGCCTGGAGCGATTGAGGTCGTAGTTCTACTTTTACTGTGTCCTCGCTCTTACCAGCGGCTTCCGATGCTGGGCTGTGTGTGATGTCAATGCTCTGGTGATGTGGCGTCAAGACCGTTGCCGTGGCTTGGCGTTGCCGCTCGCTTTGAATGCCAGCGAAATATCCACCGACTGCAACAAAGCAAACAAGGACTGTGATGCCTGTCAGGCGAATGGTTCGATTCACTCGCTAAGCTAGCACCTGTCCATCGGCAAATCAATGCGCTCTGGTGCTATGGCCAGAAGTGGACTTACATCCATCGCATTTGGCGCATCCATCGCATTTGGTAGAACTGACAAAACAGGATAAACAGGATTGTGATTCTGCCGTCTCATGGCCAAGATTGGGAAACACCAGCTTATGAATCGTTATGCGCATCTCGTTGTCTTGCTTGCTGCCTTCTGTCCGGTATTCGCTCCGTTGTCTTTTGCCGAAGAGATACAGCCAGGCGCTGTTTTCAACATGAGCGGCCGCACTGTCACCCTGACAAATCTGGAAAGTATCCCATACCTGGAGAGCGACTATTCGAAACGCTATCAATTCGATTCGTTCAGCAATCCGAAACTGAAAGAACTGCGTGAGCGGTACCGCCTGGACGATGTCGTGGCACCCGGCAAGGATGAGTTCGATCGTCAAGTGCACCTGATGGACTGGACGCATCGGCAGTTTAAGAAATTTGGGCGCCCTTCGACGAAAACTCGGGGTGCACTTGAAATTCTGCAGGGCATCGAGGATGGGCATTCATTCTTCTGCACCCAGTACGCGCAGGTGCTGATCTCTGCTGCCGCCAGTCTCGGCTGGGTAGATCGACCGCTGGCACTGCGCCGACACCAGGGAGTGAACAAAGTGGGTGGTTCGACTGAGCATACGACGACTGAGATCTGGTCGAACGCGTACGGGAAGTGGATCATGCTCGATCCCACGAGCAATCTCTACGTTGAAAAGGATGGTGTGCCGCTCAATGCATGGGAAATCCGCGAAGAATGGTTCCAGCATGGTGGCGAGAATCTGGTCTTTGTCGTCGGCAAGGAACGCAAGCGGTATCAAAAGTCCGACTTGCCAGTTAATCTTGGCCGTTTCGAGGGCTTTGGCGACCTCACCTTCGAGCCGGACGAGCCGGACAAGTATGGCTTCATTGGCTATGTCCCTAACACTGACCTTATGGATGCTGGTTTCGATTACGGCCAGATGTTCATCGTCAAGGATGCCATCTGCGAGGGCACTCAATGGCACACTCGCGAGCTGCCAGCCAACCCGGCAGTGGATCCCTATTTCCCGATTGGTCAGGCAGCACTCAGCTTCTCTGTCGTTGAAGGCAAGCTGATCATTGACCTGAGAACCTTCACTCCAAACTTCGATCGATTCGAGATGCGTAAAGACGGCGGTGTCTGGGAAGCTTGTAGCGATCGATTGGAATGGAGTGTGAAAACTGGAGCCAATCGATTGGAGGCGCGGACTGTCAATCAGTTCGGCGTTGATGGCCCGATCTCGATCATTGAGGTCGAAGTCAATACGCTCCAATGACCCCGGTAGACATGCATCCCTCAATGAAGAACACAGCTTCCACGCAACGCCTTGCTTCGATCGATGCCTTGCGGGGTTTCGACATGTTGATGATTGCCGGTGCGGGTAGTTTATTTGTGCAACTTGGCGGCAAGACGGATCTGGCCTGGATGGATGCGGTTGCCGCACAATTCAAGCATCCGGCTTGGAACGGCTTCACCTTTTACGACTTCATCTTTCCCCTGTTTCTGTTCATGGCAGGGGTGTCGCTTTCATTTTCGCTGAACAGCACCCGGCACCAGGAAGTCGCCAAGAGCGTTCTCTACAAGAAAGCATTCAAGCGCATGCTTATTCTCATCGGGCTGGGCATTCTCTATAAAAACGCGCCGCTGCCGGTGTTCGTGCCATCACAGATCCGCCTGGGCAGTGTGCTCGGCCGCATTGGCTTTGCCGGATTCATCACCACCATCCTTTATCTCAATGTCAGTTCTAGCGGGCGAATGGGGTGGATTGCCGGTATCTTGCTCGGCTACTATGCGGCGCTTTTCTTGATTCCCGTTCCGGGATTCGGCGCAGGGGATCTGTCGTTCGAAGGCAATCTGGTTGCCTGGTTTGACCAGCAATTCCTGCCCGGAAGACTTCTGCAGAAAACTTACGACGAACTTGGGCTGCTCACGCAACTCCCGGCGCTCTGCCTCACCATGCTGGGTGCATTCGCAGGCGACATTCTTCGCGGTGACAGAAGTGGCAGGCAGAAATTGACATTGCTCGTTGTCCTCGGCGTCGGCGGAATTGTCCTGGCTCTGTTGTGGGGAATGCATTTCCCAATCAACAAGCATCTCTGGACTAGTTCGTTCATCCTGCTCACCGGCGGCATGGCGTTTCTGTCACTGGCTCTCTTCTATGGAGTGATTGACGTTTTGGGCTTCAAGAAGTGGTCGTTTGTTTTCCAGGTCATCGGCATGAATTCCCTTACCATCTACCTGCTGAACGGTTTCGTAGACTTCAAATACACCTCCGCACGATTGTTTGGCGGGATTTACGGCCGAGCGCCCGAAGCCTGGCAGTCTGTCTGGCAAAATTTGGGTGCTCTGGTGCTGGTGTGGTTGTTCCTCTATTTCCTACACCGCAACAAGCTGTTCTTAAAAGTATGATCAATGGGATGACCTTCGGGCGGACTAACTTCATAGTGGCATCGAGTTCGACAAGGACTTCAGCTTGCAAGCAGGTGATCGTGCCCAGCACGGCCGCCGTGGTCTGGGTGACTGATGCTAGATGACGATGAGATTTTCGGACTAGCACAATTCGTAATTCAAGGGGATTCATTGAAGATTTAAGGGCCGCATTACAGAATTGCTGGTTGTGATTGATCGCGTTTTCCAATAGATCGCGCTGCAGCCGCGACCAAGGCTTGTGCAAAGATGATAGAGATCGAAAGTTTCGTTGGAAGGACTGGCTTGCACGTCGAGTCGCAGCTACGCTCGCTCTCATGAATATTGCCGTTCTCAGTGACATTCACGATCGTCTCGACCATTTGGAGTTGGTTCTCGCCAAGGTTCGCGAGTCCGCTGCGGATGTTCTGTTTTTTCTGGGGGACTTCTGCGCGCCGTTTTCGCTGGCGGCGCTGGCCGAGGGATTTGCGAATCCCGTTCACGTGGTTTTTGGCAACAATGATGGCGATATTTTCCTCCTCTGTAAGATCGCTGCCGACTACGATCATGTGACTCTGCACGGTCAATTTGCGGAGCTGCAGATCGATGGTCGTGAATTTGCTCTGAACCACTATCCAGACATCTCCCGGCGGCTGGCCGAGTCCGGGCGCTATGCGGCGGTGTTCAGTGGTCACGACCACCAGCGGTATGTTCACCAGATCGGAGACACCCTCTGGGCGAATCCTGGAGAAATCATGGGGAGGTTTGGCGTGGTGTCATTCGGCCTGTTCGATACCAGGACGCTGGCATTTGAGCATGTGATTGTGCGAAACCCGTGAGCCTGTCTTAGCCGTGTCTCTGGCAAGTTAAACGTTGGCCTTATACCACTCCAGAGCCAGTGCCAGGCCGTCGTCGACGGAGTGGGTGGGGGCATAGCCGAGCAGTTCCTTTGCTTTTGAGATGTCCGCCAGAGAATGTCTCACATCGCCCGGACGGAAGTCTGCGTAGACGGGCTCCTGATCGGGGATGGACGGGTCAATCTTTCTGAGTCCATCAAGAATCGAGCGGAAAAGTTCGTTGAGCGTGGTGCGATCGCCGACAGCGATGTTGTAGACTTGGCTGGTGGCCTTTTCGTCCCGTGTTGTTGCGGCGAGGAGGTTCGCTTGCACGACGTTCTTAATGTAGCAAAAGTCGCGGCTGGTTTCTCCGTCACCGTTGATGGTAATGGCGTCGCCTCGGAGCAGGGCAGCTACCCACTTTGGAATGACTGCGGCGTATGCGCCATCGGGATCCTGTCGCGGGCCGAAGACATTAAAGTAGCGCAGACCGACAGTGCGAAATCCATAGGTCAGCGAGAAGACGTCCGCATAGATTTCGTTCACTTTCTTTGTCGCTGCGTAGGGCGATAAGACATTTCCGACCCGATCTTCCACTTTTGGCAGATCAGGATGATCGCCGTAGACTGAGCTGCTGCTGGCCCAGGCAAAGCCGCGCACTTTTGCATCGCGGCCTGCAATGAGCATGTTGAGAAAGCCATCTACATTCGCCGAATGTGAGGCAACGGGATCATTAATCGATCGTGGAACGGAGCCGAG
>JAGROY010000222.1 GCA_020439995.1 Verrucomicrobiia bacterium
TTTGCGGGCAGAAGCGGGCGCACCTTATCACGGTCGGCTCGGCCCATATGCCCGTGGAACCGGAATAGTTTTTTCTAAAGTCGGAGCTGGAGCCGCCTGGATTTCGGTCGAAGCGAATGGTGACCTCACAGGAACACCCGGTGTGGGCGATCTGGGAACCAATACGTTTGATATCAATGTTGAAAACGAAGCTGGCCTGAGTGTGCAGGCGAGCGTTGTAGTGGAAGTAACCCCGCCTGGGGGCGTGCCAGCAAACGGGATTTCGGTGATGACTTACAACCTCTGGGTCGGTGGCACTGTTGCCAAAAATCTGGAAGGCATCATCAAGTCTGGCGCTGATGTGATCGGATTGCAGGAAACCATTGGCTCGCGTGCGCGGGAGCATGCCGAGGTGCTGGGCTGGTATTATGCTCAAAGTGGCGGCAGCATGGGTATCCTCAGTAAGTATCCCATTGTCGAAACCAAAGCCGTAGGCAGCGGCATCGGTGCACGCGTTCAAATCTGCTCGGACCCGCTTCAGGAAGTGGTGCTCTGGAGCTGTCATCTGAGTGCGTTTCCTTACGGGCCATACGATGCCTGTTTCGACGGTGAGTCAGTCGATGTTCTGTTAGAGCGCGAGACTACATCGGGCAGGTTGCCGCAAGTGGAACGGATTCTAAATGAAATGAAGGATTCCATCGCCGCTGCGGATACCACACCTGTGTTTCTGGTCGGAGATTTCAATACTCCTTCCCACCTGGACTGGACGGCAGCCACTGCCGAATCCCATTGCGACTACTCGTTCGAATGGCCCGTAACTGCTGCGGTATCGGCAGCCGGGTTAAAGGATTCCTATCGCGAAGCGAATCCTGATCCGGCGGCGAAGCCTGGAAATACTTGGTCGCCGATCTACAGCCTCCGTGACAGCGTGGGGCCCGAGGAGGAACCACAGGACCGCATCGACATGATCCACTTCGCCGGTAAGGATGTGACGGTTGACATGTCCGAGGTTTTCATCCTTCCCGGTATTTTGCAGGATGTTCCGAATCACGGTGGCAATGCCTGGGGATCGGACCATGCTGCGGTTGTAAGTTCGTTCACTATTCCTGTGCCGCAGGGTGAGCGAACGGGCCGCGCATTTGCGCCTGATCCTGCTATGGATAAAACTGGCGTGAGCAGTGAGCTGACCTTGAGCTGGCGCGGCGATCTGGATGCTCAATCCTACGAAGTGTATCTAGGCAACACTCCGCCTGCCGCAGGGGATCAGCGTACAAGTCTTGCCCTGCCGAGTTTTGAGGTGAGCGGGCTTAGTGGCGGGACGACTTATTTCTGGAGCGTCGACACCATTAAGGCAGGCGACGTGAAAGTTCAGGGCGATGTTTGGAGCTTCACAACAGCATCGGACATTGGTGAAACCGCGCGCTGGGAATTTGACGAAGGAACAGGGGCGAATGTCAGTGATTCAGGAGGCGGATCAATCAACGGAACATTTGTGGACCTTGATGAAGACGCATGGGTGAATACTTCGATTCTTGGCAAAGGTGTCGAGTTCACTTTCGATAACGGATGGATCGCATTCGGCGAGGAACCCGTACTGCGTCCCGTGGGCGGAGTGACGGTTGCGTCCTGGGTTAGGCCAGCATTCTTCGGAGACTACGCCGGGATCGCCGGGTATCTGTTTGATACCGGAGCGGTCGAATCCGGTTATACGCTGCATACACGTTCTAACGACCGCTTTGGCTGGGGAGTCGGCACGGATGATCGTGGATCTATCCTGTATATCACCAGTCCCAGTTCTTATGAGCCAGACCAGTGGTACTTTGTCGTCGGTACTTACGATGGCAGTCAGATCAGGCTGTATGTGGACGGAGTGCTGGTGGCATCGGAAGCGTTAACCGGCCCCATTGACTATGACCCATTGCCCGAAGCCGGATTTATTGTCGGCACCTATCTTGACGATAACGATGACATTCGCTTTGAGGGGCAGCTCACTCAGCTTGAGTTCTGGCCGCGGGCATTGAGTGCAAGTGATGTGCAGGCACAGTTTGCTGGAACCGGTGCGGTAGTCTGTCCGGCCAGTTTTCACTGTGTGGAAGATCCTGCTGCTGGGACGGTTGCTCTCACATGGCTGGCTCCCGCGAATGTGGATGCCACAGGTGTCGAGCTGCTGCGTGATGGCGAATCCATCGCCACGCTGCCCCTGGACGCAACGAGCTACAGTGATATTCCGCCGAATGCCAATGCAGCCGGCCAGGTGAACATTACTTATACTCTCAGACTTGTTGGCAACGATGCTGCCACCTGTGCTCCGGCGATTTGCACAGCCAGTTTCTTCAATGGCTCACTGAGTGATGGGCTTGTAGCCTATATTTCTTTCGATGATGACATCGCTGACAGCTCGGGCAACGGAATCGAACTGGACGTTATTGGAGTTCCGGTTTCCACCAGCGATGGTGCCGTAGGGGGAGCGTTCGCTTTTGATGATACAGCCGATCCTCGCCAATATGTAGTGCTTGAGGATAGCGAAGTCCTGAGGTTCGGGGACACCACAGATTTTTCTGTGTCGATCTGGGTGCGCACGGATAGCCCGCTTACCGACAATCGTGAAAATGGTGGCACTAACTACGATCCAGCAATCATTTCGAACAAAGACTGGAACAGTGGATTGAATGTCGGCTGGGTGATAGCGGCCAATAGTTCCAATAGCGGCAATGGCGCAGGGAATTTGGAGTGGAATATAGGCGACGGATCAGTAAGGGCAGATTTTGACACCACCGATGCTGTTATCAATGATGGAACGTGGCATCATATCCTGATCAGCCATGATCGCGACGACGTAGCAACCTTTTACCTTGACGGTCGACAACTGGGGACGGTGGACATTTCCAGCGTAGGCGATATTGACTCGGGATTCACCACAAATGTTGCCACCGACGGCGCAGAGGGTGCCACGTGGGAGAACTGGTTTCCTGGAGAGCTCGATGAGCTGGCCATCTGGAATCGCGTAGTCAGCCCCGATGAAGTTACCGCTATCTACACTTCAGGCGTCAGTGGCAACAGCGCGATAGGAGGCAGTGCTGGAGCATTCCAAGTCAGCATCGTCACTTACAGCAAAGATCCAGGCGGGGTAAATCTCACCTGGCCGTCCCGCGCTTCCCGCTCTTACTCGATCGAGGCAACTGCTGATTTTCAAATCTGGACCGAACTGGAAGATGGTATCTCTCCTGACGCCGGCGGCACCACGACATTTTTTGCGCCCACTGATTCCCCGGCGATCGCAGAGCAATATTACCGCATCATCTCCAAGGCAGAGTGATAGGATGCGCTTCGTTTACAAGGCTGCGAGGGCCAACATTCAATCTGCCGAGTTCCACCTACCAAAGAAATTTCAGCGAAGGTGATCTTCTGTGTAGAGCGCGAGTTCCACCATCCGTTCCAACAATTGATCGGTAGGGATGCCAGGGAAATTTTTGATCACCAGTTCTTTGGTAAACAGTCGGCAAATATAGCGGAGGCGGCGGGCCTTCAATGACGAGGCATAAACGAAATCTCGGTGGCCGCTGTTTACCACGATGAGGTTCTGTGATTCATCGTAGCGTGAGCGCCAGAGATCGGCCGGAGCGTGCTCAAATGTGTAGCCGGGTAGCCCTCGCGAGGGCGCGTCGTTGCCGTTGCGTTTGACTTCAGGAAGAAGCGTATCGGTGATGGTTACGAGGGCTTCTGCCTCGCATTCGACGTCGTGTTGCACTGCGGCTACCCTCAGCCGGACCAGGCCGCATTCCTGCGGGGCTGTAAAGGTGACAATTTCAGAGTCCGTGCTCGAGAGTTCGCCCTCGCCATCGAGAATCTCCCATTTGAGCTTAAGGTCTCGCTCGACGAAGCGGCGCGATTTGTCGCGGGTGACGGCCCGGAAGGTTCGGGAATCTCCAGCTTTGAGTGCGCAGGAGGCGGGAGCAATGGTGACGCTGTACAGGCTGCCCTCATACTCAAAGAATTCCTGTTGCTGGGCGCTGGCGGGAGCTTTTTCAGCAGGGGCTCCATCTGTGGGCGAGTCTTCGGAAAGTGCGGTTTCTGATTCGCTGTCGGCCCCCTGCTGATCGCTGTTGGTGGTATCGCTAGGTTTGCGTGCCATTCCGCGCGCACGTTTGTGCAGGTCGAACCAGTCGTATTCCTCTTTCGGGAGGGCGAGAAATGCTTCGCGAAGGGCACGCTGCACCGATTTTAGGACGTGGTGGCTGGCCTTCTGCTCCTCCGCATCTTTGAGCTGCTGGATGTGCTCGTTAAGGACAGGTTCCACTTTGCGAAGCTGGCGAATAAAGGTGTCATAGGCATCGTCATGAATGACTCCATCGCGGGTGCCGGGTGTGAGGCGCAGAAACTGGGCATCGATCACGCCCTCCAGCGAGCGCACATTCCACGGCTCGCGCTGGAAGTCGCCCAGCCGTGTGATGTCGCCGATCACCCGTGTGCCCAGACGTGAAAGACTGATGCAGTTTTCAGGATCGTGGGAGGCGAGGTAGAGTTCCAGACGGATGTCACCCATCGGCGTGGTGATGGGATCCAGTGGCAGATGGGTGCCGGAATAGGCGATCGGCTTTACCTCGTATTCCTTGCGTGCGGTGCGATCGATCACTTTGATCTGGACTCCGGTGGTGCGGATGCGATCGCGAAGTTCGGACGCCAGGTACCACTGAATTTTCTCCGCAGTGAGCTGACGGATCCCCGGCAGCAGCGGCTTGATGAGCAGCTCGGTTTCCCGCATCGAGAACAGGGTGCGCCGCGGGGTGACTTCGTATCCTTGCTCGCCCTTGGCCATGCGCATCTGGTAGGTGCGCTCGTTGGTGCCGGCAGAGGTGAGAAAAAGCTCCTCGCCCACCGTCCAGAAACTCAAAAGCCCAATGCCGAATTCTCCCTGAATGCCCTCGCCGCCGCCCTGGGCCTTAACTCGGCGCTTGATGGAGTCGCAGATGTGGGTGGCGACATATTGAAAATCTGGCTCGCCTTCATCGTTGCAAGGGATGCCCTCACCGTCGTCCGTGATGCGCAGAAACGATTCGCCGCGTTCCTTGCCCCGTACGATGCTGATGTGCTTCGCTTTCGCATCAATGCTGTTTTCCACAAACTCGGCGATTGCCTTCAACGGATTGTTCTGGGAGAGAGCGATGATCGTGATCGCGCTCCACGTGTCGCCGATGCGCAGCTTCCCCTTGGCTCGATTCTTCGCAGCTCTGGGCCGCTTCTTCTTGGCTGGTGATGGAGTGGAGTCTGAGTTTGGCACGGGCAGTTTCGAGGTCAGTTTCCCTGTAGTCTTAGCGGCATGTGGTGCCAGATCAAGCACCACTGCGGCCAATCAGGAGAGTCCTACAATTGACTCGCTGCAGTGTTTTTGGAAGCATGTAACGATGTCCGTCATTTCGAATCGCTCTCGCTGGTGCAACTTCGGGCTGATGCTCTGGTTTGCGTGGTCGGCAGATGTTTCTGAGTGCGAGGTGATCTCGACCCACTACAGGAAAGGCTCTCATCCGACAGTGGAAGCCGAAGTGCCAAGGAGAGAGAGAAGGGATTGTTAGTCCTCGATACAGGCGCTGAGGGAAATTTATTGGATCGCAGTTTCAGAACAGGGGGCGAAAAGTTGCTCTCAACCGGAACAGTTGCCGATGGAATCACTGGTAACGAAGTGCCTGCGAACTTCTTCGAGCATTCCGATCTCGTAATTGGAGGTAGAATCCATCTGAGTAACCTGCCGATGGTCTATTCTGATCTAAAGACGTCTGAGATACTCGGGATTCTCGGGGCAAAAGGCGTTTGGGCGTGCCCTTTTTTGCGACACATCGTGTCCTCTTCAGCAGTGACGATTCTAAGATTTCTATTGCGAGGAACGATGGGATTGCTCTTGCAGTGTCCGAGATCCCCGGTGGCGTGCGGTGGCACTTTTTCGTGAGGGCGACGGATCAGTCGGGAGGTCACGTTTATTTGTTCCGGTAGAGCTTCCACTGCTAGGACTCTGGTTTGCCCGCCTCGATACCGGATCGAACGGGACGGTTACGATGGACCGGTCGATTCCTATTGCAATGAGTCTGACTGCCGACTTCACGCCGCGCTATGTGAGCGAGGCGTCAGGGGTGGCTGGAAGGGTTGCGACGCTTGGCGGGGAACTCTCAACTTTCGGGATCGGTGGAAATCGCTTTACAAACTTTAGCTGTTCTACGGGGTTTGAGGGAGTGACGGTCGGCATGGGCGTCATAGGGGAGTTCAATGCATTGGTGGATGTTGAGAATGGCAACCTGTGGCTCCAGTCGTCGAAGACTCAGCAGCTCGATAGGAATCCAAAAATAGACTTCCATGGTATGCGCTTTGCACCTCCCGAAATGAAAGTTCTCCTTGTGATTCCTGAAGCGCCCGCTGCAGAAGCGGGTATTCAAGTCGGCGATTCAATCGTGAAAATCGGCGAAGTAGAAGTAACGCTTCCCCTACTTCAATCCAAGTACGCGGAGGCGGCGGGTATGGACAAGACGCTTGTGATCGTGCTCGAGCGGAATGGTGAGATGCGCTCTGTTGAACTGCAACCAGAAGACTACTTCGGTGAGCAGCGAAATGAGCTGATAGGTGCGGCGCGCAGGCATATCTCGGGGATCGATTCCCGCTTTGGCAACGAGAGCGCAGTGGATTTGCTGCTGGCAGGCAGGCTGCGTGAACTTGGAATTATCGAAGGTAGTAATCCCACAGCGGCCGACTGCTACAAAGGAGCAATGGATAAAGGTAGCCTGCGTGCTGCCGTGTTTCTTGGGCGAATTCTCATGAAGGCCGGGAAAATTGATGAGGGTGTGGCGCTTTTGCGGCGGGCGGCAGAGGGTGTCGATCTGGAAGCAATAAGATCGCTGCCAGGTGCTCTGCGACTCGCCCGGGCAAATGAGACCGAAGTCGAACGTTGGAGAGCCGTGGCGAACTTGCTCCATTTGCCGCACGAAGCGGCAGCAACACCGGCAAGCGCAGGTGGAGCGGACTCAATAGCGTGGGCCAGTGGTTTCATCCTGAGCTTGCGTGAAAGACTGTTGAGAGGAGAACTTTCGCTTCCGATGTTCTAGCGGATTCGGGTGCCAGAGCTTCGCCTGAGCCTTTCCAGGTACACCGATGAGTGACTGCATTGTTTCCGCCCTCGTTGTTTGTCTGGCCACCATCGCGGCCACGTATACTCTCGGGGAATGATTCACAAATGCGCCGTCCTCACACTCTGGAGCTTTCTGCTCTTCGCATCCACTGTGCCTGCGGATGAATGGCCGCAGTGGCTTGGTGAAAAGCGTGACGGGGTGTGGCGGGAAGCCGGGATTCTGGAAAAATTTACTGATGGCGGTCCGGCGGTTGTGTGGAAACAGGCGATCGGGTCGGGATATGCGGGGCCGGCGGTGGCTGATGGGCGCGTTTTTGTTGCTGATCGCGTGCTGGCTGAAAAGGGGAGCAGTCCGGAAAATCCGTTCGAGCGAGGGATGATTCCCGGGCAGGAGCGGCTGCATTGCTTTGACATGACGACGGGGGCCAAAATCTGGAGCCACAGCTATGATTGCTCGTACACCGTCAGTTATGCTGCCGGGCCGCGTGGAACTCCGGCGGTTGCCGGCGAGAATGTGTATTTGTTAGGCGCAGAAGGGAATTTGAACTGTCTTCGCGTGGCGGATGGCGGGGTCGTTTGGAAGAAGGATTTAAAAGGTGACTATGGAACAAAAACTCCTGTGTGGGGATTCTCTGCCTCTCCGTTGATCGAGGGAGATCTCCTGATTTGCCTGGTGGGAGGAGACGGTTCGGTAGCGGTGGCGTTTGACCGGCACTCTGGCGAGGAAAAATGGCGTGCCCTTGCAGCGAAGGAGCCTGGCTACGCTCCACCCACCATGATTGAATACGGAGGGCATCGGCAGTTGTTGATCTGGCATCCAGAGGCGGTGAATGCTCTCGATCCTGCCACGGGGAAATTGCTGTGGACGATTCCATGGCAACTGCGTTCGGGCTTGTCCGTGCCGACTCCGAGGCAACAGGGCGATCGCTTGTTTTTCACTTGTTTCTACAACGGGTCGTTGATGTTGCAATTGAAGGAAGATGGAACCACTCCGGAAATTCAGTGGCAGACGGAACGCGAAAGTGAGCGCCGCACCACGCACTTGAACAGCATCATGAGTTCTCCGTATTTGAGCGGCGACTCAATCTTTGGCGTTTGCAGCTACGGGGAATTCCGCTGTCTCGACGTGAAGACAGGTGAACGCGTTTGGGAGAGCATGAAGTTGACAACGGGAGAGGGTAAAGAAAAGGAGCGCTGGGCGAACGTTTTTCTGACCCCTCACGAGCCGACGGGCCGGTGGTTTTTGTTCAATGAATCTGGCGATCTGATCATTGCCAAACTATCGCCCGCCGGATTTGAGGAACTCGACAGGGCGAATGTGATTGAGCCAAACGGAATCGACATGCAGCGCCGAAAGATCGTGTGGTCACACCCTGCCTACGCGAACAAGTGCATGTTGGTCCGTAATGACAGTGAGATTCGCTGTATTTCTCTCGCTGAGTGAACGGTGTCGTTCAGCTCAAGCGCTCGATGATGCGGCCTGCGAGGCTGAGTACCAGAAAGAAACCGCACATGTCAGTGCAGGTGGTCAGGATCGGGCTGGAGGCGAGGGCGGGATCTGCTTTCATGCGCTTAAGGATAAGTGGAATCAGGCCTCCGAGGACGACTGACAAAATCGTATTCACCGCGAGGGCGCTGCCAATGACAAGGCCGAGCCATGGATTGAACTGCCCGCCTGACAAAATGCCCCAGAAAGAAGCAATGATGCCAACGAGGGTGCCGAGCACAAATCCATTGATCATTCCCAGCATTCCCTCTTTCGAGATGATGCGCCAGTAGTCGGCCGGACGTATCAGGCCCAGGGTGAGTTCGCGGATGCTGACGGCGACAGCCTGATTGCCAGAGCAGCCGCTCATGTCGGAGACCATCGGCAGAAATTTGGCAAGTACGATCGCCGAAGCGAGCGTGCTTTCGAACATGCCGATAATGGTGACCGAGAACAAGTTGAGTGCAATGTTAGGTGTCAGCCAGGCAAGACGACGCTTGCAACGGGTGAGAAGTGGCATGCTGCGCAGCTCTTCACCGCCGACGATTCCCTGAGATACCAGGTACTCTTCAGCCAGGTGGTCACTGGCTGCTTCCTGTACTGCGTGCGCGGAAACCACGCCAGCCAGTCTCCCATTTTCGTCGACCACGGGCAGGCCGATGTAGGAATGCTCCTCGAAGATCTTCACCAGCGACTCCAGCGGCTCGCTAACGGAAACGGAGGCTGGATTGCGGATCATCCTGGATGAGACCGGTCGACCGGGCGGGGTGAGCACCAGGTCCCGCAATCGGAGGACGCCGGTGAGCGAGCCATCTGCCGCGACCGTGTAGACGTACTGTACGTCCATATCGCTATACTCTTCTGCGCCACTGCTGAGTTCCTGCAGAACCTGGCCCACGGTCGATTCGTCCGGCACCGAAGCGAAGGCGTCGGACATCAATCCTCCAGCGCTGTCCCAGGCATACGATGCCAGTGTGCGTAAACGATCGGCCTCCACCGGATCGTCCATCTCCGCCAGCACTGCGGCGGAATCTTCAGGATGCATCTCCTGCAACAGGTCGACGCCGGCGTCCTCGGGCATCGCTTCAATAATGGATGCGGCGTGTTCACTGGAAACGTCCTCCAGAATGTCCGCTGCCTGCTCTTCCGGCAAGCTCTCAAGGAGTTCGGCTGCTACATCATGGTGCAGTAGTGTGACCAATCGCGCCTGGTCTTCGTTGGAAAGCCGCGAGAGGGCTCGGCGGTCATCCTCGCTGGTGAATGACTCCACTAGCTGGGTCAGGCCGACGCTGTCTTCCTCAGCGAGAAGCTCATGGATTCTTTCCCAGGGCTTGTCGGAGACGGCTTCTTCTGGTTGGGGTGCGACGGTCATGGGCACAACTTGGCGCGGTTCACTCGGGAGTGAAGTCGAATTTTATACAATACGCTGGGCGATTGCTTAGCGGACGCTGGCGGCTACTTTGCCCGCTATACTGGCAAAGGAAGCGCTGATCTCGTTAGAGTCGGCAGACTGGAGCGCGATGGGAGCACCGCTGTCGCCGCCTTCGCGGGTGGCGATATCGATCGGGATCTGTCCAAGCAGCGGGACGCCGAGACGTTCGGCTTCCTTCTGGCCGCCGCCGCTGCCAAAGATGTCGTAACACTTGCCGGTGTCTGGACAACGGAAGTAGCTCATGTTTTCAACGATGCCCAGAATCGGGACATTCACCTTTGCGAACATGGAGACTGCCTTGCGCGCGTCGATCAGAGCCACTTCCTGCGGCGTTGTGACGATGACCGCACCCGTAACGGTGACGGTCTGCACGATGGTCAGCTGGATGTCGCCTGTGCCGGGTGGCAAATCCAGAATAAGGTAATCAAGGTCTCCCCACATGACCTGTTGAAGAAACTGCTGAGTGTAACGCGTCGCCATCGGGCCGCGAACAATTACGGGGGAAGCGTCACTGAGCAAAAATCCCATCGAAATCAGTTTCACTCCGTGCTTTATAATGGGGATGATTTCGTTGTCCTCGGTAGCCAAAGGACGCTCGTCGGTGCCGAACATGAGAGCCATGCTGGGGCCGTAGAGGTCGCAGTCACACAGTCCCACGGAGGCGCCACTCGATGCCAGGGCGACTGCCAGGTTTGCAGAGACGGTAGATTTTCCCACACCGCCCTTGCCACTGGCCACGGCGATGATGTTTTTCACACCAGGAATGACTGCTTTGCCAATGGCTCCGGCACCAGACGGGGCGGCTGCAGGCTCCTGGATGTCAAAATCGATCTTCGCTGAGCTGATCCCCTCGATCTTGCTCAGTGCGGCAGTAACATCGCGGTGTACTTGCTCTGGAATAGCCGAGTCGCGCGTGGCGATTTGAATCTTCACAGTGACGTCGCCTGAGACGATGTCAATTCCCTTCACAAGTCCGAATGAAACGATATCGCGAGTGTAGCCGGGATATTTTACGGAAGCCAATGCCTGGCGGACGGCGTCTTCATTAACCATGGTGTGCGTGCAGGAATATTGATTGAAAGTGAAAGGGACTTGCCGACGGCGCGGTCGACCCTGTGCGTATCATTCACTGGGGCAGGATTGCCATGAGGTCAATTGATTCGGCGCGGTGAGTCAGTAGGATTTTCGCAGATGGCTCGGAAGAATGTTCAATTCTTCCCTGTATTTAGCTACGGTGCGGCGGGCGATGTTGATGCCCTGTTCCTTCAGTTTTTCCACCAGCTTCTGATCGCTGAGAGGGGACTTGTGATTCTCATTTTTCACCAGATCCGCCAGCGCGTTTTTGACGCTGGTATTGCTCATGCTTTCGCCCGAATCCGTCTCGTAGCCGGAGGTGAAGAAGTATTTCATCTCGAACATGCCATGCGGAGTAGCCATGTACTTGCCGGAGATGGCGCGGCTGACGGTAGTCTCGTGCACACCCACTTCTTCGGCTACCTGGGCCATATTCATTGGTCGCAGGTGAGTCTTGCCGTGCTCCATGAATTCGGTCTGACGATCTACAATCTCCTGTGCGATGTGCTGGATCGTCTCCTGTCGCTGGTGGATGCTTTTGATCAAAAACTTGCCTCCCCGGATCTTGTCGCGGATGTAGCTGCGGACGTTGGTATCGCTGTTGGAGCTGGACAGGATCTCCTTGTAAGTGTTGCTGATTCGCAGCCGGGGTACGTGTTCTTCGTTCAATCGGGGTACCCACTTTGTTCCATCCCATTCCACCGTTACGTCCGGGACGATGTAGAAATCTGGGGTGGATGAGAAGGCGCTGCCCGGCTTTGGATTGAGAGTGGCGATCATTTCCGCTGCGCTGGATACCTGCTCAATCGTGACTGAAAGTTTCTTCGCAATTTGCGGGTAGCGCTTCCTGGCCAAGTCATCCAGATGTGAGGAAACGATGCGGTATTCCAAGCTGAATTCCTTGCCCAGGCGCTTCAGCTGGATGAGCAGGCATTCGCGAAGGTCCTCCGAGCCAACGCCCACGGGGTCGAACGACTGGATCAACTCCTTGGCGGTCTGGAGTTTCTTCAACGGGATGCCAGCTGTGAGGCTGAATTCGCCAATTGCGATTTGGAGGAAGCCACGATCATCAATGTTGCCGATGATCATCTCTGCGAGTTCGCGCGTCTCGGCATCATCGTCAGCCGTCGACAATTGAGCCATCAGATGCTCTTGCAGGGTAATCGGTTCAACAAGGGAGTCGAAGAGAAACTGGCGTTTTGCGTCCTGATCACTGGAACTACCACTGTTGCGTCGCAATTGTTGCATGTAGTCGCGCCAGTCCTCGTCCAGTTGCGTCAGGGCCTCGATTTCATTGTCCGTCTCCCGGGCTGCTTCCTCCTGCTGCTGCTCAAGCGAAATGTCGCTGCTCTCGTCTTCCAATACAGGATTCTCCGAGATTTCCTGTTGCACCAGTTGTCGCAACTCCAGTGTAGGAACTTGCAGGACCTGCAGGCTTTGCTGCATTTGTGGCGACAGCTTTTGCTGCTGCGAGAGCGACTGCGTTAAGGCGGGGCCGGGCATAATCTTCAGGAATGGTAACGCCCGATTCCCTGATGGAAAGCAATTTCTAGGCCAATATAACATTTAAAATGAGAAAAGAAGAAGAATCGATTTCCAAATATGTTAAATATGGTTTTTATTGAAATGGGTTTACTGCGGATCACTGATTGAGCTAGACGATACATCTATGACAAATGAAATATCAGGTGGCGAGAACGGAGCCTCAAATTGCTTTTCCAGGTAGTAGCGGCCTGTTTTGGCCGTTTGGCAGGGATGACTGACCTTTCGGCGGGAGAAATCGTCGAGGCAAAGAAAGCTTTGTCTCGAGAGATGTCATTGGAGGTTTGTCTAGTGGTGGCGTTGAATACGAACGCCTCTCGGGGAGTTGCGCGGGCGCGAGTCGCATTGGCAGAGGTTGCCTTCGCTAAGCTGGATGCAGACAGGAATCTTGCAGATATGATCAAGGGACAGACTTCCGCAGGGCTTGCGATGCATAGTTAGGCGATCATGTGTCTGGGGCTCTATGCTTGACGTTAGTCAGTCTCTTGGGATGTCGGACAAGTCGATGGTGCGGTTCGCCGCGATGATGGCTTGCTTGCCGGTTTTGACCGGACTGACCCGGACTTCGACGATGCCGCCTGCTTCCTCGATCAGGAGCCAGCCGGCGGCTATGTCCCAAATGCTTATCTGCTCTTCGATATAAGCATCGAGTCTGCCGCAGGCGATGTAGGCCAACGCCAGCGCTGCACTGCCGAATACGCGGGTTTTTCGGACGCTGTAGGCGATCTGCTTGTAGCGCTCCAACCCTGCGTCGATTGACGCCTTGTCTTTTGAGAACCCAATGGTGATTACCGCGTCTTTTAGTTGCCTCTGACTTACGTGTATAGGGTGCCCATTCAGTTGCGCACCTTTTCCTTTTTCAACCTGGAACAGTTCGTCCAACAGGGGATCGTAGATGACACCGGCAATGATTTTTCCCTGGTGCCGGAGGCCGATGGACACGCAAAAGTGGGGGATGGAGTAAAAATAATTCACCGTACCGTCGATGGGATCGACGATCCACTGGTAGGGGCTGTCCTGATCACCTTCGATTCCCTCTTCGCCAAAAAAGGCGTGCCCTGGGTGTGCGTCGAGAAGAATTCCGGCGATCAGTGCCTGGCTGCGAACGTCCAGTTCCAGCTTGATGTCGTGATCTTGCATCTCGTTCACCTTCAGATCTTTGCCAAAGTTTTCTTTGAGCAGTGCTCCGGCGGATCGGGCTGCGTGAATTGCGGTGGTGATGAAGGGTTCGGCCATGTTCTCGAGTGGGGGGAAATTAAGAGCTGCGGGAGCAGCAATACCCTTGAGAGTTCTCCTGACAAGCGATTCCACGAGGAATTCTGCTGTGGGTGATAGAAAACGCAGTGTTAAATTGCCATATTTACTTGCGTGATCGTAGTTGTTTCATATTGTTGAGGTTCCGATTTTTCTGATATTTACAGTATGTTTTAAATTAAGTGTGTTTATGCGGTTTAGCAGATTTTTGATGATTCTCTCCTTCGCGAGTCTGGCGCAGACAGCTTCAGGTCTCAATATTATGCTGGACTACAGCTACGACACCTTCGATTTTGGTGGAAGGAGCGGTGGCGCGGCGAAGGCGGCGATCGATCAGGCAGCAGCGGATATTAGTTCGCTGATTACGACCTCGCTGTCGGCCTTTACGCAGTCATCATTTACTGCCGGTGGCAGCACCGTGAATGTCACCACGACCTTTAGGAACCCGACGACGAATGCCGCGGTCATTCACGACCCGGTTGCGAATCCCATCGCTGCCGATACCGTGGTGATCTACGTAGGTTCGCAAGCTTTGACCGGCACTACGCTGGCTCAAGGTGGGCCAAGCTCGTTTTCTTTGAGTGGAAGCGGCGTGGATTTTGCGGCTGCTGCGACACTCGCCAACATTCACATGGGGAGAGGTGATGGCCCCCAGATCGGTCAGCTTTCGAAAGTGGGTGGAAGTTCCGTGGATATTAAGCTGGGTTCTTCCGTGGGGAATCTCTGGTTCGATATCAATACGAATGATGATGCATCGCTGGACAGCGATACGGAACTCGAGGCGTTCTGGCACTTCGATCACACCACTGCGCCTACCCCTGGAAAATATGACCTCTATTCGGTGGCAAAGCACGAGATCCTTCATGCCATAGGTGTGGGGACTTCTGATTCATGGGACAATCTGAACGGAGCCGAATGGACTGGCGCGAATGCGATCGCAGCGAACGGCGGATCTGGCGCAGGGCTGGTGACGGGTGGGCACTTTTCACCAGGCGTGACCAGCGTCCGGTTGTCAGATGGAGCGGCTCAGGAGCCATTGATGGGGCCTTCTATCACTGCGGGAAGCCGCAAGGATGTGACGGAGCTTGATGCCGCTGTCTTACAGGATATCGAATGGTCAACAGCTGCAGTTCCTGAGCCTGGAACTCCGCTGCTCCTGCTGCTCGCCACCGGCGGCTTTTTGATCGTCCGCCGCCGTTCTCACTGATTCAGGGAATGATCCAGGTGTCATTGACAAGCTTCAGCACTTCCAGTTGTCTGTCGTCGTCTCCTGTGAAAGCGAGTTTCAAAATCAAAGCGCACTCTGGCCCAACGGTGAGTAACTTCGTCAGGGCATTTGTATCGACGTGGTCAGCGGGATACCACGCATAGCTGATCTGTTCAGAATGCGGATAGGTAAGCTTAACCGATCGCCACTGCGTATGGTCAGCAAAGGCCCCCGCATAGTAGTCAGACTGGGTTACGTGTACCCGCCAGTCGAGGGGGGCGCCAGGCTTCAGGCTGAGGAAAGTTTCCCACTCCATGGGATTGTAGCCGACTGATGATTCCCAATCGATCAGGAAACGGTCGCCGTCCTGCATGACTGTGAAATTCTGCCGCGTATTGTTGTTGTAAAGTGCCTGGGCGACAAAGAACTGGTACCGTTGAGAATCGGTTTTGGTGATCATCGTGTAATCGACCACCTGCAGTCCAGGCACACCGGGTTGTCGGCGATAGAACTCCTCCATGCGCCTGCGCGACTGCTCTGGGTGACGGACAAATTCCAGTTGCGTGTCTGGGCCGTCTGCTTCAACGAACCCGCTGATCGTGGCGTGGATAGCGGCGATTTCTTCATCCGCACTCATCTGCGGTGGTAGCTGCAATGCATTATCACCAATGATGATGTTCGGCGCTTTTGATGATGCCACTTGAAGGAAATAGTATCCGACTCCTAACGCGAGAATCGCGACTGCAATCGCAGCCATCACCAGTGGCGATACCAGCCAGTCGGTAATCTCACTGGCATTGGTCCACGTGGCAAAACGCGGAACTTCCCGTTCTTTTTCCAATCGCAGGTCGAGGAGATTTTCGTAGAGTGGGTTCGATCGGTTCAGGCGCAGGTCTTCCAGGCGTTTGGAATTTTCCGTCTCACGGGTGGGGGCGGAATCGGGCGGACTAAGGTGGTTATTTGGATCCGTCATGAAGCTGCAGGCTGGACGTTTCCTTTTCAACAAGCCTGATGATCTCGGAGCCTATTGCGAGTTTGGTAGTCACGGCAATCTCATGGCTCCTGCCATCTGCGAAGAAAATGGTGACTGCATTCTGATCCGAGTCAAAGCCAATACCTGGTCGGGATACATCATTCGCGATGATCATATTGCAGCCTTTGCGAGCCAGCTTGTTCAGCGCGTTGATTTCAACATCGGTCGTCTCTGCCGCGAATCCGACCAGCAGACCACGAAAGCCGAACGTAGTGCGGGCGCTGCCAAGGATGTCCTGGGTTTTCTCAAGTGTCAGGATCACGGTGTCACCGGATTTCTTGATCTTCTCTGCCGCGATAGTTGCTGGTCTGTAGTCGGCGACAGCAGCGGTCATGATGGCCACGTCAACGGAGCCAATACGATGCGCCACACTGTCGAACATTTGCTGCGCGGATTCCACATGGATGACCGTCACGTTTTCCGGCGGACTCAGGGAAACGGGACCCGACACGATGGTGACTTCGTGCCCGGCATCGGCTGCCGCCGCCGCTGTCGCGTATCCCATTTTTCCAGAGGAGCGATTGCTGATGTAGCGGACGGGATCGATCGCTTCACGCGTAGGGCCAGCTGTGATAAGAATTCTCAAGGTGTGGGGCCTTTGGTGTTTGAAAGCATGGTGTGTGCTCGCTCGACGATTCCCTCCACCGGCCAGAGTCTGCCCACTCCTTCGTAGCCGCACGACAGCATTCCTTCATCCGGGCCTATAAAGTTGTAGTGCCAATCCTTGAGAGTCGCGACGTTGCGTTGAGTGGCCGGGTGCTGCCACATTTTGCCGTTCATGGCAGGCGCGATGAGGAAAGGGGCACGTGCTGCCAGGCAAATCGCCGTAAGGACATCGGGTGCCAGTCCGCAGGTGAGATTTGCAATCAAGTGGGCAGTCGCTGGAGCCAGCAGGATCAGCTCCGCTTCGTCAGCGAGCTGGATGTGTCCTGGGCGCCAGCTGTCCTTCTCGTCGTACAGTCCGGTGACGACGGGATTCTTTGAAAGCGTCTGCAGCACGAGCGGCGTCACGAACTCGCGCGCGTCGGTTGTCATGACGGCGGTAACAGAGTGCCCCAGCTTGGTCAGCTGGCTTGCGATGTCGGCTGATTTGTATGCGGCTATCGAGCCGCTGACGCCTAGGATAATTCGTCCCATGGGAAGAACCAAAGCGTGGTATGGGATTCCCGTCCATCACAATTCTCCAGTTGCCGGAGGAGGGGATCGGTATTAACAGGCAGCATGACGCAAGTGCGCACAAGATTTGCTCCATCCCCGACCGGTTACCTGCATGTGGGCGGTGCCCGGACGGCTCTTTTTAACTGGTTGTTCGCCCGGCATCACGGTGGCGAATTCGTCTTGCGTGTGGAGGACACGGACGCTGCCCGAAATACCGAAGAGGCGGTTCGGGCGATCTTTGACGGTCTCCGATGGCTCGGGCTGGACTGGGATGCCGGTCCGGAAAAGGACGACGGACGGGGACCCTATTTTCAGAGTCAGAGGACAGGGATCTACGAGCGTCATCTCGATGCTCTGACGGAAGCGGGCCGGGCCTATGTAGATGAAGGCGGGGCTGTCCGGTTCCGCGTGCCGGAGCAGCCCGTCACTGTGGATGATAAGATCTGCGGCAGCAGAACCATCGATTTGGTAGAAGAGGGGTCGACGTGCTACGATCCTGAGTCGAAGCAGAACGTCGCGGCAAATCCAGATTTTGTGATCCGGAGGGCCGACGGCTCGTTTCTGTTTCACTTCGTCAATGTAGTGGATGACATTGAGATGGCGATTACCCACGTCATTCGTGGAGGCGATCACTTGGCCAACACCCCCAAGCATGTGGCATTGTTCGAAGCGCTCGGCTGTCCGCCTCCGGAATTTGCCCACATTCCGCTGATCTTAAACAAGAATGGCTCTAAAATGAGCAAGCGCGATGAGGGGGCCAGCATGGACAGCTATATCCGTGAGGGATTTCTGCCGGAAGCGGTGCGCAACTATCTGTCTTTGTTAGGATGGTCCCCCAAGGATGATCGTGAGAAGATGCCGATCGAGGACATCATTGCTCTGTTCGACTACGATCATCTGAATCATGCGAACGCCAAGTTCGACATGGAGAAATGCCAGTGGCTGAACAGTGAGTATCTGGCAGATGTCGATGCTGAGACCTTTGTGAAACGGGCCCGTGACTGGATGGAAGGTACGGGAGAGTCCATGTGGCAGGATGAGGCGGCCCCAACGGTCGACGCGGCACTGCGGGTGATGCAGCCGAAGATCAAGCACTTGCCTGAGATCAAAGAGCACTGGCCAAGATTCTTCGCGGACGATGGGGTAGATGCTGAAGCTGGCGCAAAAGTAGCGGGGGATCCCGGTGCAAAAGACCAGCTGGGGGTCGTCCGCAGCCACTTGGCCCAGGTGGAGGACTGGAGTGAAGACTCGATCACGGGAGCTCTGGATGCGGCAGCTGGTGAGTTAGGAATCAAGAAGGGCAAGTTCATGTTTGGCCTTCGCGTCCTTGCTACTGGAGCTGCACAGGGCACCGATTTGCTGCCGACTCTTGCAGTGGTTGGCCAGGAGCGAATCCTGAGTCGGCTGGATCGCAGGCTGGCAGAGATCTTCGGCTGATCCCGCAATGGCTGCGCTCAGCCTGCAGACTTCTGCGCCTTGTCCCTTTCAGCCAGGGCAACGAAGTTGACTGGCAATTCACCAGCTTTGAGCGTGCTCATCGCTTTTTCGATCGCCAGGCGCTTCGCGGAGTCGTTGACCTCTCTGACTCCGCGTTCGCACGCGTGCACGGCGTCGCGTTTCCGTTTTGCGGGTTTCCACGTCCAATAAAGGGTGATCAGCTCGATCCACCCATCCGTTTCCTCTGGATAGAACCGCAGCATGCGCAGGTAGTCCTTTTCCGCGTCTTGCAGGCGGCCGTTTGCCGCGTAGTAGCGTCCGAGCCGGAAAGTCAGCGGCGGTTTTTCGGCCTTCTCGGAAGGTAGGTAGAGGCTCTCGATAAGGACGAAAAGCGGTCTGCTGATGAGCCGAACAAAGTCCGGCGCGATAAGAACTGCGGCTGCGATCAGCGCGAGGCAAGCATAGCCCACAGCGAGTGCAGTGTGACCATCAAATGGTGCAGACGACGATAACGTCCCGCGTAAGCTCCACACTCCCCACGCTGCTGACGCGGTACCGAGTAGCCACCTTAATACGATTATCAGCATTGATGAAAATTTGGCCGGTTTGCCTCACTTTACTTTGTTCTTTGCCTTTCTCAATAACCAACAAATCGGATCAAATCTCACTTGATTCACTATAGTATTAATATATATTACATTTTCATAAATTACTAGAACGCCAACTGATTGACCCTATTTCTGTCTGAATCGATCAGGAATCGGGTTGGCCTGGGTAGAAATGAGTAAACCGCCGAGAAAAGCCAGTATTGTCCGCCGAATCATGTTTATGTCATGGTTCGTCGCGATCATCACGGCTGTGGTGTTCGCCGCCGCGACGATTTACTCGCAGAAAATGACCATCAGAGGACAGCTCGAGACCAACGCCCTTCGGGTTGCCAGCGAGATTTCTGCGAAAATGCGGGAAGCGATGAATGCGAAAATGAGGGCAACAGCGGACAATCCCGAGACGGCCGGGCAGGGGATCGAATTTCCTGAGATCAACGCCAAGCCTGGCGAGCTTGACTATGTCGTGCTGGCCACCCGACCGACGCAGATGCTTTTTCGCGTGGGACAGCAGCAAAAGCCTGGAGCGGAAGGCTGGAAGGCAGAGTCTCTGGTCGGGGATCTTTGGTTTCCCTTGTCGGATCCGAAAGGCGCGGACAAGAAGGCCATAGTGGTAGATTCCCCGCTTCCGGGAATCGGCACAGCACTGCACTACCGCGAGGCTTTTGAATTTAACGGAAGGCTGGTCGGCTGGATTCATGTAGGCACCTCAATGGAGGCCTACTACAGCAGCGTTCAGAAAGTTTATTCGCTCACTGGTATGGTGGCATTGTCGGTCATCGTCTTCAGTGCTTTCATTTCGTTTTTCTTTGCTCAACAGATTACCAAGCCGATTCGCGCGTTGCAAAGTTATGCCCAGTCGGTTTCGGCCGGGTCACTCAATGCCCGCGTCACACTGAAAACGAATGATGAGATCCAGGAGTTGGGAGACGCTCTCAATGTGATGGTTGAAAATCTCCAAAGCTCGCAGCACAGGCTCAAAGACTCGCTGGAGCAGAAACAGGCGATGCGGGAGCAGGAAATTCTTTTGCGTGAAATTCATCACCGGGTGAAGAACAACATGCAAATTCTGACTAGCCTGTTGCGCTTGCAGACGCGTAGAGCGGAATCAGAGCAGCTCCGCGTCGTGCTCCGGGAGAGTGAAGCCAGAATTCGCTCGATGGGGCTTCTGCACGAGAAGCTCTACCAGTCCGACAGTGTATCGGAAATCGACATCGCCGGATACTTGCAGACGCTTACCGCTGAGTTGGTGCGGATGAATACCCACAAGGCGAAAAACGGGAGATCCGTCTCGCTGTTCGTGGGATCAAGATGGGGCTTGATACCGCCTTGCCATGTGGCCTGATCGTCACCGAGCTGGTTTCCAATTCCCTCAAGTACGCCTTTCCGGGCCCTGGACATGCGGGAGTGATCCTCATCAGTCTCGGCCGCACCCAGCAGGGGGAATACACTCTGGTTGTGTGGGACAATGGTGTAGGCCTGCCGCCCGACTACAAAGAGAAACAGACCAACTCACTAGGAACCCGTCTTGTCACAATGCTGACAGACCAATTGAATGGCACAATTGCAGTGGACGGTTCCCGCGGGACCCGTACCGAAATCCGGTTTAAGGAGAGCCAGTATCAGAAGCGAATCTAGATGAAGGGACGCCGAATACTTGTAGTCGATGACGAAAGGATCGTCGCTGAGGATATCAGCGAGTGCCTTCAGAGCATGGATTGTCAGGTTGTTGCCACCGCCATCTCCGGCTTGCAGGCCATTGAGATGGCGCATGCCCATCGCCCTGACTTGATCATGATGGACATCACCCTGCAGGGGGAGATGGACGGGATCGAGGCTGCTGCCAGGATCCGCCAAGAGTTGGGAATATCCTGTGTTTTCCTGACTGCCTACTCAGATCCAGCATTCTTAAATCGGGCGAAGCAAGTCCAGCCGGCCGGTTATGTCGTAAAGCCTTTCGATGAATCGGGCATCCGTGCTGCGGTGGAAATCGGCCTTTACAAAGTCGCCACCGAGCGCGCGCTTTCCGAAAGTCAGGGGTGGTTCCAGACGACATTGATGAGCATCGGCGACGGTGTCATCGCCACTGATGAACGCGGTTGTATCAAGTTTATCAATGCTGCTGCAGAAGAGATTCTTGGGCTGACAAACGAGCAGGTCGTGTCGCACCCACTGCAGGCCGTATTTCCCATTTATGATGAACACACCAACGCTGCGGTTGAGAATCCTGTATGCGAGGCCCTACGTACCGGGAGCGATATAAAGCAAGCTAGCTCGATAGTGTTGCAGCGCCACGACGGGCGATTGGTTCCCATCGAGGAATCGGCAACGCTGATACGTGACTGCTCCGGAGCCCTGCTGGGGGCCGCACTTGTCGTGAGAGATGTGGCTGTCCGCCGCAAGGCCGAACGCGAACTGCACCAGTACCAGTTGCATCTGGAAGAGCTGGTCAATCAGCGCACTGAGAAAATCCGCCAGACCAATGCTGAACTCCAGGCAGAGGCGGAAGAGCGCTGCAAGGTGCAGAAGGCGCTTCAGAGACGTGTTGAAATTGAAGCTCTCCATGCCGGAATTTCCGCATCCTTTCTCGACTTAAAGCACGATGACTTCGACCAGGGGGTCACTGCGGCACTTGAGAAAATCGGCCGCTTTCTGAAGGTCGAGTCAGTAGAATTTTGTCAGGTATCCTCTGATGGCGAAGCGCTCAACTGCACGCATGAATGGTGCGAAAACGGGGTGTCAAAAATAGCTGATACCCTGCAGGCATTGCCCATGGCCGCGCTTCCGTGGTTGTCGTTTCAGCTAGATCAAGGCGGCGGGCTCGCGATTCGATCGATCGATGAAGTTCCTCCAGAGGCGATCATGACCCGCCAGATTTTTGAAATCAGAGGTGCGAGATCGGCTCTCTTCCTGGCGCTTAAGGAAGGGGATATCCTGCGTGGATTCACGGTGATATTTGCCACCAGAGAGCAGCGCTCGTGGGCAAATGACGATGTCACTCTGCTCCGTATGATGAACGGCGTTCTTCAGGCTGCTGTCTATCGCATGAAAGTCGAGGCCGACAAGGAACAGCTTCAGACTCAGCTGACTCAAAGCCAGAAAATGGAAGCTGTGGGGAAGCTGTCGGGCGGTATCGCTCACGACTTCAACAATATGCTGCTGCCCATCATTGGGTATTCAGACATGTTGATCGGTCGATTTGCCGGCGAAGGGCGCGATCTGAGTGAGCTGGAGGAAATTCGCAAAGCCGCCGAACGGGCAGCGTCCCTTACCCGGCAGCTCCTCGCCTTCAGTCGCAAGCAGATCATCAAAAAAGTGCCGCTGGATCTGAACAAGGCCATTGAAGACATGCGCAATATGTTGTCCCGCATTATTGGCGAGAACATTCGTCTTGAGACAAAATTGAATGAAGCGCTTGGCGCGGTGAACGCCGATCCCAGCCAGATGGAGCAGGTGCTGATGAATCTGGTCGTCAATGCCAGGGATGCGATGCCCGATGGGGGCGCGGTAGCGATATCCACCTACAACGAGACTCTCACTCAGGCATCGGCTGTGGCTCAGAAGAATCCTGAACTCGTAGGAAACTTCGTCTGTATCAAGATTGCCGATACAGGAGTGGGTATCCCCGCAGGAAATCTCGACCGGATATTCGAACCATTCTTCACCACGAAAGGGCAGGAAGGGACGGGGCTCGGATTGTCCGTGATTTACGGAATTGTGGAGCAGCATCAGGGCGGTATCCACGTAGAAACATCGCCCGGTAAGGGCACAACGTTCTACATTTATCTGCCTGCGTCTTCGATTCCTGTGCCGCAACCCGAAGATCCCGCCCAGGCAGTGCGCCGAGCTCAGGGAGATGATTCGCTGCGAGGCCGGGGTGAGCGAATTCTTCTCATCGAAGACGAGGAGGGAGTCATAAAGTTCGTGTCATCTGCGTTGCGTAGCCGTGGCTACGAGATCGTTCAAGCTATGAACTACAAGGAAGCTCTTGAGCAGTTTGACGCCGGTGAATATGATCTCATCTTCAGCGATGCTGTCCTGCCTGATGGCAATGGCGTCGACTTGCTGGATAAATTCATGAACGAGAAGCCAGAGACGCGTGCACTGCTGAGCAGCGGCTACACGGATAAAACGGCGCTGATGCAGATGGTGAAGGAGCGTGAGATCTCCTTTTTGCAAAAGCCCTATTCACTGCCGCAGCTCTATCGCACGGTGCGTGAAGTGATCGATGATCACCAGAGTCACCTGCTAAGCTAAGCTGATGGTGCCTCCGCGGAATTCGAATCTTTCATTGGTGCCAGGAGCGCCTTCTCGAAGGTTCAGGTGTCATGGAGTTCAACGAAGATATCGAACTGACTGCGCCACACGGAGTCGTGACGGGGCTGGCCGAGTATGGCGACCCTAACGGCATGCCAGTGTTTTTCTTCCACGGTTGGCCCAGCTCACGCCGACAGGGAAGGATTCTGCATGAACCGGCCCGGGCGCGCGGACTGAGAATCATCGCGATGGACCGGCCGGGGATCGGGAAATCCACCTTCGTGCCGGATCGACAATTGCTGGACTGGCCACCGCTTTTGGCGCAATTGGCGGAAGCAATGGAGATCGAAAAGTTCGCGGTGCTCGGTGTTTCCGGCGGCGGTCCCTATGTGCTGGCGTCAGCATTTGCGCTGCCTCATCGGCTCACTGCTGCCGGGATTATCTGCGGTGCGCCACCACTGGCTGAGTTTGCGGATCTGGGCGATCTGCATCCGGGCTATCGGTTGATGCGGTTGATGCGTCGCTATGCTGCCTGGAGCATGCCGCCGTTTCTACCCTTCGCCCGGCTCATCAGCAGGCTCGCGTTCGATCACCCTCTGGTGAGGGGGCTCAAGATGACGGTTCCAAAGCTGGATCGCCTTGCGCTCGATGATCGGCTGGCATTCGAGGCCGTGGCTCTCAGTTTTCAAGATGCGTCGAGCAATGGTATGCGGCCATTGATTGTCGACGGCGACATCTATTTCAGCGCCTGGGGATTCGATCTCGCAGAAATTCAGGTGCCTGTGAGGATCTGGCATGGTGAGCGGGATCGCAACATTCCGGTGCGGATGGTCAGAGAAGTCGCTCAAAGGATTCCCCGGGCAGTGGCCAAGTGGTATCCTGATGACGGGCACTACTCCTTGCCAATTCTCAGGCGGGGGGAAATCCTCGACGAGCTGGTCGCCGATGCAGCCTCGCGATCCTGATCAGGCTTTGCCGTGTTTCGAGCCGAATTTCTCCATCGCCACTACGATCAGGCAGGCGATGACCATGACTCCGATCGCGATCCATGTGGCATTGTTAGAGAAATCTGGAAGATAGCGCTCGTATGCGGCAATCACTTCCTTGCCGCTCGCCTTGATGACAGGCGCGCCACTGTCGTCGAGCAGCGGGATCTTTTTCTTCCACGGCCAGATGACGAGCAGTGACCCAAGGACGAAGCCGGTCATCAATGCAACTGCTGCGTCATGAAAGCGCTTGAAGAGCCATGACAGAAAGCGCGAGAGCAAAGCGATGCCGATTACGCATCCGATGCCAACCGGAATAATAATGCTGAGCGGTTCCTTGATCTTGTCCCAGTCCATCGCTTTGATGCCATCTCCCAGGTTTGTGACAGATTCGAGCATGATCAGGTTGTAATTGCCCAGCAGAATCAAGACGTAAGATCCCGATATTCCGGGAATGATCATGCTGGCGATGGCGACGACACCGCAAACCATAAGGTAAGGGATATCGCGATTCTCGTCGGCCGCCCCGATCATGGCAATACCAATAGCGATAGCAGCTCCAACAATCAGGCTGATCACTGGAGCGATGCCCCATTTTTTGACCATCTTACCAACGGATATGATCGACGCCGCAATCAACCCGAAGAAGAATGACCACACATAGAGTTCGTGGGTTTTAAAGAGCTGCTTGAGCGCGTAAGAGGAGCCTACAAGCCCGACGAGCACGCCGACACCGAGCGGAAGCAGAAAAAAAAAGTGAACGTGGGCCAGAAACTCGCGGAATTTGAATTTGCGCAGGAGTGTCAGCGCTTTCAGGTCGAATGACTTGATCGCGTTGATCAGAGTTTCGTAGATTCCAGTGACGAAGGCGATCGTTCCGCCAGACACGCCCGGAATGGCGTTGGCGATTCCCATTGCTGCACCTTTGAGTAGGAGCAGGAGCATTCCTGCAAGATTATTCGTCATAAAGGTTTCGAGCGGCTAAAGTGGCATCGATTGGCGTGATGGCAATCAAAAGAAGGTGGCGACCGAATGACGTAACTGTCATCCAGACAGGCCGTTTCCCGCTTGCCATGCAACGTGCCTAGCCGCATGTTCGAATTCCCTCGCGGCCCAGAGGTTCTCTGGCAGCCCGCTTGCTCAAAGATGCCCAAGGATTCGACAACTCCCGGCCCACTTTCAAGGCTGCTGCGCTCCCGCCTGCTGCCGGGGATTCTCGCGGTCATCGGTATTGATTGTGCGTTCCTCTACATTTTTTTCCTGATCAAAGCTCCGATCACTGCGGATGATGTTGAGCTGTTCGTCAATGCGGCGTTCTACTCGCAGTCTGAGGCCGAGCTGGTATTCAGATTCATCGAGAAGTGTTGGATTGCGGTGATGCTCAGTTTGATCCCGGCCTTCATCGTTTCGTTGATCCGCGTGCGGGGACCGGCACTGCTTCTGCCTATCACCATCGCCAGCGTTCTCGTGTGTTCCTTCTGGCTCTATGCGGACCTTTACTACAATCTTGAATCGGCCGTTGTCAGCCTGCATGGGGAGACGCCCTCGTTCAATGCCTACATTGCAAAGCTGGTCTTCATTGGGCTGGCTATCCTCAGTCCGCCGGTTTTCACCTTTATCTATTATCGTGTATCGATCATGGATCGCTATGTCGTTCGCGTGTTCGGTACTCCTTTCCTGCTTACTCTGACCGGCATCGTTTCGATCATGATCATCATGGATCTCGGGGACAATGGTGGAGACTTCATGGATGCGTCCGCAAACTTTGCCACGGTGTTGCGTTTCTATGTGATTCAGATTCCTTTCATGCTGGTGTCGGTGGTGGATGCCGCATTGCTGCTGTCGCTGCTGTATGCCCTGGGGCGGATGTCCCGGTCGAACGAGATCATCTCAATGCTTGGAGCCGGGCGCAGCATGTTGCGCGTTCTGATGCCACTGATTTTCATCGGGGCTTACTGTGCCCTGGTTTCGCTGGCATTTAATTACGAGTGGGCACCACGTGCGGAGCGACTGAAGGACGAGATGCTGCAAACGATCGATGCCAAGGAGAGCAACAAGAAAAACAAGACGGACGCCCGCAATGTCGGGTTCATGAACAAGGAAGATCGGCGGTTTTGGTACATGGATCGGCTTCCCATTGACCTGAGCAACGCAAACAGGATTAAGAATATTGAAATTCATGGAGAAGACGAAAGCGGCAAGCCTGGTAGCCAGTGGTATGCGAAATCAGCCTGGTGGGAGCCGATCGACAGCAGCTGGATTTTGAATACTGGTCGCTACTGGGAAACGCCGGTTTCAGCGGGAGTTCCCTTTGACAGGCTTGTGATCACTGGTTGGAATGAAACTCCATGGCTGATCCAGAGTGACCAGATCAAGCCCGAGTTCCTTGGCGTGCGGGAGCTGCTGGCCTACATCAATACCAACTCATCGTTCTCAGAGCGCAGGCTGGCAAAGTATCGTACCACGATGCACTCGCGGTTTGCCGTGCCGTTTCGCTGCCTGGTGGTGGTGCTCATTGCCGCGCCGCTAGGCATCGTCTATTCGCGCCGCGGCTTGCTCGGGGGGGTGGCCTATTCGATCTTTATTTTCGCCGCCATATTTTTCCTCACTTCCACATTCACCAAAGCAGGAGAGGGTGGCTACCTGTCGCCAGTGACTGCAGCATGGCTGGCAAACGGGATTTTTGCGGTGATTGGAGCGGTTTTACTTTACTACCGCGCCAGAAACAAGGATGTGAGCCATCTCAACCCGCTGCGCTGGTTCCGCTCCAGCTGATCTGCTGGACGGGCAGGTGCTCTACTCTGCGATTCCGCTGCGGATTCGATCGTTCACTCAGATTCTTTAATTTTTTATACTCAGCAATCTTTAGTTACCCAATATGGCAATCACTCAGGAATGGAAGATCAGAACGCGGGCGCGTGAATGCGCTCACACTGGGGCTGTGTTCGCAGATGGCGATCCACTCTACACTGCACTGTTTGAAGACTTGGCAACCGGGCAACTCTCTCGGAAAGATTTTTCGGTGAGCGCATGGGAGGAATTGCATGAGTCCCTCACTCCGTTTTCATTTTGGAAAAGCCAGTTTGAAGAAGCGGTGGAGAAAACGACCACCAAAAATGTCGTTGAGAAGGAAGGCGCAGAGTCGCTACTGCGTAGACTCGTTGAGGATGAAGAGGAGTCGACTGAGAACGCGCGCTATATCCTTGCACTGATGCTGGAGCGAAAGAAAACCCTCAAGCAGACCGACAGTCGGAAGACTGACACGGGCAAGTTGTTGATCTACGAGCACGTGGTGTCTGGTGAAGTGTTCATCGTCCGTGACCCTGAGCTGAAGTTGTCGGAAATCGCATCAGTGCAGGATGAGGTCGCTGTTCTTTTAGGCGGCAAGGCGCGCGGCAAAGCGGACGGCGAGTCAGAGGTTGTCGGGACAGATGAGGGAAATCCTCCGGAAGCTCCCGGGCCGGATGCCTCGGAACCTCCGCCCTCCGCATAACGGGTGCAAGGAGTGGTGGACTTTGATCCGCCAATGGCGAAGTTCCACCATGAACGAGCATGAAAAGGGCAAACCGCGGAAGTCGCTGCTCCGTCGCATGATCTCTTCTATCATTACGATTATCCTGGGCGTGATCGTGGGATTTGGCGTTCTGATTTTCTTTCTGCAGAATTCCATGATTTACCATGGTGCGCCGTACGAGCCGGGCGAAGTGGAGGCCTACGAATCCAGTTCGCGGGTGGTGCGATTGCCCTTCGAGACGGATCAGGGCAAGCAGGAGGCATACTTTATTGTGCGGGGGCAGCAGCTGGAGAACGCAAATCCGATTCCCGATCGGATATGGCTGGTGTTCGGCGGCAATGCGTCACTGGCGCTGGACTGGGTTGATTTTCTTGCCCTCTACCGGGGCTCCTCCGCAGGGTTTCTACTGATCGACTATCCCGGCTACGGAAACTGCGCAGGGGATCCGTCGCCATCGTCGATCCTGGAATCCACGAAAGGGGCCGTCGCTGCTCTGGGGCAACATCTCAACTGGTCGGAGGTGCAGCTAAGCTCACGGTTTTCCGTGCTCGGTCAGTCGCTGGGTGCAGCTGCTGGACTTCAGGCCGCCACTTTCTACAAAGTCCACCGGGTCGTGCTCGTTTCGCCATTTACGCGAATGCTCGATATGGCACGTCGCACCACCGGGCCTCTCCACTGCCATCTGTTGCGCCACCGTTGGGACAACATTGCCCGCCTTGAGGAAATGGCGCAGTTCACACCACTCCCTCGGGTTTCGATCATTCACGGCAGCGACGATCAAGTAGTTCCAGTCGGGATGGGCCGTGCGCTTGGTGAGAGGTTTCGCAATTTTGTCGACTTCACAGAGATTGCCGGATTTGGGCACAATGATATTTCCTACGGTGCTTCTGAGGATATTCTTGACGCGGTTGCCCTTGAGATGAAATGAGAGGGATCTTCGTAGCCGCACAGCCACTTGCCTCGACAGATCAGCCCTTGCCCCGCTCCTACTATCTATTCGTATTGGTGGCGGGAATCCTTGCGCACGGGCTTAGCCTGCGGGCGCAATTCTACATGGATGATTTCATGCACTTGGTGGGGAATGCCAGGGTTATGGAAGGGGAGATGTTGTTCTCGTGGCGACGGCTGTTGCCCTATCTGGCTTACTTTTTGATCTACAAAGTGGCGGGGTTCTCGCCCTTTGCGTTTCACCTGCTGAAC
>JAGROY010000024.1 GCA_020439995.1 Verrucomicrobiia bacterium
GCAGACAGATCCTGAATCGGCATTGGACGCACTTGGCGAATTGCCGTTTAATCCAGGGGGCAGTCGGGTGCTGATTGAAGCGATGGAAACGCTGACGAAAAAGTCTCCACAGCAGGCGATCGCCAGGGCATTGCAATGGCGAAACGTCAGGGCTCGCAAGCAAGCTCTCAGTGCTATCGCCGAACAGTGGGCCTACAAAGATCCCGCCGCCGCTTTTGCCTGGGCCGATGGAGATGCGCCTGAGAATGCGCGAGAAGACCTGAGATTCAACGTGCTCAAGTTGTGGCTTGATAAAGATCCAGTCGCGGCTGTCGAACATATTTCGAGCATGCAGTTAACAAGGCATCACAATGAGCTGCTCGAGCATGCCGTGCCCGCGCTTTATTCGAAAGATCCAACGACGGCGCTGAAGTTACTCGACGAGCACCTCGAAGGAGCGAGTCGGATCAACGCGATCGGTGGAATTGCAGCGGGTCTCAGCCGCCAATCTGATAGCCAGTCGGTGACTGCCTTGCTGCCGTGGATAGAAGAATTGCCTTCGACCCGCAGGACTGCTTTCCACGTATTTCTATCGAGCTACGCTGCGCAACAGCCTGAATCTGCGCTCACTTGGCTGAATCAAAAAGTTAATCTTGGGGGCGACGAGTATCAATGGCTCCACGGGACATTGGTGAACAGCTGGGCACAAAGCGATCTGGCCGCTGCCAAGGTCTATGTCGAACAACTTCCAGAGGGGCCAAAGAAGCTTGACGCAGTTCAGAGCGTCGTAGGTGCGGCGATGCCGCGAAACTGGATTGCTCCAGAGCAGCAGCTTGCAACGCTTGAACAGACGCGCGATTGGATCGAATCACTCGGTGCTGAAACGGTTGGGAATCTCGCCGAACAGATGGAAAGCTTGGACAGCGTGATCAACGATGCGCGGATCGAAGCGGAACGGGAGGCTCGCAGATGATCGGTCAGAAGAATCTGAACACTGCATTGCTTGTCTTCCTGGCGATCGGTGCTGGTATGATTCTTGGGAAGCATCGCGAATCCGGCTTCAGCATTCGTTCTCAAACGCGTCCAGAATCAATGGCTACCGTTACCGACGACCTTGTCGAGGACGCAGCACTCTATGTCTACAAATCGGGGACGAATCCGTTCGAGCACTTCGTCCGTATCACCGACGAAGCCGGAGTTCCTCATGCCGTGAAGCTGCATCGGCTCAGCCAGTTTCTGGGCTCGCTGGACCGCGACTCCATGCATGCTTTCCTCCTGGGTTTCAAAGCTGCGCCGGACGAACTCACAACCCGATTGGGCGAATCCCTTCATGGCAGTTTTACGGCCGACGGATGGTGGGGATTTTTGATCTACTCGCGTTGGGCAGAGTTGGAAGATTTGGCCGCAGCACTTGCCTTCGTTGAAGCAGAGGATATTGGGATGGATTCGATGGAGATGCTTACTGTGTGGGGATTGCGCCATACCGATCAGGCACTGGAACTTGCAGTCGAGCTAACAGAGGGCGAACGGCTATACCTGAATACCGGGATCGCACTCAGCATTGCTCGAAATGCACCGCTCAAAGCACTGCGATTTCTGGAAGATGCAGGCTTGGAGATCGATGAGCTGGGTGGATCCCCTGATTTTGTAGAGTGGACCAATCCAGAATGCTTCATTCCCCGCAGTGCCGGTGAGATCGACGATATGATTCGCCATATTCACGGAGCCTACACTGACGAGATGGATTGGGCGATCGAGGAGTTACAGGGCTCTCTTTACGCTGCGCTTGCGAAGCACGATCCGACCCAAGTGGTCGAGCGCCTGGAGGAACTCGATGATGAAATGCGTGAGCAAATGATTGATGCCATGAGCCAGGCAAGTTCCATCAACGAGCGGGTAGATTTTCTGCGGCGCTCAGGGTTGCGAGAGCCATTCACAAAAGAACAGAAGAACCTGATTAACGCCATGGTGTTCTCTGATCAGGACGATCCCTTCTCGCCCCGGCCGTCGAATTCTACGATTGATGGGATGGTGGAGTGGATCAATGCAATCGAGTCGCCCGAGTATCGGAAGGAGCTGGCAGAATCGCTGGCGGCCAGTGTTCCGTATACCCCGGATAACGCGCAGGTACTCACGGCTCTGCTAGGCGAAACGCCGAACATCTCCATCCATGACATTGGTCTGCAAGATCCGGAGCGTGCCTGGCAGATGCTGAATCAGGCAGCCGGGAGCGATGAGGCAGAGCAGGAAGACAGTGATCTAAGTGCGGACTGGATGCTGAGCAGCGGTGCCGAAAATGCCTTGAACCGGGCACTGGCTCTGCCATCCGGAATTTTACGCGATCGGGTAGTGCAAGCCATTGCCAGCGGCTTATCGAATAGCGATCCCGCTACGATTGAGGCACTCATTCGTGCAATTCCAGAGGCCGACAGCGGAGCCAGAGCGGGCCTAATCCAGGGACTTGCGGAAAGCGATCCTTTGCGCGCGATCGACTGGCTCACGTCTGGAGAGATCGCTCCGTCCGCCAGCGCAACGGCCGCTTTTCAAGAGGCTGCCAAAAACTGGGTCGGCAACGATGCCGAAAGTGCGCTGCCGTGGTTGATCGAGCATCGGGATTCGCTGCCGGATCAGGTATTCGTGGAGAGTGGTGCCGTGAGCGCGCTGGCGGATCGCGACATTGATGCTGCGCTGGAGTTTGTTGCAACGATGGTCGGGCAGGCGAGTTATCCAGAACTCACTGGGCAATTGTTTTCGACATGGAGCCAGACGCAACCTGCGGAAGCGTCGGCCTACATCGACGCCCACATGGAGCCCGGGCCAGTAAGAGATCAAGCGGTGAAGGCTTTGGTGAAGCAGCTCCAGAGGTACGACAAAGAGACCGCCCGGAACTGGGCTGAAACGATTCAGGACGAGGCAGTGCGGGCATCGACTCTGCCGTTTTCACGATGACATTCTCACTTGCATGGTCGCCAGTCTGCGGTGAGATACTGAGCGATGCGTGCTCGTCTTACGAAAGAATTTACCTTTGAAGCTGCCCAGACGCTGCCCAATGCGCCTGAGGGGCACAAGTGCCGACTCATGCACGGGCATAGCTTCCGGCTTGAGATTTCTGTCGAAGGCGAAGTCGATGAACATGTGGGCTGGGTCTATGATCATGCGCAGATTTCGAAGGCAATGCGTCCGCTGCTTGAGTTGCTGGATCATTCTTACCTGAATGAAATCGAGGGGCTCGAGAACCCGACCATTGAGTTTATGGCGGCGTGGTTCTGGCGTAAGCTGGAGCCGGATTGCCCGGGGCTCTGCGAGATCGTCATTCACGAAACGCCGACGGCGCGCTGTACGTTTCGCGGATTTGGCGACGAGTGATTTCAGGCAGTTAGTTGCGCCCGGTGATGCGGTAGGCGATTGAGCCGACCCATTCGCGGAGCAAAAATTCCCACTGCCAGAGCGTCCACGCGTCAGGAAGCAGGCTGCGGAACCCGGAGAATACCGGGCCACTGCCGCGCAAGTCAGTTGGGTAGGGTGTCACCACGATGCCGACCTTTTCGAAGCATGCCTGAGCCCGGCGCATGTGAACTGCCGAGGTTATCAGGAGGGATGGTTGCTGGAGTTCTTCAATGCTCATCAGTTCATGGGTGAACGCAGCGTTTTCGTAAGTGTTTCGGGATTTTGCCTCGACCAGGATGTCTGCCTCGGGGATGCCGAGGTCGCACAGGAACTGTTTCGTGAGCGGGGCTTCGGCTACCCCTTCGTCAAAGAATGCACCTGTTCCACCGGTAAGCACGATCTTCTTGATTCGCCCCGTTTTGTATAACCGAATGCCTTCGGACAGTCGATTGGGATCCGATCCCAGCACCAGCCTTTCTGGAGTGCTGTCCTCGGAATTCGAGTAGCCGCCGAGGATGATCCCAAAGGTGTAAGATTCGTTCAACTCGGGCCGTTGCACTGAGGGCACCTCCCACGCCCCCATCGCAATTCTCAGTAGCATCGGGTTGGTGAACGCGATCGCGAAAAGAATGGCAGCCCCGGCAAACTTCCTGCTCCATTTAGGGCGTTTCGATCGAAACAAGAGCGCTACAAGCAGTAAAATGCCGACCCAGATCAGTGGCTTCAGGAACAGGGATGCAATCTTCGAAAGGGCGAAAAACATCGTCGTGCGCGACCAGTCGCTGCTAGTTCCTCCTGTTCCAGTAGATGTTTAAATTCTTCGTGTCGCGTCCGGCTGCGACGATGTCGGGCTTGCCGTCACCGTTGAGATCAGCAATTTTCAGATCCTCGCAGGCCATTGTGTTGTCATCGATCAACTGCTGCTGCCAGGGGCCATCGGGAGATTGCGGTGGCGAATAGAGGCGGATTCCAACGCGTCCGGCGGCATCCCGGCTGCGCCAGCCGGCGATGATTTGAGGCTGGCCTGTGCCGAGGACATCGGCGATCGCAAGCGCGTGCCCGGCATTCAATGATTCATCGAGCACCTGAGGTATCGAGCCGCCAAGAGATACGGCGACTTTGTTGCCATGCATGGGGCGGATTCCTGCGGTCATTTTGCCGTTCCGCCGCACTTCTCCATAGCCCTCGTCCGAAGGCTGGAAAGATCGGTTCCAATTCGATTCTGACCATGTCAGGGTGACGAGACCTTCACGACCAGCGATCACCATTTGATCCGCGCCGCCCTTCGGATCAATGATGAGATCAAAGTTGTGGGTCATGTGCATGCTGTCATCCAGCACTGTCGTTGTCCATTGCGAGGCATCCTCAGGCTTTTCGGGGATGTGGTAAGCCGTCACCTTGACGTCATGCTCACCCTGGCCGCCGCGGTTGTCGAGACCGTGCAGTGGAAGCACGACAAGGCTGAACTTGCCCAGGCCGTCCCGCACCCAGTGCATGCGATGAGTGGTCGGATCATGCGGCAATTTCACGGGCGTCCACGGTTGAGTCACATCCTTCGGCGCGATCAAATAGTGCACGGATCCGGAGTCGTCCCGGTTGCTTGTTTCGCCGGGGTTCCAGTTGGCTCCAGCGGCGACCTCCACCTTACCATCGCCGTTGATGTCCCTTGCAGCGATGCAGACGTTGTCCTTCAGGGAAAGGCGGGCTGCAATCACGTGGCGTTCCCATCCGGGATTTTGATACCACACGATCTCTTTTTGATCGGCGAGCAGAATATCGTCTTTTCCATCGCCGTCCACGTCGCCAATGGCCAGGCCGTAACCGATCTGGATATCGTCGATTTTTTCCGCTTCAAAAGTCGGTGTCTTAGCGGCTGCATCCTCTCCGAATGCCAGCGGGCACCATTGAGAAAGCATGATTGCAAAAACCGATGCGCTGCGGGCAAAAGTGAGAGGGGTGTGATTCATTGGAGGACTGTTGCAGAAATCCCGTTCGCCGCCAAGCCGAAGTCTGTGAGTACTGCAGGACGCTTCTGGTGTTGAATCATGAAAAAAATGCGGTGTACAACCTGTGAAGAACCCCCGAATAATCGGGACTTATTCACAGGGAGAGCGTTGAGTTCCATTCTGTGACTGTCGAGCCGGATGATCATCGCAGCAGCTTATTCACAACTCGAATGAGTTATTCACGCGTCGATCGCCACTGAAAAAACGGTTTACGCGATGGGTGAATTTCTGCCAACCTCCTCCAATCACCAGCAAAGATCGGCTCACGGAGACCAATCGATGAGGTGATTTGCTGAGGCCTCGGCATCAGCGCTACTACCTGCACAATGAGTACCCTCCTTCTTCCGTGCCTCAGGAAGATGGAGGGTATCTCATTTTCCTGCTTTCGCCGATGGTCGCGGGAGCGTCTGCTGCGGGAAGTGAGAAATCCTCCTGCAATAGTAGCGATATTCTTGCCAGACCTGTTGTAGAGATCCCACTGGTTGACGCAGTTGATCGATCCGCCCGACCCAAACAATCAAAACACCAATGAGCTACCGAATTCCCTCCACTCAAAAATGCCTGGTATCGACCCTGTTGATTACCTTAGCTGTAGCACTCCTTTCACAGTGCCAGTCGTTGCAGGATTCAAGCAGTGTCCCATACGAAAAGGATGTATTGTGGCCCGATCGCGTTCCTGATGGACGCATCAGTTTTCAGAACAACGTAAAACCCCTGCTCGAAGACCAGTGTCTCGAGTGCCACAATCACGTCGATGCCCGGAACTTTGCTGGTCTGAATCTTGAAACCCGCCATTCTGCGCTCAACTCGGGCCGGAACGCTCCCGTGATCGTGCCCGGTGATCCCCAGAATAGCCTGTTGATTCAAGTGCTCAAACTCGACTCGAAGCACCCGGTGTCGATGCCGGCAGCTCAGGAAAAAATTGAAGGAGTGCGACTGGCGATCCTCGAAAAATGGATCCAGCAAGGTGCCGACTGGCCGGAAAATGTCAGGCTGTTACGACCGCAAGATAAGCCATCGGTCACTCCGTAAGCGATCGGGCCGGAGCGCTACTTGCATCTTTTCCGCGATCTTGGAGCAGGGCGGTGGGCGCAGGGCTCAACCGGCTCGGATCGCCACATTCCACTGGTAGCGTTTCTTTCTGCGTGCTCCGCTGGCGTAGGCGATATCGTCACTGGGAACGGCTACTTCGTTAAGGAACCGGGCTCCGAGTTTTTCGATGATGTGAATCGAAACCAGATTGGCTGGATCAGCGGTGATGATTACCGATCGGTAGTGCTTTGAGGCGAATGGGGCGAGTGCTCGGCACGCTTTTTCAGCGTAGCCGTGCCCCCGTTGCGCGGGGACGATCTCGTAGCCGATGTGACCGACAATTTCCCGAATGTGAGGCGTGTCACCGATGCGGAAGTTGATATGGCCCGCATCTACATTGCCAGGCGCGATGATTCGGAAATGGTATCCATGCACCTGCCCAAATGTGGCATTTCCCGGAAAGATGTGGGAGAATTGCAGGCGGATGCAGTCGCCATAAATCGAAGATGGAGGGTGGGGGAGGGCTTCGAGATGATGCATGTTGAGATCGAAGACGTTGCAGGCGAGTCGCCATTTTCATCGCAGGGCTGATGATTCATCCTGAATATCGGTAGTCATTCCCGGGGAGTAATTCATTTTTGAGCCGACCAATATTTGAGAGTTATTAATTTTCAACTGCTTAGGGTTTTTTTTGGATCCGTGATGATTCGGCATCCGGGTGAAAGCATCATGAAAATCATTCCTTGCCTCATTTTCCGGATTGCCTATCGTTCCGTCAACAGATTCTGGATCTGGACGCTCATGGGCACTGATTGTATGGAAATGACCATTTCGTGCCAATGTGAGGCAAGGCGCCAGCTGAAAATGCTGAGTTTAGCTGCGGAATACGGCCCCACTGGGGGCAGATGCAGGTTCAGTTTTCCGGAAGCTTGAATGCGCGGAGATTTTTTGATGCTTAGTTTGAACATGAACGAGTTGCAGTGCCATGCCGGGACTTTCTGGTGCAGCGCAACTAGTACGGCGGGCGTGGCCGAGGAGATGGAGGAAGCTCCCTCCCGGCCGCCTGGTCCTCATGTTCGATTCTTCAGGCTACTCCGTGGGACACAAAACCTAACCAATAATCCCCGCTTAGAGGGGAGCACATGATGTCAACCACACAAGAAAGATCAAATAGTTCAGGAAGAGAAAGAGCGAGAGGTGGACGAAACCGGGGCGGAAATCGCTCGGGTGGGCGTCGTAGGAATGACAATCGACGAGGCGGCGATGATCGCCGTTCTGACAGACCGGGGCGTTCCCGTGAGAGCCGGAGCACCCCCAGAACTCCCCGGACACCGCCCCTGACCCTGGGCCAGAAGATTATTAAAGTTCTGACCTTCGGTCTGGTAAATCCGACCCCCAAGCGGATCGTAAGGCCAGTCAGTCCCACGGCGAAAAAGAGGTCTAATCCTCAAGGTTCCGCTGGCGAACGCACTAGCGCTCCGAAAAAGGCAGTGCGTCGCGAACCGAAGGCGAGAGAGTCAAGAGCCCCGGAGTTGCGGGAGGTAGTCAGCGGAAGGCTCTATGTAGGGAATTTGTCTTACGATGCCACCGAAAGCGATCTCATGGATCTCTTCAACGGCGTGGGGCAAGTCCAGACAGCTGAGGTGGTCAGCCACAAGCGCACGATGCGTTCAAAGGGATATGCGTTCGTTCAAATGTTGTCGATCGATGAAGCCCGGCGCGCCGTGGACGTGCTCCACGATAAGGAGTTCATGGGGCGCCCGCTGGTGGTCAGCGGTGCAAAAGCAGAGCGCCCGGCGGACCGGGACGACGACCAGTAGCATTATCCAGCGTCGCTGTTCCCAGCGGCTACAAATCAATTGAGCATACCTGTCGGCCTTTGAAATCATCGGCCGGCAGGTTTTTTGCACTATGGCATATGTTGGAATCGTGTCGTTTTGGATGCACTGGGTGCTGCCACTTGACCGCATCCCGGCCATGAGGCACCGTTCAACACTCGTTTTGTTCGTAATTGCTGCTCCTCTTGAAAGCACACTTCATCGCACCGCAGGCTAAAGGTCAGTCGAGGCTGGTCAGGTATCTGCAATGGTTTGCAGCGTTGGCTGTAGGTGCTGTTGCTGTCGCTGCGGGGGGGCAGGAGTCTGAGGAGGACGCTCGTCGTTCCAGTGCAGATGAGTCAGTCAGGGAGACCGAGGCTCCCGCCGTAGCGACTGCTGTTTCCCGCGACGAGATTGCGGCGTCAGAAGTTCCATCACCGTTTGCTCAGCCCTCTCCTGTGGCGTGGTTCAGAGTTTTTGAAAAGCTGGGAAGTCCGCGGTGGCGCCAGTTCTATTCCGACAGTGGATCGCTGACGATTTCCAATCGTCCTCGGGCCGCTCTTAAGCTTGGAGTGACCCTGACAGATGCCTACGTGGCCGTTGAGTCGCGGGGGAGTCAGGAGGTGCGCAATGTGCTGGCCGATATCAGAACGCTTGAGAAAACACTGGGAATCAGCGAACGCATGCAGCAACGCAACTCCCGTCTCGGTGAGCTTGCGGATGCTGAGCAGTGGCAGGCGCTCCGGGTAGAGCTTGAGGCGACCATGACCGAGCAGCAAAGCGTCCTTCGTGAACAGCGGGACGGGCCGCTGGCGGACTTGTTGCCATTTGGCCTGTTGTTGCGAACGATCGCAATCAATTGTGAAATTGTGAGGGATCTCGAACTCGAAGATCGGCTGTGCATTGGCGACATCACTCTGATCTATGGAATGATCCGGCGCGTGGAATTGCTTCCTGAAGAGACACTCAAAGAGCGGGGTGTTCGGGATCTGCGTCGCTGTCTCAAGGGAGTGCGGGACTGCTGGGCTGCGGAGACTGCCGGTGTGGAAGTGGATCGTATCACGGTGACACAGAATTTGATCCAGGAATTCCTTACGAGCCTAATGTCGAACGAATGAAACCTGCAATGTGCCACCTCCTGTCCCGTGGAATGATCGTTGTTGTCCTGCTTTTGGGCGGGGTGAAAATTGGAACCCTGCCAGCACAGGAGGCGTCACCCAGCGATGCCGTGCATCGAGTCGAGACCGGATTGCGGGCGTTGGTGAGTGAGGGGTGCTCGCGGCGTGAACCCATCTGGCTAGGGGAGGTATTGCCAGGGCAGCGTGTTTTGCTCCCATTGTTTTTTTTCAAGGAGAATCACTATGTGCTCGTTCTCGCTGCGGACGACGTGCAAGTGGCCGAATCGGCCCTCGATATCGAGATGCTCGATCTCGTCGGAGTGCCCATCGCCTGCCATACGGGTGCTGGGGAAGGCCGCATCGCCTTGGCCGCGCGCCCGGTACTCACAGGTACCGCCTACCTTTCGATGACGTTGCCAAAGGGCAGCAAGCCTTTGAAAATCGCGGTTGGCTGCGCCTTCAAATGAATAGATCTGTCTGGCGCAATGGCTTTTGCGACATTTCCCGTTCATCATGTTCGAAAATCGCAATCGATATCCAGAATCCCAGTGGGTTCGTTTCTTGCTCCCTCTTTGCGGCTTGAGCGCAACTATGGAGCTTCTCGCAGAGTGCGGAATCCCCAGGGCTATTGGTTAGTTTTCTTTGACGCGGTAGTAGAGCGTTGAAGCATCCTCTGGAATCTGCAGATCCAGAAACTCGATACTGTCGCCATCGGAATTGAGGCCGTCGTCGAGTTCCTCCCAACCGCTCTCAGACAGATCGCTCGACCTTTCTACAGAGTATTGAATTCCTGGACGGGAAGTAAATGTAAGGAGCGCTCCGGCTTCAGTCAGCTCCAGAGAGATAATTTCAAACCTCCGACCACCGATCACGGGAAGTATTTCGAATGCGATTTCGCCAAGACCTGCGCGATCGCCACCTGGGGGCGGGCCGTTGCCACCGTTCGAGTAAAACGTCGCTTCACCAGTCAACTCGATGTAACGTGCGAACACCGTTTCCTCGAATGGAAAGCTTTGCCGCGGAACAGAATCCAAGGATGGCTCGAACGTCGGGTTGTAGCTGATGCTGGTGCCAAAGCTCTCCACTCCTTCCGCGCTGGTTGCGAACATCAGGGAGAACTTGCTTAGACCATTTGCGTTTCCTGTCGAGTATCCCCAGACGCTGATCTCGGATAGGGGAACATCATCACCAAGATCAAGAACGATGGTCGGCTCTCCCGCCACTTCAATGTAGTCAGACGGAAAACCGCCAGGAGCGTCCGTAACCCAGGCGAAATCTGCCCCTTCCCCCAGTGCGTCATGGGGCCACGCAGCATCAAACCCTGCGTCTATGCCCTGGATGAGGTTATCACCAGGAAAGAGCTCTGTGTCTAAAGTGCTGGTGACGACGGAATCAATCTCATAAAACTCAGCCGGTAGCCCACCTGATAGTTCGACCGAGGCCACGGGGCTCGCTTCGTCGTTACTGGAGATCTCCAGAAATGCGGAAACTCCACCGCGCACACCTGCTGGGTTGAACTGCACCTGAACGTTCTCCGTTTCCCCGGGAAGGATCATCGCAGGCGCAGAAGTCACGGAGAATGCAGCTGCGCTCTTTCCGGTTAGTTCCGTGCCACTGATCACGAGATCCTGCCCGCCCAGATTGCTGACGGGAATGGTGAACGATCCCACTTCCTCGGTGAGTGCCAGTTCGAACTTCGTGGAGACCACGATGTCAGGGCCCAGTTCCGGGAGATTCCCGGAGAGCGAGACTTCCAGAATTGGCGTATCTGGATCATCACTTGTGATCTGGAGTGTAGCGGCGATCGCCCCGCCGAGGCCTGACGGATCGAATTGAATTTCAATCATTCCCGAACTTAATCCCGCGATTGAGCCGGCGACTGCGTTTATCTTGAATGCGGGTGCATTCACTCCAGTGAAAGTCGTGTTGGAGATTGTCAGGCCTTCGCCTCCCGTATTCCTCACTTCAATGGTGAAAATCGAAATGTTCTCCACCCCCAGTTCGAGCGCCACTTCGTCCGGCGCACTGATGTTGGGTTCGTCTATTGCTACGGGAACTTCGAAGGCAATCTCGCCCAGTCCGGCGCGGTCACCACCTGGAGGATCCCCTTCCTCATTGTAAAAGGTGGTGACCCCAGTTAGTTCCACGTAACGCGCGGTAACGAACTCATCAAAACCGAAACTCTGCCGCGGGACAGGATCGAGCTCGGCCTCGAACGTCGGATTGTAGGAAACCGAACTTCCAAATCCTTCGTTCCCTTCCGCAGCGGTAGCAAAGCGTAAGCTAAATTCTCTGATGCCGTTCGCGTTGTCAGCCGAGTATCCCCAGACACTGATCTCATTCAGCAGCAGATCCTGACCAAGATCCACGACGATCACTGGCTCGCCGGCCGATTCAATGTAGTCGGATGGAAACCCTCCAGGAGCATCAGTCACCCATGTCGTGCCTATAGCGTCATGAGGTTCTTCTGCGTCAAATCCGACTCCCGCCCCCTCAATCAGATTGTCTTTGTCGAAGAAGTTTTCGGTGGTGGTTTCGACGCTGACGATCGGGTAAAAGTCGGCGCCAAGTAGCACTGCCGGACATCCCAACACGGCAATGGTCAGTGTCTTGCAAATCGAACGGCAAGTGGTCTTCATTAGATTCGTGAAATGCGCAGTGCGGAGGATGGGCGGCCAAGTAGCAGGTGCTACTCAAAGTGATGATGTGATGCGACGGCGGCGGAAAATCAAAACCGTAGCGCCGAGCAAACCAAGAATCGACACAGATGGTTCAGGTACAGGAACAGCAAACGCGATCTCGCCAAGTCCCGCGCGATCTCCTCCAGGAGGCGGCCCATTTCCGTCGTTCGAATAGAAGGTGGCCTCTCCCGTCAATTGAACGAAACGGGCGGACACCGTTTGTCCGAAATCGAAGCTTTGTCGTGGCTCAGGATCGAGAATCGGATTAAACGTAGGATTGAAATCGATCGAAGTGCCGAACCCGCCTGTGCCATCGGCTTCAGTCGCGAACTTCAATGATATCTGGCTCAGGCCATTCGCATTATCCGCGCTGTAGCCCCAGACGCTGATTTCATAGAGTGGGACGTCCGCACCCAAGTCCAGCGTGATGACAGGTTCACCAGCTGCCGCAATGTAATCGGAGGGAAATCCTCCTGGTGCATCGGTGACCCAAGTCTGCGGATTGCTCGCCCCGAGAATTGAATGAGGCTCAGCGGCATTGAATCCGACACCAGGCCCCTGAATCAGGTTGTCTTTGTCAAAGAAGTTTACGGTGGTCGTTTCAACCCCTTGGATGGTGTAGAAGGTCACCGCGTGGCAAACCGGTGCAAAAAACGCCGCAGTGGCTGCTAAAAGGCGGATGATAGTATACTTTTTCATTGGCACTCACAACAGCGGGTTTCGGGCCAACTGCAACCAGCGATTTCGAAGTGGTAGGAATATTTGATCTCTCTCGGTTGAAGCCACGGGCGGAGCTGGGATTGAACTGGGCGCAGGATGCGTTGCTGTTTTGATGTTTGATCTTCATCAAGCGCGCTTAAACTCTCGTTTTATTACGCCGTCTGGCCCAATCTGAGCTACTCACTGTCATGATGAAATTCCTTTCACCAATCCTAGCCCTCTGCCTTCCTCTTCAGGCCCTCGCTGCACCGTTGATTTCCGAATTCATGGCGAGCAACAGTGAAGCTTTTCGTGATGGGGACAGGCAATTTTCCGACTGGGTAGAGATTCACAACCCCGACAATGCATCGGTAAACTTGAAGGGATGGCACCTCACGGACTCGGCAACCAATCTTACGAAATGGGAATTCCCAGAGATTGAGATACCAGCAAAGGGATACTCGTTGGTGATCTGTTCCGGCAGTCCAGTTCCCGGCTACATCGATGGCGATGGATGGCCGCATGCGAGCTTTCAGCTTTCCTCGATCGGCGAGTACCTCGCGCTGGTAGATCCAGAGGGCCAGGTCGTATCTGAGTTCTCGCCCGGCTATCCCGAGCAATTCAACGACGTCGCCTACGGCTCGTTTCGCTCTGGTGGCGGCTCAGAGGATCTGTTGGCTCAGGCAACGCTGCGATGGCTGGTGCCGACCGACGAGTCACTGGAAGCGACATGGAATCTGCCCATCGAGCCTGATGGAGCGGGCTTCATCGATGGAACCGACACTGGTGTCGGTTTCGAATCCAACCCCGGTTCGTTCGATCCATTTATCGATACCCATGTTATCGACGCGATGCGATCGGTGAACGCTTCGATCTACATCCGGCACGCGTTTGTGATCCCCGCGACACGCGCCCACAGTTCGCTCACCTTGTCGATGCAGTATGACGACGGATTTGTGGCTTACCTGAACGGTGTCGAAATCGCCTCCAGAAATGCTCCCGAAGAAGTGGCTTGGAATTCCATTGCGACGGCGTCCCATCCCGATGCAGAGGCGGAAGTTTTTGAGGAAATCGATGTGTCTGATTTTGTCGGACTACTTCGACCCGGTGAAGAGAATGTCCTGGCGATTCAAGGAATGAACAGGAGCGCGGGCGGATCCGATTTTCTCATTGTGCCGCAGCTGACGGCACAATTCGAAGGGGATGGTCCGCTTCAGACTGGCTATCTCGCATCTGCAACGCCCGGTACCGCGAATGCCAACCAATCGGCTGAGCCTGGCCCTGGAATTTCCGATGTTACCCGGATCGAACAACGCCCCAGCACCGGAGAAACGATTACTATCACGGCGAAACTGACCGAACGCATTGCTCCGATCAAAGATGTGATGCTGTATCACCGGATTCAATACGAGGATGAAGTGGCGATCGAGATGATGAATGACGGAGCGGGCACCTACTCAGCGACGCTCCCGGTGGAAGCTACTGCGGGTCAGATGCTGCGTTGGCGAATCGTCGCCACTGACACATCCACCAACGAAACCCGCGCGCCCTTGTTCCTCGATCAAAGCGGTACCAAGCAATCAGCGGAATACTACGGAACCGTCGTCCAAAACTCCGATCTGACGACTCAGCTTCCGCTGTTCGAATGGTTCGCGGCACGAGAAAGTTCTGCGCACAGTGCCAACGGCACGCGCGTTTCGGTGTTCTACGAAGGACGCTTTTACGACAATGCCTATGCCCGCCAGAGAGGCGGAGCGACCAATGGCACCATTTCTCAGAAATTTGTGTTCAACAACAATGAGCCGCTTTACGTCAGCGAAGAGCTACCAGCGCTCAAGGAGATCAATGTTAACGGACAGGGCTCCGATACCTCCTACCTTAGGCAAACGCTCGCCTTCAATACCTACACCCGCGCTGGTCACGCTGCATGCGCATCGTTTCTCATGTTAATGCGGGCCAATGCTGATACCGACCGTGTGGGTGTTTTCATCGAACAAGTGGATGAGGATTTTCTGAGCCGCCATGGCTACGATTCCAGTGGAGGCGAACTCTACAAATTCGGCCAGCGGAGCAATCTGAATCCGGTCTTCGCGGACGTGACCACTGGCGTGGATCGGAAAAACGGCGACGCCACTGATCGCTCCAGTGCTCAGGCGCTGGTCGACGGGCTCGCACTCGATACGTCAGAAGAACGGGTGACATTCCTTTTTGACCATCTCGATCTGCCTCAGATTCTGAACTATCTGGCGCTTCGATCCATCACACAGGACGCCGATGATGTGCGCAAAAATTTCTATATGTTTCACGACACATATACAGACGGACTGTGGCGCATATTTCCCTGGGACAAGGACTGGACGTTTGGCGTCACTGGTGATGGCGGCACGCATTTGCGGCATCCATTTTTTGGCGACAGCGCGCATGCCAAGCAGAACGCGAATCAATGGAATCGACTTTACGATGTCATGTTCGGTGAGGAAGTGACGCAGCGAATGTACCTGCGAAGGCTGAAGACTCTGGCCGACACCCTGTTGCAACACCCGGATACACCGGAAGAGGAAAGGCTGTTCGAAAAGTGGGTGGAAGAGCTTTCAGCATCGGCTGCAGACGATCTTCCACGTGCCGCGAACTCGGGAAAGAACGCTGTCCTGCAATTTTTTCCAGCGCGGCGTGGAGATCTGTTCGGTCGCTACGCTATCGATGGGTCGATCCCTCTCCTTCCCGAATCCCAGCCAACGATGCCGAATATGGAGATAACAGCGGTCGAATTCGATGCGGCTGCGGAAGGGAGCCCTGGCCAGTTCGTGAGTATCGCCAATCGTGAAGAGACTGAGATCGACATCTCCGGCTGGAAGTTGTCCGACGCCGTACGCTTCACCTTTCCTTCAGGAACCGTGATTCCGCGGCAGAGCGAGATCTTCGTGGCGCGTTCGATCGCTGGATTCCGCTCCCGTGTGACATCTCCCAAGGGATCGGAGCGAAACCTCGTCGTCGGCCCTTTCAATGGTCAGCTTTCCGCAAGTGACACGCAACTGGTGATCGAGGATGCGTCAGGGGCGGTAGTCGGTTCTACCGTGATAGGAGCCGGGCCCTCTCCGCTGGCCGGATCACTCGCCGTCGCAGAAATTCACTATCATCCGGCCGATCCCAATGATGACGCAGAGTTCATCGAGCTGGTGAATGTCAGTGACACTGCGGTGAGCCTGGAAGGCCTGCACTTTTCGGAAGGCGTTGACTTCGATTTTGCTGAGTCCGCTATTGCGAGCCTGCAACCCGGCGAAAGACTCGTGATCATCGCTGAACGCGCGGCCTTCGAAGCCGTTTACGGCACGGGCCTTCCTGTGGCCGGGGTTTTTGCCAACGGGAGCCGCCTCGCAAATGGCGGCGAGGACATCACCATCGTCGATGCAGACGCCCGCATCGTGCTCACCTTGACATTTGGCGACTCCGATCCCTGGCCAGCAGCCGCAGACGGGGGCGGCCCATCGTTGGTGCTCATCGATTCCAATCCCAGCAACGCATCCGATCCTGCCAGCTGGAAGGCGAGCGCCGTGCCAGGTGGAACACCGGGAACGGTAGAGCAAAGTAGCCAATTCACTGGCGATCCAAACGCTGACCAGGACGGCGATGGTATCCATGCTTTACTCGAATTTGCTCTCGGTACTTCCGATCTCGTTGCCAATGGCATTGATCTAGGCATCGAGATTTCCGCAGGGCGAGTGTTGCTGCATTATGGCCGATCATCGACCGCATCGGGGCTGAGTATCACCTACGAAATATCTACGAACCTGCAAGCGTGGAACCCGGCCCAAGCATTTTCGGAGAAGGCCGAGGCGGCTGGCGACAACCGCGTCGCTGTCACCGTCGATCTCGGACCGGCCACCGAAACGCCACCATACTTCCGCATCAGGGTGATCAATTGAAGCCAGTCCTGCCTGGCGATCAACAAAACAACACCGGGAGCATAACGAAGCTTTTAGAAGAAGAACGCTGACGCAAAGGAACCGTTGCCCATAGAAAACCGTTGTTTAAGTAATTGGTTACCGTTTTTCGGTTCTATCGATTTCTCTGCGTTCGCCGTTCCATCAGGTGCGTCGTTGTGCTCCCGGTTGGATTGTTCAAAATTTCAAATCGTCAAATGGTTGCTCTCTGGTAGATGTCGCATTCTCCATGCCATGTGTGCGATCGATCGGCAGAAAACTACAGGTTGCCGGGACGAATCAAAAATTGAAATGATCCGCGAGTTCCGGCACCACCCGCACAAGCTCCTCGGCTACCAGTTTGGCTACTTCCCGGCTGCCGAGTGAGTTCAAGTGAGTATGATCGATGCCCTTCTCAGTTTTTGGCTCAAACTGCTCGTATGCCTCGGCTCCGATCGCATTGGCGTGGGTGATGCTCAATGCGTGTAGATCGATCAATGGCAGTCCCAGTTCTGTGGCCACGGCTTTGGTTGCTTCGGCATACTCTGCGAGCGAGGGCACAATCTTGCCGTCTTTTCCCCAGTGGCGACGGGTCAGTGAGGTGACAAGAACGGGCTTCATACCAACGGACTGGGCCTCTTTCACGTACTGACGTAGATGGTCGCGAAAGTCAGTTGCCGCCGCCGATTCCCGCTCCGGCCCTTTGCCGGGCTGATCATTGTGCCCGAACTGAATCAGCAGATAGTCGCCAGGGTTCTCGATCACGGGTTTCCACAGGCCTTCGGATCGGAAGCTCTTTGAGCTACGTCCGTTCTTGGCGGCATTGTGAACCTTTGCCGAATCTTTGAGCAACTCCTCGAACCCATCTCCCCAGCCATTTGCAGTGGCAACGGTGGAGTCGCCTACAAGCGTGATCTGCACGGTGGAATCCGGCGTCAACAATCCCAGTCGCCAGTCGAACTGGCCGTAGCCTTTGCCTGACTTTTGCTTCTCAAGCATCCCTTGAAATAGCAGCTGCAGGTGGTCTGGATCGATGACGAAGCGTTGATCATTGCTGTCGCGGATGAGTTCGCCGTGGCTGATGTTATCCGTCCAGGCTTCGACTCCTTTCCTGGGACGAATGTTCGTGGCACCTGCGAATGGGTGCGCTTCGGTGTCGGCGATCGCTGTCCATTCGCCATCAAGTCGATCAGCGATGTACGCTTTGAAATAGCGACGCCCATCCTGCTCGATGAGCGTCAGGTATTTGTCCTGGCCCTTCAATTTGTAGGTATGGCTGGCTTCGAAAATCTCCGCTTCGAGGGTCACGGTGCAGTCGCCGAATCCGGCGGGGAACTGCTCGATCCCTGTCGAAAGCCGCCACAATTTTCCATTGAGGCTGGTGAAAAACAGATAGGCACGTGCGTCGTCGCAGATGATCCAGTAGTCGAGCCCGCCCACTTCGCGCGGGTCATCCGGGCCGCCATCCAGTCCGGGCATTGGCTGGGCCTTTGTCCAGGACGCGGGATTAGAGATGTCTGATGTCGTGGAGTAGGCGACCCACATCTTTTTCGAACCTGGCATGCCCACCTGGTAAACGAGATACCACTTCTTGTGCGGCTCAAAGTAGAAAACCTGAGGTGCGCAGAAGTAGTCGCTGTCACTCACCGTGAGCAATGTCCGCTTTGATGCGTTGGCAGTTTCCCACTTTTCGAAAGAACAGTATTCAATAACTGACCGCCCCGGCAGCTTGACCGTCATGAAGACATGCCATCTGCCATCGTGATGCACCACTGTGGGATCTTTCTGGGCATGACTCGGATCGGCATCGCGCTTCTCCGGAGAAATCAGGGGCGCCGAGTATTCCCATCGCCTGGGCAATTCAATGTCAGCGAACGCCACTGATGCAAAGCAGCCTAACAATGTGATCAGGATGTGAACGTTTTTCATGAGTCCTTTATTCAAGGATGAGATACATGGTGTCTTGCGGGAGTTTCAGCTCGATGCCTGACGCGCCGGTGCGGACAGGAACATCGCCTTTGGGAAGGCCATTGGCGTCTAATGCAGTCGCTTTGCCGATAACCGCGTTCTTGAGTTGCAGATCGATGTCCACATTCTCGATGTTCCATGGGCTGCTGCCGAGATCGGTGATGCGTTGCTCGCCGTTGCCTGCGGGCTCGGTTTTCCATCCGTGTGGATGGGCAATCGTGCCGACCTGGATCAAGATCCTCTTCGATTGCGCGAGATCAGCTCCATCCATCGAGACCACCAACAGACTGGCGTAAGAGTTGCGACTAGCGACGGTGAGTTCGCCCAGCTTCGTGCTGCCCGCTGCGGCGAGATCTCCCGCAATGCCTTTGGCGTTCGGGGCATTGAGATAGCCGATCCCTCTGTCGTAGTTCCAAAGGAGTTGGCCTGTCACGCTACGAACGGTTTTCTTATCGGTATCAATGAGTGATTTTAGATCCGTGACTTCATCGCGTCCTTTTTCAAATGCGACTTCGACACCGCCGACAAGATAGGTCAGGGGAGTGAGCGCGCCTTCTTGTGAGGGCTCAATACGAACGTCACGATTGGGATCAAAGCCCGCTTGTTCGGGCAGCATAGGAGATTTGCGTGCCCAGAGTTCTGCAGGTGGACGGTGTTCCAGCACGACTGGCTTGCCACGTTGAACATAACCCTGGCGAAACATCAAGGCAGCTGCGGGAAACATCCCCATCTGCGCCGGGGATGAAATTTGCCACTTGCCCATCGGTGGGCCAAAGCCGATGTCGCCCGTCGCGAACCAGTAGAAGATGTCGAATCCCGTGAGGGCACTGTAGGCGGCGACCAGAAACGGGCCTTCGCTCTGCTGTTGCAATGGCGGCACCCAGCTGCTCTCGGAGATGATCATGGGATGCCCCTCGACTTGACGCAATGTTAGTGGGAATTCTCCAGGTCGCTTGAGCGCCGACTCGCTGCTGAAAAGATCGCCTTCGCTGACAAGGTAGCCAGCTTTCTGTTTGTCCGTGGGATTGCTGTGCGAGCCGCCATTGTAGTAACGGTTCACACCGATGACATCATTGGCAGTGTAGGCAAAGCGTTCGGCATCGAGCAGCTTCGCCTGATCAGCGGTGCGCCAGTTGCCTGCATTCACCAGTCCCTCGTAGCCGAGATCCTCTTTCAGATAGCGGGCGATCTCGGCATTGAAATCAAACATCAGCTCCGTGTAGAACTGGAGTTGATCATTGAGGCGCTTTTCCATCGGCCCACTTGGCGATTGCGTGAGGTTCCAGATTGGAAACGGCATCACCCGGCCCTGGGTGAAATCGTCTTCGGGGGCATTTGCCTCGCCACCCCATGCTTTTATCGTTTTTTCCAGCGTGCCATCGCGTTCAATCAGCCATTTTCCGAACAAATCGCCCAGGGCGCGACGTTGCTCGCTTTTGATCGAAGATTCCGTCCAGAATAGCAGGCTGTCTTCGTTCTGAATTTGAAAGAGCGCGACGGCTGGATCCTTCGCCAAAGGGATTCCGGTGTGCGGATTGGGTTCCGTCAGCAGTTTTTTCAGCCACACCTTGTAGGCGGCTTGCAGATCTGGATCGAAGAAAAGGAGCCCTGTTAAATTGTCCCCACCTGCGTCTTTCAGTCCCCACTCAGGATGAGGCTTCACACTTACGGCCCAGTAGGGTGACAGAGTCACGTAGATGCCTTGCTTCTTCATCGCCGCGACCAATCGCCAGGCTGCGTCGATATCACGTTGATTTACGTCAGTGATTTTCGATCCCTTGCCAGGTGCCAGGTGACCATGGTGCCTGACCATGTTCACGCCCCGTTTGGCAAGCCACCGGGCATGTTCTTCGACCATCGCCAGATCACCACTATTGTGAACACCGGTGTTCACCGCCCAGAAGCGGATCGGCTCGCCAGCTCCATCGACGAAGTCTGCCCCATCGGCAGAACGTGCTACTCTTCCATGTTTTCCCGCGGGCTTCTCGTTCAGCACGGTGAGATCCAGCATGGACTCAGCAGAGAACTTGTCGCGATCGGGCTCGAATGCCCACGTGCCTGGATCGGCCAGGCCAGTCTTCTCACCTGGTTTGCGATTTCCCTGCGGCAGAAATGGCTCGCGGCTGAGCACAAAGCAATCAATTCCGCCGTGCCGATTGTTCCCGCTTTCAAAACGCAGGTCGAGTGTGTTCTTGCCTTCGTGCAATGTCAGGGGTTGTCCTTTGATCCAGGCGACGAAGCGCATGTCCGGTTTGCCATCGCTGGCGATGTTCACTTGCTGCTCACTCTTGCCGAGCGGCACGCTTTGCCAGTTACCGTCGTTGACCCGCACGCTGATCTCTGCGCCCGCAATGGGATTGGCGCGCAGCCAGAATTCATGGTCTCCCGCAGCCCCGGAATCGAAGGCATAGTGCGCCACCGGCATTTCGCCATCGGAAAAATGGGACAGCCAATCGCCACCGGACAGCTCGGCCTTTTTGACCGAATTGTACCAGGCGTGCTCGCGCATGGTGTTGGACTTCGCAGCCTCACCCTCGATCCAGAGGAAGTCCTCGGAGTGGGCGAGAAGGCCTGTCAGAAGGAGGAGCGATACTGTAAAGATGAAAGGGCGGATGAGAACGATCATTTGGTGGAAAGAAATTTCAGAAGATCGATGATTTCCTTTTCCGGGAGTGTGTCTAACAATCCGGCGGGCATCATGCTTTGCTCAAGTATCTGCCGATCCTGAATGGCCGACTTTGGAATGGCCACGCTTTCGGTGACGGTGCGGATGGTGAGGGTGTCAGACGTTTCGCTTTCAGGCATGCCGCTGACGACGGTGCCGTCCGTTTTAGTCACGAGGTTGAGCTGAAAGGTTTCACCAACGACGGCATTGGGATCGATAATGTTCTCAAGGAAGTAGTCGACGCCATTCGTCCATGAACCAGTGAGATCCGGGCCGAGGCTGGTGCCGGTGCCATTCATGACGTGACAGGTGGAGCAGACACGGGCGAAGACGGCCTGGCCATCTTCCTTTGCATGTGCCCAGAGCGGGGCCTCTTTGTAGAGTTTGCCGTACTTTGCTATGCTCTCTCTAGCGGTGGTGCTGGTTTCTCCAACGCGTCCCCACACGTCGGCGAGCAGGGTGTCGACGTCTCTGTTGTGAAGATTCTGCATCTGCCGCACATGGAGCGATGTCAGGATCTGACGATCGATTTTCTCAACCTTGATCGCTGACATCAGCGCCTGTGCCAGCACGGGCTGGGAAGCGAGTGCGACAAGCGCGTTGTTGCGGTCCGAGCCTTCCAGAGTTGGTAGCCTTGTCAGGATCGCATCGGCGACGGCCTTGTCGTTGAAGCGGCCAAGCATCGGCAGCACGGTGGAGCGGAACTCCGGGACGTCGATGATGGCGACGAGTTCGCTGGCACATTCGGTGTCGCCGCTGGCTTTGAGGAATTGGAGCGCTTCGGTGCGTTTCTCCATGGGTGCGTCGCTGTCCGCGACTGTTTTGCGCATTGAGGCGAGCACGGTGGCGTCGCCAAAGATGCCTCCGAGTCGATCGAGATAAGGGCTGGTTTCCGCGGTGCGCAATTTCTCGGCGGCCGCTGTCCAGCCTTTCGGTGCGGGCAGCGCTGATGTGCTGGGGATCGCTTCGGCCATCAGTTCGAGAATGCGTCGCGTGCGGGCGTCTGGTTCGGTCAGGTGGGCGGTAAGGAGATCGCGTCCGGCGGCATCTTTGCTTAGGTACCAGAGGATCGAGTCGGCGAGCATCGGCATGGGCGTGGACTTGGCGAGAGCCACGCTGCGGGCCGGATCTTCCAGCGCGATGGGGGCGAGGCCATACCAGATGAGCTTGGGCAAATAGACGTCGTCACTGTTGTCCTTTTTGCTGCCCAGTGTTTCCGCCAGCTTCCATCGATCAGCATTGCCAAATCGCGGCAGCGCGGAAGCCAGTGCCAGGCGCACCATGGAAGATGGATCGCTCGCTGCCATTTCTTGAAGACGCGCTGCAGGAAGCGTTTGACCATCGCCACTGAGAGTGATGGCCCAGGCGCGGACTTCCTCGGCCTTGTGTGAGAAGGCGCTGGCGGGCGGGGCTTCGCCAGTGACAAGGTGACGGGCCCAGAGCAGTCGCAACGTTTCAGGGGTGCCGCTCGTTTTGGCCAGACTACCGTCAATGAGAGGAACGGCTGTTGAATCGGCACGTTCCTGAAGCAGGCGGCGGGCGGTGCGGGAATACCATTCGTCCTTGCTGGTGACCATTTCGACCAGTTCGGGAGTCGTCTTTGCTGCGAGATTGATTTTGGTGGGCTTGTAAGTGTCCTTCCAATGCATCCGGTAAAGTCGGCCGTTCGAGCGATCCCAGCTTTCGACGTTGTTGGTGTGGCAGTGCTGGTTGTCGACCCAGTCGATCATGTAGACCCCACCGTCCGGGCCATACTTGAGGTCGACGCCGATGAACTGCGGGTCTTCGGTGAAGAGTTGATCCGACCCCGCGTGCAAGGTTTCGTAGCCAGAGCCGCGTCTCACGTTCATCTGTCGATTCATCTGGTGGCCGTGCAGGTTGTGGGTGAACAATTGATTGCGGTAAGTCGCGGGCCAATTGCTGCCGAGGTAGATCATCGTTCCGACGTGCGAATGGCCGCCGTAGAGTGCGCGTGATCCTGGTTTGCCAGCGCCGCCTTCGCCATGGCCGTAGCCAGCGGAGGATGGCAGAAAGTTGCGAAAGACGGGTTCATCCGTGGGGTTCCATGCCACTTTTCCAGCGGCGATGAATGGCGCGTGGTTCGAGTTCGCCTGATTCCAGTAGTGCCCTCCCTGCACCATGTAACTGGTGGGGCCGCCGCCCCAGGCGCTGCGGCAGTGGGTGATGAACAGGTGGCCGACTTCATTGAAATCGATGCCCCACTGGTTGCTGCATCCCGTCGCAAAAATCTCGAAGGCATGGCGCGTGGGGTGGTAACGCCAGACGCCCGCGCGCATCTCGGTGCGATCGCTGTCAGCCGCGCCGGGCTTGCCGATCAGCGAGTAATTGAAGACGCCCTGGTTGCCGTAGAGCCAGCCGTCCGGCCCCCAGGTGAAGCTGTTGAGTGTCTCGTGCGTGTCCTGGTAGCCGAAGCCATCTAACAAAACAACAGGATCGCCATCCACTTTGTCGTCGCCATCCTTGTCAGGAAGAAAGAGCAACTGCGGTGCCGCGCCGATCCACACACCGCCAAAGCCTACCTCGATACCACTAACAAGGTTCAACCCTTCGGCAAAAAGTTTTCGCGTTTCAAAGCTGCCGTCGCCATCGCTATCCTCGAGGATGATCACTCGATCCTTGCCCTGGCCTTCAGGCTGCTTCTGTGGGTAAGAGTGTGCTTCGACGATCCACATGCGACCACGTTCATCAAACGTGAAGGCGATCGGCTGGGTGATCGTGGGTTCCGTGGCGATGAGATCGACTTGGAAACCTTCCGGCACCCACATGCCTGCCACAGTGCTCTGGGCGTCCTCGCCGACAGGGTTCGGAGTAAGGTGCTTGAGCAGGGGATTGGTCTCAACGCGCGATGGCTTTGCGGCAGGCTTCGCGTTGTGAAAACGAAAGTCGTCGTAGTTGATATGTCCCCACGCGCCGGAGCTTTCATCGACCACTCTAACAAAGATCTGCTTGCCGAGGTGCTCGCGGAGATCGACCTCAGCCACGCCCATGGTTTCCTCCTGACGCCCTGAAGCCGTGAAGAGAACGGTGTTGGTCTTGGTTTCGACAATGTCCACGCGTGTCTTGTCGCTGTCACCAGCGCCGACGAGAAAGCTTGCCCACGGATGCGTGACCTCGAGCGGCGCCGACTCCAGGATGCCTTGGCCCTCGTCTGAATGCGTGCGTTCATAGCTGCCGACCCAGTATGCGCCGTCGTGATTGCTCGACTGACCCGGACGTCGGGGAGTCACGGTATCTCCTTTGATTGGCGAACCGTCCCAGGCATTGCCTGTCACTTTCCAGCCCTTCAGCGAGCCTGCTTCAAAGCCGAGGTTCTTGCCTTCTGGTGAGACGCCATCACGACTGCCGTTCGGGTTGTCGGGAACCTTCGGTTGTTTTGTTTGGCCCAGCTCAGTGAGGAGGATGTCTTTGAACGCGATCTTTGCCGGTCCAGGGCCGGAGTGAAGCTGCAGGGCGAGAAGGCCAGAGAAATCTTGTTGCCCGAGCTGGTTGTCCATCAGATCGGCAGCCGCTTCACCATTGATCCATGTCTGAATGTGAGGGCCGACGGCGCGGATCACGTAGTCGTTCCATTCGCCCTTCGTCGCAATTTCTTTGTAGGCCTCTGGAGCACGGAATGGAACCGAGGTAATCTTGCCGGTTTTGGAAATCGCGACTTTTGCACCCCGCTCAACGATCAAGGCGCGGCCGTGTTCATCGTAAATGCGGCCCGTCCACGCTGCGCCGTCATCGATGTCCGCCTGGTAGCCTGCGGCACCGGTTTCGCCCACGCGCTGAGCTCGGAATTGTACGCCCGAGTTCGCGGTGGGGCCGCCGTCGATGCGGTATTTCAGGCGCAGTTCAAAATCGTGCAGCATCCCGTCCCAGAACAGGAACTGGTTTTCGTTGAGGCTCTCTCCATCGGCGATTTCGCCAATGATCATGCCATCTTCCACTCTCCACCATGTCTGGTCGCCTTGCCAGCCTTGCATCGTCTTGCCATCGAACAAAGCGCTGGCCTCGGCGGGTTGGAGCTGCAGGCGGACAAAGTCGAGGCCGACCATGTAGCGCTTCACCGCATCGGGATGCGCTCCAGTGATCTTGATGCTCAAGGTGTGCTGGCCAGCCGTGAGATGTCGCTGCGCCACCAGAATCTCCCCAGTGTGCAGTACGCCCACGGCAGCGAAGCAATCGATGGCATCGTCATTGAGAACATCGCCATCCAGTAGGAACTGAACCTGTCCGTAGTCGATTGCTTTGGTGAGGGCGACGCCTATTTGGTAATTGCCCGCCTTCTCGACTGGCAGTGCCAGGTCAAGGGCATCGCCCGGCTTGCCGTCCACCCACCAGAGTTGCGATTCATTGCTCCACAGGCCGGCGCCGAAGCTGCCCATCGCCTGTGGTGTTGTCTGGCCACCACTTTGATTCAGCACCTTGATCGTCTCACCTTCGAATTTGTTCGATTCTTTGGCAGCAAGGTCAGGGAGTGGGCCGCCGTCGTATGCTGTCCATCGGACCGCCTTCCCTTCGGCGGAGAGATCCAGGGCGATTTGCAGGTTTTCCTCAGTCCATCCCGGGTTCTTCTTCAAGTGTGCCAGCATCTCTGCCGCGCTGGGGCGCGGTGTTTCGATACCTTTGTCAGGCACCCTCGCTCCAGAAGTCCAGTAGATGCCATTGAGGATCAACTTGCGCACTTCGTCGCGCGCCCAGTTCCAGTGCAGGTGCCCGCCCGTGTAGCCGAAAGCACGACCGCCAGATGGTCGCTCAAATCCCCAGGCGCAGTATTGATCTTCTTTGCGCTTGCCCACGGCATCGATCGCCGACTGGCTGCCGCTGTCGGCACGTGCTCCTGGTTGAATGATGGCCACTGGTGGCAGTGCTCCGTGCATCGGAGTGACATGGTCATGCTCGGGATCGGTGCAACGCAGGTGAAAGTAACATTCATCCCAGATCGTGAACGGCGGCACGCCCTGGGTCACTTCGTGATCCGCCAGCTTCTCGAAACTCGCATCCCAGAACTTGCTCACCGAATGCCACGGCTCAAAGTCCGCGCCCACCAGCTTCCGCCACTGCACTCGGATCGGGTCTTCATGTTGATCCCGCTGCTCATCAATTGCGCCGCCGATCCCTGTTGCCCAGTGCAATACCGTGAGCCCGCCGCCGCCATCCATGAATGCCTGAAGATCGTCAAGGTGGTTGGTCGCCGGGTGGCTCCACCAGCCGTCGGCATAGATGACGAACGCATCCGCCTGCTTCAAGCGCGCGAGGTCCGGCCATTCGTAAGTGAGTTCGACGTCCACATCGAGCCCGGATTTTTTCAGCGCATCGGAAAGGATGACACTGCCAGCAGGATGCTGATGCGCGCCCCATCCGTGGCTTTCGGAACCGGCGAAAAAGAGGAATCGTTTCGGCTGGGCATCAGCCTCGCGTGGGAGCACCGCGCAGAGGATGGCTACCAGGATGCACAAGGATACAGAGGCGTGGGGATTTCGGCAATAAATTTTCATTCAGGTCAGATTATCGGATTTTATTGCCGCAAGTAGCGACTAAAAAGCATGGTTTCTGTCGTTTTGATCAATCGTGGAAACAGAGAGGCACGGGAAGCAAGGAAGGGGGTGAAATGGAGGCACTCTCACGATTTAAAGGGCATGACCTCGGGGAAAAACCACTTGTGTTCCATGCCTGAGGCCGGAAGGATGATAGAGAAGCTTCCGCTCCGGCATCTCCGGATGCAGCCGGGGCACCGTTAAATTTGGGTGACTATACATGTTCCCTGAGGGGCGGCGTTGAAGTTCAGTTTCACCAACCCACCGATCACCATGAGCAATACTTTTATCGTATCCAACCGCCTTCCCGTAAGACTTGACGATGCTGGAAAGCCAGTGCGTACTACGGGCGGGCTGGCTTCTGCTCTGGCGGGATCGGGCATCGAGGCCACTTGGGTAGGGTGGCCGGGGATTGCCTCGGAACAAATGGAGAACGAGGCGCAGCTGGTGGCGACTTTGAAGGAATCGGGAATCGTCCCAGTGATCCTTGGGGAAGAAATCATCGACGGCTACTACCATGGCTATGCAAATTCCACCGTGTGGCCGCTTCTTCACTACATGATCGAGCGGGCCCGGTTTGAGCCCGAGTGGTTTCCATTCTACGAAAAGGCAAACCGCGCATTCGCTGAAGCAATTCTCGATGTTGTGGAAGATAGCGATACTGTATGGATTCACGATTACCATCTCTTTCTGCTTCCCCGCATGCTTCGTGAGTCGGGTAAAAAGTTGCGCATTGCTTTCTTCCTCCACACCCCGTTCCCCAGTAGCGAGATTTTTCGTGCTCTGTCAGAGCGTCGTAAAATTCTGGAAGGTCTGCTGGGAGCGGATTTGATCGGGTTTCACACCTACAATTATCTTCGCCACTTCCGGTCGGCGGTTCTGCGGGTGCTTGGGGTTGAGTCGAACGTCGGTTCCGTTCAGCAGGAACAGAGAGAGGTTTCTCTGGGAGTGTATCCGATTGGGCACGATCACCGTGGCTTTTCGAAAGCGATGCAGACCGCAGAGTATCAGGATGCGCTCAACAGGCACGCGGCGGAGCTGGCAGAGAAAAAGCTCTTCATCAGTGTCGAGCGCCTCGACTACACCAAGGGAATTCCGCAGAAGCTTGACGCCATCCGGCTGTTTCTGAAGGAGAACGAGGCAGAGCGAGCGAAGATTGTTTTTGTCATCATTGCTGTTCCTTCCAGAGGAGATGTGGATGAGTACGTTCAGCTGACCGAGGAAGTCCAGCGGGAGGTGGGGGCGATCAATGGGAAATACGGCACGGTGGGCCATGCGCCCGTCCAGTTTTTACACAGGAGTTTTCCGCAACCAGAGCTGGCGGCGCTGTATGCGCTGGCGGATGCCTGTTTGGTCACGCCTTTGATCGATGGGATGAACCTGGTGGCAAAGGAGTACATCGACTGCAAAAATGAGTCGACTGGAGGGCGTCCTGGCGTTCTTATCTTGAGCGAGTTTGCCGGTGCAGCCCAAGAGCTGTCCCACGCTATCATGGTCAATCCTTACGATGTAACCGAGACTGCCCGTGCGATCACTCAGGCCCTGACGATGAGCGACAATGACAAACAGAAAAGAACCCTGGCTATGCAGGATCGTCTACGGAGGTCTGATTCCAGTGCATGGGCGACAACGATTTTGAATGAAGTGAAGGCCATCCCGTTGACCGTAAGAGAGGTTAATGCCACCACTCAATTTCCCATGATTACGGGCAGGGTCGTCAAGGCGGTTCAGGAAGGCGGTCGTGCTTCTCTCTTTCTCGACTACGACGGTACACTGCGAGATTTTGTCTCCAAGCCTGAAGATGCTGTTCCGGATCCAGAGTTGCTGCCTTTGTTCGATCGGCTGTGTGCGATTCCTGGTTTGGATGTGGCTGTCGTCAGCGGTCGTCCGCTGGAGTTTCTTGACCAGCATTTTCCGAATCCGGCTCTTACGCTCGTTGCTGAGCACGGCTATCGGTGGCGCCGTCCGGACACCGATGGATGGGAACTCGTTCACGAGCATATTGACACCGACTGGATCGATGTGGTGATGCCATTGTTAGAGCAGGCCGTCGACCTGACTCCCGGTTCGCATCTGGAGGAAAAACAGTCATCCATCGTGTGGCACTACCGGCAGACAGATCCGGAATTCGGGCTGTGGAGAGCGCATGGTCTGCTCGCGGAACTTACCGATGTGACCGCCAGTCTTCCGGTGGCTGTACATCATGGTAAAAAAATTGTCGAAGTAGCCTCGCAGCTGGTGAACAAAGGGCAGGCTGTGAAGGCACTCATCAGCGACTGGCATCCCAATATTGCTATCGTGGCAGGCGACGATCAGACTGACGAGACGATGTTTGCCTTAGAACTGGGTAATGAGCTAGATTTCGTGTCAGTGAAAGTAGGCGACGAAGGGGCGACCCGAGCCAAGCGCCGTACAGATATCCGGGGTCTGCGGAATTTCCTGGTGCAGCTAAGTGAAGAATTGGGCACAGATCCTGCTCTAAAACGATGATCGAAGAAAATTACACACAGGGAGTTATCGGAAACGGCCGGAGTTGTGCGCTCGTCGAGTTCGACAGTACGATCTCATTTGCTTGCCTCCCGGATTTTGATTCGGGCACCGTCTTCGCCTCCCTTATCGATAAAGAAAACGGTGGCTCGAATCGGGTGTCGATGGTCGATGGCAGGGTTACTGCTCAGGCGTATGAGCCGAGAACAAACATTCTGGTGACAACCTTTGAGTCAGCGGACGGTGGGCACGCCTTTCAGATCACTGATTTCATGCCGCGATACACTTGGGATGGCAAGGCGGGCAGCAGTGGGGATGCGGCGTCTGATATCGTGAGAGTGCTGCATCCGCTCAGAGGGCGGCCTGTGGTGCGGATTCATCATGATGCCCGCCCCGAATATGCCAGGTTTCCTGCGAAGACTACGCTGGATGGAACCAATAACAGCATCAAAACAAGTACCATCGGCGTGTTAGCCAACGGTCACGAGGTGTATGAATCGATTTTTCTCTATACGGATTTACCGAAGGATGCGATTCTGGAAAGCCAGCAAATACAACTTAATCGTTCGCATTATCTTCTGATCAGCTACCACGACAAAGTGGTGCCACCGGATTCCGAATTGATAGATTTGATGCTGCAGAGGACCCGAGCCTACTGGCTTCTATGGTCGCAGCGCACGCATCGTCCTGCTCGTTACGGCGATGCTGTTTTGCGCTCTGCTCTCGCACTCAAACTTTTACAGTTTGATCATACTGGAGCTTTGGTCGCAGCAGCTACCACATCACTGCCCGAAACTATCGGCGAGGAGCGGAACTGGGACTATCGCTTCTGCTGGATCCGGGATGCATCCATGACGGTATCAACCCTGCGGCGCATCGGCCACCCACGAATGGCTTCCCGGTTTATTGACTGGATGCTGCGCACCGTACCGACCAAAGATGATAATCTTCAAATCATGTACGGCTTACGTGGCGAGCGCGAACTTACTGAAGACACGCTTGATCACCTGTCCGGCTATCAGGGTTCAAAGCCGGTGCGCATCGGCAATGCGGCTTACTTCCAGGAGCAACATGATATTTATGGAATCCTGCTCGACGTCGTCTATCAGGATGTCGAAGCGCGCACACGCACGCCCGAACGGCTCGATCAAGTCTGGACGCGGGTGCGTTCAGTCGTCCGTACCGTTACTCAGCGCTGGCAGGAACCGGACAGAGGTATATGGGAAATTCGCGGCGAAGCGAGGCATTTTGTTTTTTCCAAGGTGCTGTGCTGGGTGGCGATCGATCGCGCACTGAAGATTGCAAAATTGCTTGGCAAAGACGCCTGGTATGTTCTCCATGCGCCTCTGGCGGAAGAGATCCACCTCGATATTTGCAAAAAGGGATGGAGCGACGAAGTTCAAGCCTTCACCCAGACATTTGGCAGTTCTGACCTCGATGCATCGAATCTTTTGCTGGCACACTACGGGTTCATTTCGCCGCGTGATCCACGCTTCATATCCACAGTGGAGCAAAGCGAAAAATCTCTCTGCCAGGATGGATTGATGTACCGCTATCGCAACCAGGATGATTTCGGTGAGCCGAGCAGCGCATTCACTGTCTGCTCATTTTGGATGGTCAAGGCCCTCGCGGCGATTGGCCGACAAAAGGACGCACGCGCGATGTTCGAAAACCTTCTTGCCTGTGCCAATGTTCACGGCCTCTACGCCGAAGATCTCGACTTCAAAACCCACCGGCAGCTAGGCAATTTTCCCCAAGCCTATAGCCATCTCGCGCTCATCGACTGCGCACTCGACCTTGAGGGAGATTTCGAAGGCCATGAAGAGGAATTGACGATTGACCCTTAGCCCTGGCCGGGTGGTGGTGGCGGCTCTCGATCTCGCTGCGGCCACAAGAGGATTACCAGAAAGAAGGTGACACCGCACCCACCACCGACAATGAGGGGAAGGTTTGCCGCGAGCGGATGGTTTCCCCAGAGGAACGTCGGCATAAAAACGGAAACCGGGAGACCGTTTGACGCCAGTTGCCGCCGGACGACGAAGGGCACCGGCCTCAGCACCAGCACCGCATGTCGGGCACTGGCGAGAGCTGCGGTGTTCGCCGCGTTTGGAAATGGCGTGGCCCGTACCGACGCGTTTTGCCAGTCGGTTTCCCGCCCCGCCACGACTCCCATCACGTTCTCGTTGCCCGATTCGTGAATGGCTGCATAAAGAGTGGGAACCGAATTGCGGAAACTGAGAGCTGCCTGGTTCTCACGGTCGATATTCCCATCGTTCGCGGCAAGGGACAGTGTTGCCTTGGTCGGAACAAAGGTCGCGTGGGCGATGGTATCGGCGATGTCGCCCGGAGGGATCGGGC
>JAGROY010000223.1:0-1365 GCA_020439995.1 Verrucomicrobiia bacterium
ATACTTCAATATATCCGGATTTATTGTAACCATTCACGTGCCGAGAAGCATTTCTTGTGCTTTCTGGGGATTCGAGAGTGTTGCCTGGAGGATCTGCAGAACATTGATGGTCTGCTTTTTTGCTGATGAGATGATGGAGCGCAGGGCTGCGAACGCTTGCGCCTGATCAAGGTTGCGGAAGCAGCCGCTGATCTTTTGTTTGATCTTCATCATGCGTAGATCTCGTTCGGCCTGGTTGTTGTCGAAAGGCACTCCATAAATAAGAAATGCCATTACTTCCAGATGTCGATCAAGAAAGCGATTGAGCATGTTCAGTGGCTTGCCGCGCTTAAGTTTGCCGCGTTGTCCAGGGCGGCGCTCGGGCTCGGGATTGAGTATGTAACCCTTGTCCAGAATCTCAAAGTAGCGACACTCCAATCGGCTAAGCGTACGGTCTCCAACACAGCGGCCGCCGTCTCTTTCACGATCCTTGAGTGTCTTTGCTTCAAGCAGTAGCTTGATCATGTCCGAGGCCCACTGTTGGCCGTGCTCTTCATGCACGCAGATCAGGTCGCGGATATGATGCGCGTTGCATAGGCCGTGCTGAATTCCTGTGATCCGGTAGTAGCTGGAAAGGTAGTCGTGTATGACAAAACCGGTGTAGCCTTCGAGAACGGCCATGGCTCGCATCGCGGGTTCACCACGATGCCTGTCTATATACAGATAGGTCAGCTCGGAGTTCGAGGCGGTGTGCAGCCAGTGAATCTTTCCTGACAGGCTCAGGCCGGTTTCATCGGAGTGTATAAAGGGGCCCTCGCGGATTTTTCCTTTGATGGCGATCATGATGGGAGCGGTCTTCTGCGTGCTTCGTTCAAGCATCCGGCAAATGGTTCCGGTGCTCAAGCTGCAGTCAAACACGTCGGTGAAAAATTCGCTCAAGCGCTCGCACGGCAGCAACTGGTAAGTTTGCATGTAGAGCACCATGGACTGGGTGCGCTCGCCATACTGCACAGGCGCATTCACGCCTTCTGGAAAGGTTGCTTTCACTGGCTTGGCGCAGCAGCGGCAGGTGCCTTTCTCGGCACGGTGCTCGGTGACTTCCATAGTGATCTTCTCGGGCAAGTCGAAGACTTGTCGCTTCTCGTAACCATCACCTTTGACTCCGTGAAGATCAGTGTCGCAGTGTGCGCATTTTCCATCAATGGGATGAATGAGCACGTTGTCAGGATCGGCTACCTGCTTGAGTGTTTTACCTTGATGCCCTTTCTGCGCTCCGGGCTTGCGTTTGCGCTTTCCTGATTTGCGCGTGCGCTTCTTCTTGTCCGGTTTGTCGAGGTTGTTTCGATCTGAGGAAGGTGGCTTACTGCTGGTGCGGCTAGTGCGTTT
>JAGROY010000223.1:1375-15444 GCA_020439995.1 Verrucomicrobiia bacterium
AGTCCGACGTTCTCTTCTTCAAGCCGCTCTAACTTCACCACCAGCGCCAACAATGAGCGCGCGGAAACTGATACTGAAGCATTGGCTTCAGCGAGTTCTTCGAGTTGCTCGCGGTCTAATTCTTCAATCGGCAAGCATCACCTAAAGCGCTATAATTACCATAGGTACAGAACTTTCTTCAGGAATTTTTACCTCCGATATCGCACCTACCTCGTGAATGGTTACTAAAAATCAGTACACAGGAGTACCTTCAAGCAACCCTGGAGGAACTGGCGCGGCGCGTGCTTCGCACGCATCCGCCACCAGTCCCGCCAGGGGCCCTTTTTCAGGAGGGCGTTTAGATTGCTTGAGGGTAGGTCACGGGAACTGAGCTCTCAGGTCTCGTGCGCGAAGTCGCCTCCTGTGTCTCGAATGCTTGGTCCACCACCGAACCAGAGCATGAGCAGGAATCAGCGTGTTGTTGTGGCGATCGAACTTGCCTGTCTCGTAACCGTTGGCCTCGTCCTGATTGAACAGAGGTTTACCGTCAGTTGCCGAGTGTGGGTCGAAAAGGATTTTTAAGGGACGTAGCATAATTTGTTGACACTCGGGCATGGCATGGTCATCCGGTTCATCAAGAAAGTCGACATCGACCGTGCTGGCAGTTGCCACTTGATCCGCCACACCTGCGCCACCCGGATGCACGGCAACGGAGCCGACATCCGCTTCATCCAGCAACTCCTCGGCCACGAAAAGTTCGAAACCACCGACGCTATTTGGCGAATGCGATGCCGCGACTTAGGAAGATGAGCTGTTTTGCGACCTCGACGAAGTCCGCTCCCCGCCTCATCCTCGACAACTCCGCACACGGTACGGTTCCTGACCACTTCTCTCCCGATCGGTGATCACTCACATAAACGCCATTGTAGCCTTTGTTCTCGTCGTCAATTTCTGGTACCTCAGCCGTTTTGCAACCGGCACTCGGCGAGCATTCTATTCCAGCGAGCGCAGACGGTAGTAGCGCTGCTTGTGGGTGTTCAGTTCCCCATTCACCCGCACCCAGCCCATTCCCGCCTCAGTTACGTTGAACATTGATTCGACCCAGGATTCCCCATCTGCACTTCCCTCCAGAACCACTCGTCGGTCAAACGGCAGCGGGAACTGCACAGCGATGCTCTGCCATTGGTCCTCCAAACGGGAGATCTCGATCTCAAGTTCGATGGGATCGATTGGATGGGCATTTGAGAGAGGCCCGAAGAACACGGTGGTTTCCAATTCCCGACCTTCACCAGCTCCCTCCACGAAAAGAACATCCGCGATCGAATCTCGATTCACGTCCGCAATGATGACTTCGAGATCGCCCAACTCGCCAGTTTTCAACCTGTGGGTTGGCCATGGTTGTGCATCAGAGGTTCGGTTTTCGTGCCAAACGTGAACTTCAGTATCACGGTCACCGCCTAGCCACGAAACGAGATCGAGATCTCCGTCATCATCGACATCAGCGAGCGAAATTTGGTCGTGCGAGTACATCGTTGTGATGAAGTGCTTGCTCCATGTGGAGACAGGTGCCACTTCGGCAGGCTGTTCGAGCCAGTGAACTTGTTTGGCCGCCGTATCCAAAACGATCAGGTCAGCGTCGCCATCACCATCCACATCCGCGGCTTCGATCGCCGTTCCGGTAATGGCAGAGGTCGTCACGTTCGATGAAAACACTGTTCCAGATCCTTCGTTGATCCAAGTCGCGGTGGCAGCCCTTCCGATCGCAATCAGATCGGCCCTTCCATCATGGTTAAGGTCTGCCACGGCGCGCCCCTCAGCAGAGCGGAACAGGTTCACTTCGTCAGTGTATGATGCCCCATCTGATTGCAATGCAAACGAGAGCGGTACTGGATGAAAACGAGCACTCACGGCCTGGCTTAAAATCTGCAGGTTTCCCTCATCAGAGACGAAGAGGATGTCGGTTCGCCCGTCACCATCGAAATCGCCAGTGTGGACAATTGGCACCTCCGGTCGTGTTGATCGATTTCCATTCCAAACACTACCTTCAGGACGGTGGATTACGGTTGCTGGTAGGTTATACGAATAACTGCGACCCCCATTTTCAACGCTTTCTCCCTGGAATAAATGAAACCCGCCGCTGTCCACCATCAACACATCGAGAATCCCGTCGCCATCGATATCTTCCGTAATCGATTGAACCGAACCGGGCTGCCAATATTGGGGCGCCCAGTCCGCAATCGAACCGCTCTCATTCAGGTTCACAAGATAAGCACCGTCAGGCGCTCCCTCATCCACATGCCCGAAGAACGCGAGCCGCGCATCTCCATTTGAACCAACTGGAACAATTGCTGGTTGCAGCAGTTCCTCAAAATCAATCCGCTCAACTTCTTCTCCGACCGCCATTGACTGCGCCAAGAGAGCCGACAAATAGACCACCTTCGTTGTCTTCATACTCACAATCAGCCCATGTTCGCACAAAACTGGAAGAGCTATTATGTGACGTTAGCGACACAGTGAATGGTTGGAATCCTCCGGCAGTCCAATGCGAACGTTAACTGAGTATTTTTAAGTGCCGCAGCATAGTTCAACTTGAACCCTCGAGATACAATCGAGTCGTTGGATGCCCGGCGTCAGGAGGAGGTGTGCAGTCGGGGGAGAAGGTGAACTCCATACGCAGGAATCCGTCGTCGGTGAGGGAGGGGATGATATTGCCTTCAAGGACTTCGGCGATACGGGAGCAGAGTCCCAGGCCGATGCCGGCGTGCAGGTGTTCCCCGTGTCTGGCGGGATCGGCGCGCCAGAAGCGATTCAGCATTTGATCGAGGTCCGTCTGAGTCAGACCTGGATTGGTGTTCTCCACGGCAAAAACGAGTCGACCGTTTTTCCACAGAGCTTCGATCCGCAGGGTTCCTTTGGCAACGGTATAGCTCACTGCATTGTCGAACAAATTGCGGACCACCAGTTCAACCAGGCGCTCAGAGGTGCGAACACTTGGAATGTCGGGTGCCACTTGCCATTTGACCTTGAGCTCTTTTTCCTCGGCGCGGTCAAAGTGCGGCTTCCAGGATCTTCGTAGCAGCGGACCAAAGTTAAAATCGGCCAATTGAAATTCTCTGGCGGCGGCTCCTGGTTCAGTTGATTGCAGGCGCGACAGCAATAGCAGGTTTTCCACGGAACTCTGCAGGCGGGTTTCTATTTCCAGCACCTTTACCAGTACTTTTTCATATTCCTCCGGGCTGCGTTCCCGGGAAAGAGCGACTTCCAATTGCGAGCGCATTCCTGCCAGTGGATTGCGCAGTTCATGGGCGGCATTGGTGGTAAACGCGCGTTCGTTTTCCACGACTTTATCGAATCGAAACATGAGATCGTTCAATCGATCGATGACCGGGTTGAGCTCTTCCGGGGCATTCACCAGTTGAAATCGTTCAATCGAATCGGCGACGGGGATCTTGCCGATCTGCTCTGCCAGTTCATCGAGTGGGCGCAAGTTTCTGCGAACGATGAGGTATGAGATGATCAGGAGGAGTCCTGTGGAAACGATCCCTGCGCGGATGAGGAAGTCGCGGAGGCTGGCGAGTGCGGCAATGACCGGCTGGCGGGACATGGCGACGCTCAAATACAAGTCCAGCGGTGGATCGCTCCCTTTTTCATCGGGCGCCTGGAACAACACGGTGACCATCCGCCCTGGCTGCCCGTTTGGGAGTTTAATGAACTCGAAGACCGGCGTGCCCATTTCGACCGGAAGTTCTCTGGGTTTTGGCAGGCTCGTCTTGCTGAGGTTCACTGCCTGCTTTCCGGTGTCGGCAAAGCGCAACAGCCACAGCTCGGGGTTGTCAGTGCGAAGAACCTTTTTCCACTCCTCCTCTTTGAGTTTGAATCCAATCACCCTGTCCACCTGTACGCAAGCGGCCCTTACAAAGCGGGATTTGCTTTCGAGCACATCATCCTGCTGCTGGTTCAGATGATTCATGAACAGGGCATACGTGATGCCGCCGCTGCCCGCCATGACGGCCGACATCACCCCAAAGATCGTCCAGAGCAGTTGCCCCTTGAGTGATCTACCTGACAGTTTGCGAAAGATCTCCTTCACGGCAATTCTCCGACATGATCCGTAGAGGGTAGGGTACCCTCCCTGTCATGCCAATGAAAACGAGTCGCCGCATTCGCCGTATCTTTCGAATGCGTTTCAGTCACGTTCCTCCAGAATGTAGCCTTCGCCACGTCGGGTGTGTATCAGCTTTTTCAGGCCTGGTTTCTCAAGTTTCTTTCGAAGGTGGGCGACGTAGACATCTACGACATTGCTCTCAATATCTTGATTGAAGTCGTACAGTTGTTCCCAGACATCGCTGCGCCGTACTACTTCTCCAGTGCGCAGCGCCAGCAGTTCCAGCAGGGCAAACTCTTTGCTCGTCAGTTCCACTTCCTCGCCTGATCGCGATGCTGACCGGCGCTTGGTATCGACTTCCAGGTCCCCGATGCGGAGAATCGCGTCCTTCGCACCATGATTTCTGCGCACCAGTGCCCGCACACGGGCCATGAGTTCATCCAGAGCGAATGGTTTCACCAGATAATCGTCGGCTCCAGCGTCCAATCCCTGCACGCGATCGTTGATTCCATCCTTGGCGGTGGTGATCAGCACTGCGGTTTCCTTTTTGGATTGCCGGATGTCGCGTAGGATGTCCAAGCCGTGAACCCCGGGAAGCATGAGATCCAGAATCGCCAGAGAGTAGTGATTCTCCTTTGCGTACCATAGTCCTTCCCTGCCATCTGCGGTGTGATCAACAATGTATCCCGCCTCGCGCAACCGTTCAGCAATGGAAAGTCTCAGTGGACCATAGTCTTCAACAAGTAGGATTCTCATAAGCGAAACTGGTGAATTTAATGAAGCCTCCTCGATGCTCTTCTAGCGCGCAACTCCATTCGTTTCAGTCAATTAATAGGGGATTAATCTCGACTGTATACGTTCCTCATGTGTTGCCTGCTGGGAGAGTTCGACTAGATTCCTCTGGTCGCTCTTGCCGGAAAATGTTAAGTTTTCCTAAGCGGTCGTCGCTTCAATTTTTACTGAGGAACCTGACCATGAATACATTGAAAAGTAGAGACCAGATCTCTTGCTCCCAGTTGTCTCGGACTGCGGGGCGTGCCGCAGTAGCTCTTGTTTTGTTAGGATCAGTGGCTGGCGGAAGGTTGAATGTCAGTGCGCAGGAGGTCGACAGTGGAGTGGTGTTGAAGATTCGCCATGCTGTGGAGGTGGAGTTCCAGTCCGTTCCGGGTCAGGTTTATCAGGTTCAATCTTCTGCGGATAATGAAAACTGGCATCCTGTCGGGGACTCCTACTTTGGTGACGGTGCCAAAGTTGTGGATCTCATCTCGTATGGGCAGACTGGCGAGCGCAGCAAGTTTTTCCGTGTGCGCACGATGGATGCAAGCGAAGTGGGAATCGGCCCTGTCGCGCTGGTGGGGGCCACTTATCTGCTGAATGACGGCGGGGTGCTGCGCACGATTCAATTCGATAATGCCGCTACTGGCACGGTAGTGCTGGGCGATGAAGGCCTCCGTGAGTTTCGCTACGGCTTCCTGAAGACAGGGCCAAGCGCTGGCCGGTTGCAGATGGTATTCGACAAAAATGCAACGGAGACCGTATCGATGTCGTTTTCGACCGATTCGGCAGGGACGTTTCAGTGTGAGCGATTTGACGATGGAGCGCTGGTGGAGAAGGATGCCGGGACTTTTAGTCGCGTGTATCTGGGAGATGACGTCAGGCTGACCTTCGATACTGCGACCCCTGCACCACAAAGCCCCATTGGATACTCGATCGTGCTCTTCGCGGGGGAGCAGAGCAATGTGGTGCGCGTTCTCAACGACGTTGTGGTGAAAGAATCGATGCTCAATACTTCGGCGTCGTATGTTTACGACTATGCGGTATCCGCAGAAGGCAAGGGACAGCTGACTGTCTGGAAGGGGCGTGAAAAATACGACCACTACGAGTTTGGATTCACTTCAGTGGGGACGGGCGAGTTCAGAAGGTCGCAGTATGCAGGCGGAGCTCTCGTCGATGCCGATGTGGGAGTTTTCAGCGTTTTTGGTGCACCAGCCCAGAGTCTGCGACTTGGCAATGATGGGCAGGCAATTCCTATGGATGCTGAGGGCGGGCTGGTTCATTTTCCAGAAACGCCTGAATCTCCTGTAGGGGGCGATGCCCCTCCGGCGGGAGAAGGACAGTGCAAGATGCCTGGGACGCTGGAGGGGATTTGTGTTGATGTAAGTGCCAATGGCAAGGGTGAGAAGCTGTGTTTCTACTCAGAGGATTCTGGATCACTCGTGAAAAATCTGGTGAGCACCTCGGCATTCGTCCCATTCGAATATTCTTACGAGGCGATTTCAGAGACCGTCAGCCGGATCGAAATTCAGTTTGCCACTGCGGATGGTGAGCAGCGGATCGTTTATGAACTGAACCTGGATGATGGCTGCAATGGCAGCTACTCACGAACCAAGTATGTCGGGGATCGGGTAACTGCGGAAGACACGGGGCGATTTTCGATGAGCGCGGAATTGATCGTTCCGGCGGGCGGTGTCGTGGATGCCGGGATCATCGCTGACCCCAACAGTATCGGGGTGGCTGCTGAAGTAGTGCGCAGGACTGTCCTCGGGAATTGAGGTCTGTCGGCCAGAACCTGTAAAATTGATGGGACGAATTTAGAGCGGTTTATTTCCCCGTTCGTTCCAGGTTTTCGGGAGCCCGGGCAGGTTTACGTAAAACACTGTGAGGCAAAACATGTGCGTCCAAAAAGTAAGCGACATGATCTGATCGATCATGAGGTGAAGGACGATGAGGGAAAGTCCGATACAGAAAGCCCACCTTCGGCCGCGCAACGCCAGGAATGCGGAAAGTTCCAGCGCGAGTCCGCAACCGAAGAATAATCGCGCAATGTTAGGATATTCAACGACCAACCGTGGAATGCGTGTGGCCACAAAATCAGTTTTCTCCTCCAGCGTGTTGTAGTAGTCGCGAAGGTTCGCTTTGGTGATCTGGACGGAGAGGAGGGGGATCTTGTTGATCCAAAGAAAGTCCGATTTGATCAACTTGGCCACTCCGCACACAACGTAGGCAGCAGCGATGGTTACTTTTGTCAGGTGGACGGCGTGATTCTGCATGCTCGAATCAGCGAGCAGGCATCGCTGCCAGGTCGGGCGTGGATTCGTCTCGGAATTTTTGCCGAACGAATTGTAGAAATGGCTGCCGAGCTGCGCGAGTAGAATGAGCGAGACAATTTGATAGGAATGGCCGATGCCGCCGTCTGAGTTTTCCAGAGTGCCGACCGACACCGTAACCGCCAGCACGGAAAGAATCGCTGGAATCGGCACCGCGCCAATAACGTAGATTGCCAGGGGGAGCCAGAACCATGAGCGTAGCCATTCGAGGTGCTCCGCTTCGCCGAACCACAGTAGCGTGTCCTGCAGTGGTTCAATTCTGGCGAGGCCATTGGGATCGACGATTCTCGAAAACGTGCGGCCCCAGTTGACGCTGTCGTAGATGACTGCGGCAAAGAAAAGTCGCATCAACACGAGCTCGTAGAATGCGTGGTCAATCCATTTTTCCACAAACGCCCACTGGGCAAACCGGCGGAGTCGTTCGTTCATTTGAGGGGTTCCTCGGCGAGAAGCGTGAATTCATCGTGAAATTTTCCATCCTCCAGCCAGACTCGCCGGAGGTGCGCTTGCAGTGCGGTATGATCCGCTAGCTGGTCGGCAAAATCGGGGCGTTTGTGTTGTGTCAGGAATTGATCCAGAACCGATCGGCCTGCCGCTTGCTTCAATGTTAGAGAAGGCTCCTGGTCGTCGGGAATCTTCGCATCCTTGGCGAGCCGTCTCAGGTGGTTTTTATAGATCTTTTTTGCGTCCGAGGACGATTTGTCGAACACGTCGCGCATTTTCAGCGGGATGCCATTTTCGTCAGAGATGAAGAACACGAGGGCTTCCTCATCGAAATTGGAATACATGGGATAGTTGGAAAACGGATACTCGTCTCCGATGAGGTACAGGCCAACGACCATGGCGACCATCAAAGCCAGCGGTGCATGGCGGATGCGCTGCCAGAGACTGTTTCTGCCGTTGGGCTCCTGGCTCATTTTTTCAAGAATGCGGCATCGCCCCAGTTCACATGATCAGAGAGGTCGTAGTCCTCGCCTGGTTCGACGGTAAGTACAATTTCGGGAGCCAAAGACACATCCACATTGATTGCGATCGCGGCTGCATTTCCCCGGAGGCGATGGCGAGCGAGTTCTTTGCCGCCCCCGGTGACGACTGCCTCGCAGTCGCCGCGGTCGCCCCTTTCGGAATCGATCCCGACCAGTGCGGTAAACGTCTTAAAGTTTCCCGGATTCTCGAAGGTTATTTGAGTGCCTCCAGCCATTCCGACGCCTTTTTCAAAAGTACGGGAACCCAGCCGAAGCGGGTTGCCAGTGATGTTGAGGTCGCGCTGCCAGTCACGGGCCGGAGCAAGCACTGGCTGCACTACTGAACTCTTGGGCGTGAGGTCGGATGCGTAGACAAGGTTTGGCGGTTGCAGGCGGATGCTTGCGATATGCCGGGCGGGAAGCTCCACCTTGGTCGATTCCACCATGGTCAATTGAAGCGTGTCGTTGCGGAATCCAGAAATACTTCCCCGGAATGTGGAGCCATCCGTCGTCTGAACAATGGCATTGAGCGACTCAACATCCGGTTCCACCGCATTCGCAAAAAGGACACCATAGACTTTGCTCCTCGGAAGTTCCACTACGGCGCCATCGCGATCAATACTGATCTGCTCTGAGCCCAGGCTTTCCAGCACACCTGCAAGTTCACGGAGTTCTGTTTCCTGTGGGACATAGACGCGATCGTTTTCCGCATCGCCCTCTCCTGCCAGCTGCCGCTCAAACAGGGAGTCCTTTCTGGTCGGCAATAGTCGCACGCCGCGAACGGCGTCAATGGGGAATGCTCCTGACCCACCAACGGCCAGCTGTAGTGCTATGTTTTCCTCGTCATTCAAAACCACGGCGCTCCCCGTGAGAATACTGCCTCCCGAAAGAAACACCGTTTCGACTCCAGTCGGTCGGCTCGTGCTGCCTGGGAAATGGAGACGCCGAATCTCGGATACGGCTACTGTGCCGCCACTTTTTAAATGCGCGCTCCCCGCTTCGATGTTTTCCAAATCGCCAGACATCTCCTGCCCGGTGAGTGTGGTGATTGATACTTCCGCCGCTGACACTCTTGGCACTGCCACCGCCAGCGAGAGCGACACTGAAATTGCAGAGATCGCACAGGTTGCGGATGTCACACCATGCAAAAAACGAGGGAAGGACGCGAATGCGACCTTCCCTCTGGAAGTGTGGGCTGCGGCGGCCTCGTTATTCCTCGGAAGCTGCGTCTTCGTTGCCAAGATCTTCAAAGTATTGTTTCAATAGTTTCTTGTAGCGGGCGGGGAAGTCGGCGTCCTTACCGGCTAAGGCCTCTGTGTCGCGAGCCTTTTCACGCATGTCATCCCAGCCGCTGCGGGCTGCACCCAGAATGCGTTTTGCAGCGGTAGGCGGCGCTTGCGCCTGACCGTTGCCTTGTTCGCCATTCGAGTTTCCCATTCCACTTCCGCTGCCCTGACCGGGGCTGTTGCCGGAACCTTGCCCCGCGCAGCTGCCGTCGCAGGGCGGGCCATTCTCGGCTTGCTCGATCAAGCCGTCTAACATCGCCACAATATGATCCTGAACCTCGATGGTTCGCTCACCAGTGTCGGTCAGTGCCAGCTTTCTCTCCGAGAATCCCATGTGATTTGCGACATCGCCCAGTGATCCGTCGACGTCCTGCTGTAACTGCGCAATCCGAGTCACTGCGTCATCACGGAGGCGGTTCGAAACCTCATCGCCAAAGAACGCAATCATTGTTTCGAACGTGCCGAGGGCGTCTTTTTTCAAAAGCATCTGCTCCTGACAAACTCCGAGGTAGTAGGTGGATTCGCCAGCACGCATGGAGTGCGATGCCAGTTCATTGGCCACTTTCTGGAAGAGCGGTAGTGCCTGCTCATGCTTTTGGTCGGCAAACAAGCGCCTGCCGATCGCGTAGTGCGCTTCAGCGGAAAGGAAGGGATCGCCCGTTTCCGTCAGCGCTATCAGCTTCTCGATAGATTTGCCTGCATCCGCCTCGAGGATCGCCGTATCCAAATCAGGATAAAGCCGACGCAGAGCGGTGCTAACCATTTGCGCAGACGGCGCAGATTTCAGCTGTTCGAGCGCTGCCCCCCGGGCTTCTGCGGCGATGCCTTCCTTGTTTTGGTAAGCTTTCTCGAAGTCGGCGACAAAGTCGTCGACAGGCCCGGCGTATCCGCCCGTGGAGAGGGCTCCCAAGAGCGTGAGCGCCCCAAGTGAGGGGAGGAGTGAAAATGGACGTTTCCTTTTCATGGTATAATCGACTTTGGAGAGTATCCGGGAAATCGTCCAGCACCGCAAGGTGTAATCCGGGGTGGATTCAATATGGCAACGTTGATAGTCCGGGTGCGGACTGCTTGGTAATCCGTTTACGATGAATGAATTGCGGCAGAACCCGGCGGCTATTGGCGGCGTCAGCTTTTCTTGGTAGCCTTTTTTAGAACCCCTTTGAGCGTTTTTGCGAATTGCTCGGGTGTTGTTGCTCCGATGGTTTTGTCGAGGGGGGCGCCGCTTTTGGTCAGGAATTGAATGTGCGGGATTCCTGTCACTTTGAATTTGCCAGCGACATCAGCATTTGCGGGGACATCAGTATCGAGATAGACCCAGACGAATTTGTTATGGAATGGCTTCACGGCATCGCTCGGGTAGACGTTCTTCTTGTTGGCCTGGCATGGCGCGCACCAGGATGCTGAAAACACGACCAGCATCGGCTTGCCGGATTTCTTTGCCGCAGCGACGGCAGCAGGGTAGTCGGTCAGGAATTCTGGACTGCCTTTTGGAAAATCTTTTGCCTGTGCGGCCACTGTTAGAGTTGCTGCAATAATCGCGGAGCTGAAGAATGTGAGGATACGTGGAGTCATTGTTGTCTAAATTTGTAGGTGGACTGGTTCCAAGGTCAGATGGCACACGCGGCATCTTTATTCACAAAAAAAGTGCAGAGAAATCCAAAATGACGACAAGTTGCTCTTCCAATTTCATTCGCCTGTCCGTGAGCAGTATGGTTCAATGGGCGCAAAATGAATGAGGAACAAACTCTGACCTGTCCCGTCGATGGCAATCCAATGGTGCGTCAGCAGCATGGGGTGGTAGGCGAGTATTTTGCGTGCAAGGAATGTCGTGGACTGTGGGTTCCGCGTACCTATTTAATGGCGTTGAAACGGCGGGCTGCTTTGGAACTCAAACGCCAGCAGTCCCTGGAGCCGATGCCGGTGAAGGCCCATTCGGTTTCGTTGCATTGTCCGGAGTGCGCTGCCATGCTTGTGCCTAGGGTGCACGAGATGGTGCCCGTCGATGTCTGCGCGCAGTGCAAGGCGATTTGGCTGGACGGCGACGAGATATTGCATCTGGGAAAAGGGAATGCGGTGAAGGAACTCCGGGAGAAGCGGCAAATCGAAAGAGGGGAGGAGGTGGACGGATGGCGAGATCGTGGTCACTCCGAAAGCAGTACAACCGCCGCTACGGTCGACGCCATTGCACGGCTATTGATCTCGATGTTCGACTGAGTCGCAGAGTGCCGGGAGATGTGTGCTACTGTCAGGGCAATGGTTGAATCTTGCCTAATGTTACGATTGTCCACTTTCTCTCAGGGAATCCTCGGTGCTCTACTTTTCGGCGTGGCCCTGGTTGCAGGTCACGCTCAGGAGAACAAGTTGGTGGTCGAGCTGGGCGGCATCACCTTTGACTCAAACTACGACAACGGCAGCCTGGGTGCGATGGCAATGATCGCTGACGATCGCTATCAGGGGAGCCTGTTTGTGGAGTCAGGTGAGCTGGGGGAGCGCTTCTACTGGTTTCGCTTTCGCATGACCGGTATCGCTGGTCGTTCGTTCAGGATGACATTGGATCATGTGGAAAATCGCCGACCTTTCATTCGTGTAGGGGACACTGCATGGCGGCGCATGACGGCGGCGGAAGCTTCATCGTCCATGCAATTGACCCTCAGCTTCAGCGAAGATGAAAATGACGCGGAGGTGGCATTCTTCGAGCCGCTCGGCCTGGCGGAAACCTATGCTGCGGTGAATGCGATATCTGCTGGCAGCCCGTTCTTTTCTGCTGAAGTGATCGGGCGCAGTTTCCTCGGAAACGAAGTGATGATGCTGAAAGTGGAGGATCCGCGATATCCTTCGGTGGGCAAGCATCGCGTGTGGGTACACAGCCGCGCTCACGCTGGCGAGGTTACATCTACGCACACCATGCTCGGATTTCTCAGACAAGTGCTTGAAGATTCAGAGCTGGGCCGACAACTGCGCGAGCATTGCATTTTTAACATTGTCCCGATCCTGAATGTCGATGGAGTGGTGGCTGGCCATACCCGCTGGGATGCGCGTGGTCTGGATCCTGAGCGTCCCTGGTGCGATGTCAACATACCGTCCGTCCAGGCAGTAAAGGATGTGGTCGATGAATTGATGACATCCGCCACTCCAATCGAGGTCGCACTGAACCTTCACTCGACCAAGGGCAGGTATGCGGACTCGTTTTTCTTCAAGCACATCGCCCCCAGTGTGACGCCCGCCTTTGAAGCGATCCAACAGCGGTACATCGATGCGTTTGACGCTGCGACACCGCTCTTCGATAATCTCAGTCCACAGACATCGCAGTTGAGCGAGTGTCTGTTCATCGAATCCTACTTCTGGAACAACTGGGGCGAGAGTGTCATGGCCATCACTCATGAAGGTCACTACGGTCAGCGAGTCACCGATGGTGCCTATCTTACCGGTGCCGACTACAGCGAGATGGGGCGGGCAATGGCAAAGGCGCTGGTGTCCTATTTCGATCTACCTCGTGCATCGGAGTACGATCTGGATTACGCCACTTGGGTGGCTCTGAATTTCACGGAGGAACAACAGGCTGCTGGCACAGCGACGACGCACTCAGCAGACCCGGACGGCGATGGCGTATCGAATGCTGAGGAATTTCTGGTACAAACAGATCCGCTGTCAGCTGCTTCGATGTTGCTGCCAATGCAGGTTCAGGATGGCCACATTGTGATCAACAAGGCCGCGCGGATAGCGGACTCGGCAGTTGAGATTCACGCGTCAAAAGATCTGCAAAGTTGGAGCCGGATTGATGTCGGCTTGGCCGAAACGCGCGTGGGGGCCGATGGCGTGGAGCGGGGAGTTCACAGCGATCCGCTTGGTCCGGATGGGCAGCGATTCTTGCGATTTCAGATGGTTCCGTAGTCGATCGTTTGCTCATTGTTTTCCGCTTAACATAGGCTTATGGTGCTACCGTGAGTAACGGGAATGTGCAGAGAATTCTGCTGATCATGACGGCTTTCGCTGCGGGATTCGGAGCGGCACGCGGCTTTTGGCCCGGTGCGCAGGGACAAGGAAGCAATGCCAGCCGTCACTCTGTGCAGATGGCCAATACGGATGCGTCGGGATCGGTTTCGGGTGCGCCCAAATCGTCCGCGCAGGAGGTATTTGCCGAGCTCGCGCGGAATCCCGGAACGTCGTTCGGGTTTGATCAAATTCAGCGGTTCCTGGCCGCTCTTGCGCAGGCCTCGCCGGGGGATATGGCGCGACTTTATCGGTCCACCAAAGAAATGCCGGGGATCGCCCGGGAAATCTTTTTGCCAGTGCTGTTCTCGCACTGGCTTGATCTCGATCCGCGAGGGTTGATAGCAGCCATGCGCGAAGATGGGCGCGATGACGAACTGGAAACTGCTCTCGTTGGATGGGCCAAGCGAGATCCGCAGCGGGCGATGGCGATGGCAATGAGCGAAGGAACTTTCAATGAGCAATTTGATCTGGTGACCTCAATGCTGGAGGTGGTGGGCAGTGAAGATGCTTTGAAATTTCTCGGGCAGGTCAAAAATCCAGTACTGCAAAATTCATTAAGCGAGTCGGTTCTCTACCAACTGGCGCAGACAGATCCTGAATCGGCATTGGACGCACTTGGCGAATTGCCGTTTAA
>JAGROY010000224.1 GCA_020439995.1 Verrucomicrobiia bacterium
CTGTGTCCCACCGAGTGTGGATAGAATGGCTCGCGTATGGTTCTGCCCATCGGACTGCACTACATCGAGAAAATACTCGGCCTCCTGGTCTGTCTCCTGGCTCCAGAGCAATGCGCCATCGGCGATCGCATAGCAGTGGAGCGTGCGGTCGCTGGTCATGAGCAGGACGTGGCCTTTGCTCATGAGCGGCCGGTCGTGCGGTGGCAATGCGGTATCGATCGACCAGATGAGGCTGTTGTCTTTCAAATCGACAAGATGCAGGTGACCGCTGGTGCCATTTTCTGCAACGGTGGCGACACAGGCGTGGCTGGCAGTTTGGAAAGTCATCGGACCGTTGATGTCGATCCCGGGTGGTGACTGGTCTTGCGGTGCCGCAATGAGGAGCTGCAAGCTTCCGACTACGGATGCGGTCACAAGAGTGGCAATCGACACCGCCCAGCCAGTCATGGCACTCATTCGATGGCGGGAAATACCTGCATCCAAAACGGTGACGATCCTTTCCTCGACACCACCAGTGCGCGCCATAGCCGATGCCAACGCGGTCGGTACTCCACTGGTGGGATTGCCTCCACTGATGGCGAGGAGGTGCGAAGCGTAGTCCGAAGGCAGCATGCCTTCTGCGAGCACCGCATCGTCGCAGGCGAGTTCACGGTCGCTCTGCATGCGGTGGAAAACGAACCAGGCGACCGGGTTGAACCAATGGCACGCAGAAGCGAACATCGCGATGGTTCCAGTGAGGGCGTCAGCTCTGCGCAGGTGCGACAACTCGTGCAGCAACACCGCGCGCAGCCGGGACTCCGGCCATTCTTCCGCATCCGGCGGAAGCAGCACGGCAGGCCGGAGCACGCCCCAGGTCATCGGCATCGCGTGTCGATGAGCCATGAGCACAGCCACCGGCACGCGGATGCTCAGCTGTTGGTAGAGTTCCATCGCGGCATTGGTAATAGGGGCCGGGGCTGGGGACGATGACTTTCGTCGCCGGTGCAGCTGAATCATCCCGGCTAGCATCCGCAGTCCAAACATCGATACCCCGCTGACCCAGAAGATGGCCAGCCATGGAAGAGGTGCCTTGGCACTCCTTTCGTCGGCAACCGGATGCGGCACCAGCGTTACCGAGCCAGCGGAAACTACTGGAGCGGCAGGCCTCTCGTTAACAAGATCCACTGCCTGGCGGGCCTGCGGCGGTAAGGATATTCGATCAGGCAATGGGGCGACGATCACATCAGGCTCGGACACAACCGCCGACGCGGGAGCTGATCTCACAATCGTCAGGCGCGCATCCATAAGCCCTAACACCGATACAAACAGCAGTCCGGTCATTCCGCAAAAGGCGAACCAGTGACGGGCAGATGCAGAGGCCTTACACAGGCACGCCAGCAGTGCCGCCACCAGCAGCATCCACACGCCGCCACGCCATGCCATTGTCAAAATCGCGGGCTCAAGTTCCCTTAGAGTATCCAACAACCCCGTCATCTATCTGCCCTCCTTTCTCGTTTGATCGATCAATTGCTGGATCCGCTCCAGTTGCTCGGGAGACACCTTCGCGCTGTTATTCATGAGGTGAGCGGCAAGCGCATCGTCGACCGCTCCTCCAAAAAACGTCTCAAGCACCCGACTCAGCGCCTTGCGGCCTGCCACGGCTTTGGATTGCCTCGGAACATAGACGAACTCCCTGCCCCGTTTGCGCCTCTTTACGTGACCTTTTTCTTCCAGGATATGCAGCAGTCTGCGCACCGCCATATCCGTCGGTGCATCCACCAGTGCGGCCTGCACTTCATTCACCGTGCCTCCGTCAGCCGCGTACAGGATATCCATGATCTGCCGCTCGCGGCGGCTCAGTGATTGGCTCTCATCCATAACATTAAAAAGTTAACGCTGACTTGCGTGCAGAGCGCAAGTAAAAACGCTAAAAAGTTAATGTTCATCCGCAGCGCAGCTCAGCCTTCGATCACAATAAAATAAACCTCTGCTGGTAATCCGTTGAGAGGTGGAACGGTAAACGTTGTCTCAGCCCCCTCTGCCGGGATGCCGTCATCGAGTTCGATCCAGTCGTCTGTGGGAGACGTGAGATCGGTCGTGTAGCGCAGGGCGTATTCTTTGTTGCCCTTTGATCTCCAGGTAAGACTTACCGAACCGTCGGACTGCACGGCGACCTGCGTGAATTCAAGGCCCGGGCCAGCAACGCCACCGGCACCAATGCCTTCCAGGCCATTGGCGTAGATGGCGCTGACTTCCTCTGAGGTCAACGCTTTGTCCCAGACGGCCACATCGTCGATGATGCCATCGAAGTCACGGGTATCGCCACAGCAGTCATCATAGCCAATGTACCACGGCCCACTGGTTTCGGCGATGCGCCCCTGAAAACCGGAGCCCGTCGCCGACTCCTCGCCGTTCAAATACTGTGTATGCGTTCCCTCTTCGCCATTCCAGACCATGACCACGTGGTACCAGCCCTCGTCCGGGAGGATTGATCCTTCTTCCGAATCGATTCCCGGGCCGTCGACCCGTGTATCGAGGTGCTCGGCTTCGTAAGCGATTCCCCAGCTGTTTCCCGTTTCTGCGTTGATCGTGCGGGTCATGAAAATGCCGTTGTATCCAGAGGATTGCTGCACCGTCGGAGCGATCCAGGCGGAAATCGTGATACCCGGTGCGGCGATAAGCCCGGGGATACTCGGAATGAGGAAATAGTTATTGCCGCCAGTATCCGTGAGTTGCGCAGCACCGCCAATCTGCCCTTCCACCCACTCAAGGTTCACTCCCTCATTCTGCCATACCGCTGGCGTTCCGCTGATGCTGTCCGCAGCCATTTCGCCAGAGCCGTCATCGAGCGGCCAGTAGGCGATCAGTCCGCGCTCGGGCGGGGCGGGGCTTAGTGCATCGTTAGGATCTGTGCCATCAGCGATTTCTTTGCCATCGGTGAATCCGTCGCTGTCGCTATCCGTAAGCAACGGGCTGGTCTTGTGCGTATTCACTTCGTCGCCGTCGCTCAGTCCATCTCCGTCGGTATCGGCAAGGATCGGGCTGCTCAAGATTTCGTTCACCTCGCTGCCATCGGTCAAGCCATCGTCATCCGAATCAGTGTCTTCCGGGTCAGTGCCCGCTTTCACTTCATTCACATTGCTCAATCCGTCGCCGTCCTGATCCCTGGCCGCATCACTGGGGTCTAACGGATCCAGAAAATCGAACATTTCCTCATACGTGTTTGGCAGTCCATCGCCATCCAGGTCAGCGTCTGCAAGATTCGGAGGCGCCACACCGCCTGCAAGCAGCAGGATCGTTTCAGGTGCCAACGCTTCATCCCAGAAGCCTATGTCATCAATCTGACCATCAAAGTCGCGAGTACCACCACAGCAATCGTCGTAGCCGATGTACCATGGACCGCTGGTATCCACGATCGGCCCGATAAAGGAACTCGCAGTGTTAGTTTCGGCACCATTCACGTATTGGGTATACGTTCCCTCCACGCCATCCCAGACGAGTGCTACATGGTACCAACCGCCATCGGGAAGAATGGATCCCGCAGCCGAGTCAATACCCGGCCCGTTCACTCGGGCATCAAGGTGATCTGCTTCGTAAGCAATGCCCCAGCTGTTGCCCTCCAAACCATTGATCGTCCGAGTCATAAATATGCCGTTGTAACCGCTCGAGCTCTGCTCCTCCGGGTTGATCCATGCGGCGATCGTCATCGCTTCCTTGTCGATAAACTGGTCGATCGATTCAATAATAAAGTAGTTATCCGCACCGCCGGAATCCGTAAGGCTCGCCGCACCGCCGACCCGTCCCTCTACCCATTCCAGATCAAAATCTGGGTTCAACCATTCGCCATTATTGCCATTGATCACATCGACAGCGATCTCACCCTCCGTCTCATCAAGAGGCCAGTAGCCGATAAGATCCGCGTGAGCGGGCAAGGAACCCAATAGTAAAACTGCGGTGAAAACAGGGAAAATCCTGTGTCGAAAATCGGGGGTACGCTCGTTTGCCATCCTCTCGGTGTATTTCGATTTCTCAAGTGGCGCAAGTTTATTAGTTTGTTGGCAATTGGAAGTGGCGGCCTTTCCGCTCTAACTCTAGGATGGACGAAGTAGTGAAAGGTGGATATGGAAGGATCATGAGACGAGCAAATGGACCGGCGGGGAAGTTGGGCGTTGCATTTGCAGTGTCCATTGCTGTTGGCGGTGGATTGCGCATGAGTTTGCCCGAGTCGGTCGGTTCGATAAGGAATGCGCGCGCGGTTGCTGTTGTGGATTCTACGGAAGTGGTAGTCACGGAAGAGCCGAATGTCACCCCTACGCTGCACGATGTTCTTGAAGCTCGGGGTTCAACGCGTGTGGTATTGCTTGGAACTTTCCTGCCGGGCGCGACGATTTTTGACCTTGAGTCGATTGCGAGAGTGCTCCGCTTGCCCGTCCCTGGCGATCAGCTTTCTGCTATTGAACAGGTGATGTGGCGGATGGTGCTGGCCCGCTGGGTGGCATTGGATCCGAAGAGCGCACTTGCGATGGAAGCGGAGATAGATGACTGGGGAGTGAAGGGCTACTGCTACCGAACGTGGGCAGAGTCAGACTGGCAAGCTGCTGCAGCATCCGCCGACTCTGAATCTGGTGAGTTGCGCTTCGCCGCTATCGCCAGTGTCTGCGATCAAGTTGTGGCGAATGACATCGAGCGTGCGCGGCGATGGTGCGACGAGTATCCGCGCTCGAATCTTGTGCATTCACTGGCTGGAGCATTGGCCAGAAAAGGAACTGCGGAAGCCCTTGCCTGGGTGGTCACGCTGCCGGAGGTGATCCGTGCGGAAGCAAGCTGGGCGGTGTTCAGGGTGCTGGCGCAGCAGGATGCAGACGGCGCGTTTGAGATGATCGCAACTCTTGATTCGCCAGCCCTTCGCACCAGTGCGGAACGTGGCTTTGTCAGTGCACTGGTCGAGCACGATCCTGTCCGCGCGGAACAGCACATCGGATGGATGCCACCATCCAAGGCACGCACGGATCTCCACAAGCAACTCGCAACTCACTACGCAAGGAATGATCCAGATGCGACGATGCGCTGGGCTAAGTCGCTGCCAGACAGTGTCGAAAAGAATGCTGCAATCGCAATCGCTGCGATCGCACAATCGAAAGGAAATACCGGGCGAATATTGTCCATTCTGGACGAGATCGGCTGGCAACACACTGCATTCGATCCTTCTTCAATCAGCAAGATCGGTGGCGGACAAAGCTACGATACGAACCACTCTCTGAGGAAAGCAGCACTGGATGCCATTGTGGATCTCGCAAGAACCGATCGGCTGGGAGCGCTCCAATATCTTGGAAAGATCGTTCCGGACGAGACATTGTCCGTCGATTACGAGTTCGCGAGGGCAGTGGCACCAGGCTGGTTTCGGGATGATCCAGAAAGTTTTCTCGCTGGGGTCGAGGCATCGCCTTCAGAATCGCTGCAACGCCGGATGCTGTCCGAAGTGCTTGGAAAGGCCATGTCCGACGATATCGCCTTCCTGAAACAGAGAGCGCCTGACATGTCGGCCAATTTACAGAAACACTTGGCGATCCGCATGGCCGGGAGGTTGCTGGAGGATGACGGAGCAATGGAGACATTCTCCTGGTTGCGATCGCTCGACGAACCTGCGCGAATGGCAGGAGGTGCGGACATCCTTCGAATAGTTGCAGCAACCGAGCCAGTGCTCGCGTTGGACTATCTGGATTTCGTGGAGCCCGGGGATTCCCGTTTCAGCATGCTAGGCACCGCTATCGATCACTTGAAGTCAGACGAAATTGGCGATGCCGTGTTGAAACTGCCGATCGAGTTGATGAAGCCGCAGCAATTTTCGGAGTTAGCCAGCAAATGGTTCAAGAGTGATCCGATGGCGACGAGCCAGTGGATCGCTGGGCTCCCACCCGGCAAGAACCGAGATCAGGCTGCGCGATCCCTTGTGGATGATCTCATTCAGTACCGAGCGCCTGATTTTAATTCGGCACTGGCGTGGGCGAACTCGATCAACGATCCAGAGGAAAAGGAGCTAGCCTATCGGAAAGTCTTTCCCGCCTGGTTGGCGGTCGACGACTCGAGAGCCAGCAGAGCGCTGGATAAACTCGATGTCCCGGAAGAACGAAAACCAATCATCCGTACGCCCTGGAGCAACCCGGCCTCTTCAAATTTCAACATCGGCTATGAATTCTAGCGCATCAAAGCTGCCCTTCGTAGTGATCGTTTCCATTGCCGGTCTTGCCGTTGGATGGGTTCTTCAGCCATTCTTTGCGGCCAAGGTAACTGCGCCTGTTACACAAGTGACCCCTAGATGGGTGCCCTCACAATCGGGAGTGTCAGGCAACGGTTACGCGGCCTCCGGTGTTGATGTTTCAAAGATCAACGATCGCGCATTACCCGCTGCGGAAATGTTGGATGTAATCGCCCGGATCGGGCGGCTGACGCACCCAGAAGGATTTCCAAAATGGATGCGGGAACTGGAAGCAACCACGAACTGGGAACCGAGGAAGATGGCGATTTCGGTGTTGATCGATCGCTGGGTCGAGTTGGCGCCAGAGCAGGCATGTGCTTTTCTAACCGGCCGATCCGGGGCTGATTCCGATCGTCGAGGGTACTTTAAGCAGCTTTTCAAAGCCTGGCTGGACCGCGATCCGAATTCCGCTGTCGCCGCTTTCAGTGCTCTGCCAGCGAACGATTCTCAGAGACGGATCATCATCGGCGAAGCTGCGGAAATCCTGGCTGATACGGACCCCGGTCGTGCGGTTGAATGGTTGCTGAACGGCAATATCCGGGAGAACGGAGAGGGCGTGGATGACATCTTTACGAAATTCGCCCGCCAAAATCCACAGGCGGCAATGGAAGCCGCAAAGAGGATGCCAAACGGGCAGATTCGAAGTATCGCCATCATCGGGACGTTGAGATCGATGGGAGAAGCGGATCCAGACCTTGTCGTTGGAATGTTGCTCGATCCATCAGCTCATTTCCCTGGGCTTAATCACTACGACATCGAATCTGCGTGGGATTCGCTGTGGACCGCATGGGGAAAATCCGATCCGGGCGCGGCTGCAGAATTTCTCGCATCCGAGCGTGCACCGCGCATAGCGATCGATCGATCCCAGGCATTGGTCGAGGCATGGGCGAAGCAGGATCCAGCGGGCGCGACCGACTGGGCGGATGGCTTCCACGCCCCCGAACACGAAAACCTCCACTCCACACTTGTCAATGCCATTGCAAAAACTGCCGCAGATACAAACCCAGAAATTGCGATCGATCGAGCGTTGATCACGAAGTCTCCAGAGCTAGCCAAGAGTGGGTTTCGTGGATTGGCCGCACGCGACTTGACTACGGCGATGGAGGCATACGCCCTGCTGGAAGATCCCGCCCTGCGCGGGGCAGCTGCGTCCGGAGTGCTAGGATATCTTCGCAGCAAGGAACCTGAAAAGCTTGAACTCTATGCGCTAGAGCTTCTTAGTGGACAAACGCAAGCCTACAACGATGACGACGACTTTCAGGAAGCCACACGCACGCTGAGCGAGGCTACCCTGACAAGCCTGCTAAAATCGTGGCCCGAAACCACCGCGCAGTGGCTGACAGGATATGCAATGCAGGAGATCGCCAATCGGGATCCTGCGATGGCCACTCGTCTCTACGAACAGATGCCAGTCGAAAGCGATGCAAGAGAACGGGCAATTCAGCCTATCGTCGTTAAGTGGGCGCTACGATCGCCTGTTGATGCTGCCGCCTGGCTGGCCACCCTTCCCGCGGATGAGGCGACCGTCGCTGGCTACGAAAGTATAGGAGATGCCTGGGCCAGAGTGGATGTGGATGCTGCACAAGAATGGCTGACAGAGTTGGAGATTCCCGACGTTCGCGACAGCGCCGCGCTCGGCTTTTCCAAAGCAATCGCTGCATCTGCACCAGAAGCAGCCATGCGCGCCGCAGCACTGATAAGGAACGATATCGTCAGGGAACGAGCACTGGGAGCCGCCCTCGAAAGTTACCTCTTCCACGATTTCGAAGGCGCCCAAACCCTGATCGAACAACTCCCACTCAGCGGTTCCCTGCACGAAAATCTCAGTCAGAAAATCGACGAACGCCGCCGCTGGAATGAGCTTGGTAACATCGTGGCGAAGTAAGAATAGGGCTGCACGCAGTCTGCACTGCGTTAAATAGTGCGCTTGTTCGAATTAGAAACAATCGACAGAAAAGTCTGCGGATTTGGTAGCGTAAACTCGCATGCAGGAACTAGTAGAGCCGTGTTCCTGAAAAGTTTCGAATTAGCTCACGTTTTGTCTACCTTGATCGGATCGGCCGCGCTGGCTCCCGCTGCAGCGGCTCGGAATTCCGATCGATCACCGGCTGGGCTGCACGCGGTAGGAAGATGGATCGGCAGGAGGCCCCGAAGGAAATTCATGCGCACGCTTTGCGGATCACCTCCGCCAGGTATTTTTGAAAATGCCAGATGGGCTGTTCGAGGTGGCTGAGCCGCCCGGGCTTGTATCCTCTGGATTTCACTCCGCGCTGAGTTGCTGCACAGACCTCCATGTCCTCCATGTGAAAGTCGATGCCTGCCTGAATTTCCTTCTCAAGAATCTTTTCGTAATCAGGAATCTCGGAGGCTCCCCTGGGGATGATCATGGTTGTCATCAGGGTGCACGTCTCCGGCCCTGTAGGCAGCAGCCGATACCAGTAAACGCGGTCGGGGGCGGAGAATAGCAGAAAGTTAGGGTTTCCAAGAAAGACCCACCACTTGCAGTAGTCATCGATATCGAGTCCGGGAAAGACCGGAAAGGGAGTATTGGCATCACCGGACGCGCGAATCTCCCTGGCCATGCTCTCCTTCAGTGGAAGGTGCATGCAGGAATACTCGGGATCGTATGGCTCTGTCGAACATCCCTTCGCAGGAAGAAAGGGCTCCAGGGTCTTCATGTGCGCACCGAGGTGATGGTAGGCTTCCATGAAATTCTCCAGAAGGATCTTCCAGTTGAAGTCGCATTCCCAGTGTGCCGACCAGACGAGTTCCCCCGCTGCCATATCCCACCTTCCGACGAAGCGGTCTTTGAGTGTGGCGTACTTTTCTGCAAGCGGCGCAATGTCCTCTGACAAAGTGACGAAGACGAACCCTTCCCAGATCTCACTGCGGAAGTTGTGCAGGCAGACTTCTGTGCGATCAAAATCCTCCGCTTCCTGCATCTCTGCAGCACCCACGAGTTGTCCATCCAGATCGTAGCTCCACAAATGGTATGGGCACAGGATGACGCGCTGATTGCCTTCGTCTGGATGGCCGAATCCGGTTGGCATCAAGTCCATTCCGCGGTGCCGGCAGGTGCGCGACAGCACCTTGATCGACATATCCTTGCTTCGGACGACAATCATTGGCTCCTCTGCCACATCGACGCGGATGAAGTCACCAGCCCTGGGAATCTGAGAAATGTGACAGAGCGAAATCCACTCCTTGTGAAAGATCTCCTCCTTCTCGAACCGGAGGAAATCTGGATCAAAGTAGCTGGCAGCAGGCAGGCTTTCCGATTGTTCGCGCGGCTTGACGGAAGCTGCAATGACAGCGGCGAAGAGCTCATCCAGTGAGGACGGGCAGGAAGAAGAAGGTGCTGCAGGGCTCGCAGGAAGTTCGGCGATGGTGCTCATGGATGCTGGCGAGTGTATGAATGTTAGAGTTTAAAGTGGGATTGGAAGCGTTCGCGCTGGCGCTGGCCGACCCAGGAATTGATCTCCCACAGATCGGCGACAGGTTTTCGGGTGAAAGGTTCGCATTGCAGGTAACCGTCCGGCCCGAATTCTGGTGTCATGGTGAAATTCTCATATCCTCGGGCAGACATGGAATCCCACACCGCAGTCCACCATCTTTCGTGAGCTGCCAGAGCATCGGCAAACTCCGGCGCCCGGGGATCGGGCACCTGGGGACCCTGATTGTAGCCGACACGTGGCTGAATGTGATGCGCGTGAACGGCGGCGAGTTCCAGGATCTCCGGCTCCTCATCCAGAATGAGGCGCTCACTCACAACACACCAATGACTGAAGTCACAAGTGATGCGAAGTCCGGGAGTGGCTTTAAGAATGTCCCGGGTCAACCAAGGGCTGTAAGTCGATCGCCCCCGGTGCGTTTCCACAGAAATGATGATTTCAAGTTCGTCCTGGAGACGCACAACTCCCTGGTGAAATGCCACAGCGTCCGTTGCACTCCATGCATCGTAGCCAGCCATTGTATTGATAAACAACGGACTGCCTTCCATGCAGAGGATGGCGCTTTGCTTGAGCGAGTCGAGATGTTCTTCGACGGTGCGACCCGCGTCCGGCACGTAGAGGCCGTAAGGTGTGCAGGTGCTGATCTCGGCGATCCACTGCATGCCTCCCGCCTCGAGGGCTTCAAAGAAAGCGGCACGGGATTCGTGATCTGCCGGTGCCGGAGCTTCGATCCCCTCGAATCCGGCTGCTTTGCAGAGTCCGATGGCTTCCGGTAAGGTACCGTCATGTCCCCAGAGTGTTTTGAAGAGCGATAGTTTCATTGCGGCAAAGCAAGGCTAGAGAGATCGGGCGATTCTGAACCCAAGGTTATCCCAGCGGGCGGTTTCGGGTGCCCAGTTGCGCCATGATGGGCGCAATACGCGCGGAAGATGATCCCACCCTCCACCTCGAATCGCCCGGCGCGGCGGATCGCTGGCGGACACCCGTGGGCGCCCGTCCGTGGATGTGCCCCGGTGATTGGGATGCCAGTCATCTGCCGTCCACTCACAAACATTTCCGAGCATGTCGTGGAGACCAAAGCGATTGGGCGGATAGCGGGACACTGGCGTCAACGCTCCGGTGCCCACAGCCGTTCCATTTTCATCATACAGGTAGTTCGCGGCTTCGAGACTCAAAGAGGTTCCCGTTGGAAACACAGTCATGCTGCCGCCGCGACAGGCATACTCCCATTCTGCCTCACTCGGCAACCGGAAGACCATTTCCGCCATTGCCGAAAGCTTCAGCAGAAAGCTGCTCACATCGTGAAACGAGACGCTCACAACAGGGCATGCTGCAACTGCGCCTGGGGCACAGCCATGGGGAAGCTGTCTCATTACGGAGTGCCACTGGCTCTGAGTTACCGGTGCCTTTCCCATTGCAAATCCTGCAGCGAAATTGATGCGTGCGGGAGGCAGCTCCACGGCCGTCACATACTTGTCCTCCGCGATGCCTCCCATGAGGTACTCGCCCGCCGGGATCACAATCGTTTCTGGAATTTCTACGTCAGGGGAGTTCGCCATGGTCACAGGCCTTCAGCGACCAGTGCCTTGAAGGGAGCAAGATCGACACCTGACTCCATCGGATGGTCCTTTTTGACGGCTCCGAACTTTACCCACCAGTCATTGGTAAGTTTCCAGTGACTCGTGATTTCCCCGTTCGCACCGAACGGCGGCGTACCGTCCATGATTCCCATGAAGCGGGCTGCCTCTTCGAAATTGAAAGCGTAGATTCCTCCATCCGTCGCCTGGCCACTGGAGCCGATGACTGTTTCCACATCCTCGACAGGGAAGTTCAGTCCCTTGGCCATGATCGCATTTGCTTCTTCTGGATTCTCCTTCCAGTATTGAACGGCAGCGAAGTAGGCTTTGAGAGTCAACTTGGCAAGCTCCGGTTTTCCCGTGAGAAACGAGCCGCTCATGTACATTCCATCACCCAGCAGTGCGGTCTTTTTGAAATAGGGATCTTTCGAAGTGGCAGCCACCGTGCAGCCAGGAAGACTGCTCAAGACTTTTCCACCAAAGGGTTCCCAGAATTCCCCCGCTGCGACTTTCCCGCTCACCATCGCAGCCACGGCGTCGTCCATGATCAGGTTGCTGTATTTCACCTGATCAAATTTCACACCATTCTCTTCCAGCCAGATCCCCATGTAGATTTGCGTCAATCCGCCCTCGAGAACCGCCACTTCTTTTCCGATGAGATCCTTTGCGCCGGTGACTCCCGGTGCCAGGATTATCTTGTCCGTCCCATAGGATGGATTCGTGTAGGTCACCAGTTTCACGGGCACGTTCTGGTCTGCCGCAATCGGACCGTATTCAACAGTCGAAGAGGTGACATCAATCTGTCCAGCTGCCATCTGCGCAAAACTCTCATACGGGTCTTCGATAATCGCCAGATCCAGATCCAGCTCGGGAACCAGATTCTTTTCTTTCGCGACGAACCAGAAAGCATAGCCCGGCCAGGAAAAGAGTGAAATCTTGACTTTCTGAGGACTTTCAGAAGTGGCAGAAGCTAATTCTTCTTTTTGGCTGCAACCTGAGAAGGACATGCCCAGAACGGCCAGTAACGGTAGAATGCGACTCGTGAATTTCATGGATGGATGCGCGTTTGTTTGTGTTGTGGTGGGGTCAGTAGAGATAGCGGAAGCAGAGGCGGTGCATTCCGCGAATGGCGGCGTCGGTAATCAGTCCCAGAATACCGATCGTGAGAATTCCCGCCATGATATCGTCGACCTGGACGAACCGCTTGGCACGCATCATCATTGCGCCGATTCCATCGCTGGCTGCGACGATCTCGGCGATAACCAGATACGTCCAGCTCACCGCGAGCATCTGGCGGGCAGTATCAAAAAAATTGGGGAGTGCTGATGGAAGAATCACATGCCACAGCACTTTCATTCGGCCAGCTCCAAGTGTCCGTGCGCAGTCCACCAGCTCGACCCTGACCGCACGGGTATTGTCCATCAACAGGGTGATGAGAAAAAACACTACTCCGATCACGAGCAGCGCGATCTTCTGCCCGTCGCCAGTACCCAGCCACATCAGGAGAAGAGGAACGAACGAAGGAGCCGGCAAGTAGCGGAACGGCGACACAAGAGCATTGAGAAACGCTTCAATGGGAGCAAAGGCTCCCATCAACATGCCAAGTGGCAAAGCGATCGCCAGGGCAATTCCAAAACTCACCAGAATGCGCTTCACACTTTGCCCGACGTCTGCCGCAAAATCGCGCTCGGCGAACAACTCGACCAGCGCGGTGCCTACTGCCGTTGGCCCTGGCAGCAGCGTCTGATTCACAGCTCCTGAAGCTGCAAAGAAATGCCACGCCGCCAGAAAAATAAGCCACGCCGCCACGCTGCAGAGCAGACGCGACCGGAATGGCAGCCTGCGTCCGAATTCAAACGCAGAAACACGAACAGGTCTTGTCCCGGAAGGTGGTTTCTCCAGCGGCACAAGAGTCGCTTCGGTAGTAGTACTGGACATCTTTACTCACTTGAAAAGCTGACTTATTCTGAGCACGTCCGGTGCCAAACCTTCAAAATTATTTGCAAACGCAACTATTTCTGATCGTCCTTGCAACGCCACCCCTTCCTGAATGAAATCGTTTGCCTCGAACCGTCTCGAACACCTCTCCCAGCACGTTGCCTGGCGGATGTTTCTTACTGTGCACGCCCTGGCATGCCAGCAGATCGATGAAGGCCTGCAAAAGAAGGGCTGCATTTCATTCGATGACTACGATGTGCTGTTGACCGTGAATGAGGCTTTGAACGAATCCCTCACCATGAGTCAACTAGCTGACGCGGTGCTTCTGAGCAAAAGCGGCATGTCACGACGAGTTGCCCGGCTGGTGGATCGCGGGCTCCTGCTACGCAAGCAAAGCCGTAGCGACGGCCGGGTATTTCAGGTAAGGCTGAGCGCTTCGGGTCGACGCGCGTTGGACGAAGCCTGGGAAACCTACCAGCCTTTGATCATCGATTGCTTTGCGAAGCACCTCACCGATGGTGAAGCCCGGCAAATGGGCGAAATCTGCCAGCGGATCCTCGATCGAATCGGAGGCGCGCAGCACCGGGGGCTTCTCTCAGCCCAGGTAACAGACGCACCTAAGAGTAAAAGTGTGTAGGTGCCTGTTGCTCTGCAAGCATTCTTGCGAATGCGGCAACACCACAAATCATTCCAGAATCGCTACGGCTTGAGCGCTCCCGTTTGACACCGGCTCGCCTGCGGGGACATTCCCCAATGCCTACTGAACTCCACATAAATCCGAAAGTTAGATCGATGGTGCGTGCCTGTTGGGGACTATGGCTCGCTTGTATTGCCTTTGGAACAATGATGGGCTTCGCTGATGCTGAAGAGCTGGAGCCGAACACCCGGGTGCTGATTTTAGGCGACAGCTTGACCAAGGGCTACGGGCTGCTCCCCGCGCAGGCTTATCCGGCTCTGCTGCAAAAGCGCGCTGCGGATGCTGGGTTTTCAGGCGTCGAGATTCTCAATGGAGGTGTCAGCGGTGACACCACTGCAGGTGGGCTTAGGAGGATGACCTGGCTGATGAAAAAGCGGATCGACATCATGGTCATCGCGCTAGGCGGCAACGACGGGTTGCGCGGCATCGAAACGGAGGAAACTGCGAAGAATCTTCAGACAATCATCGATACCGCGAGGAAGGCCAATCCTGACATCACTCTCATTCTTGCCGGAATGGAAATGCCAGAGAACATGGGCGAGGACTACACGGAATCGTATCGCAAGGTTTTTCCTGACATTGCCAAAAAGAACAGCATCGCACTCATTCCGCTACTGCTTGATGGCGTCGAGGGCATTCAGGAATTGAACCAGCCCGACTTCATTCACCCAAATGAAAAGGGGCAGGAAATCGTTGCCACGACAGTCTGGAAAACACTGGAGCCTGCTTTGAAGAAGCGTACAGAGTGAGCCGGAGAGTTACTCAGCGGTCGCAACGGCTTCTGCCTCTTCCGTATAAGCTGTCGCCTCTTTATCAATGGCTTCTCCCGGGTTCTCGATGACTTCACCCTTCGTCTCGTCCACGGCGATGCGGTAGAATTCGATCGAGCCTCCATCGTTGATGACTACCGGACCGGCTGAGTAACGGGTGCGGTTAATCTCCTCCAGTTCGCGCAGATACCGGTAACTCTCCTCGCTGCTCACCAGCGTCCATGCCATTTGTTGATCGGCCTGTTGAGGGGAAACCATCGCATCGAGATTCTCCCACCGGATCGAATCGACCGACTTCTGCAACTGATAGGTGTGGCCGACATTGCCACTGAATGTGATCAGCAGTGAAACGCCTTCTATGGACGGAAGTAGTGCAATGGTTAGTGGATCATCTGCGGCTGGTGGCGGATCTTCCTGCGACTGCGATTCACATCCTTCCAGCGTAGACGCAGCGCTCGCCGCCCGGCTCTCTGCCTGTTCCAGCTCCGCCCTGGTCATCGCCTGTTGTCTCCGCGCTTCCTCAAGCTCCCGGACAGAAGTTGCGCCTGCTTCGACGAGTCGCTGGATGCGAGCCAGAGCTGCCTCAGCCATCCTGTTCGCTGCCTGTGCGCGTTCGACATTTGCCCTCGCCGCTTCGTGCGCTTTCCGTTCATCGTCGCAGTTTGCTGAATAGACCGGCTCGGGTTCCGCCTCGCAACCTTTCAGTATTTCAGCTGTCTCAGCGGCAGATTCTTCAGCGCGATCCATTGCTGATTGCGCTGCTGCAACGTTGCTCTCCAATGGTGCAAGGTCGACTGCACCCAGGCGGCCCATTCGGGCATTGATCAGCCTGGCTGTGATGAGTCTCGACGTTGCGACGCGAAGCGCCTCCTCAGCACCGTCCCGCACCCGAAGGGCTTCTTCGTGGCTCGCTGATTCGGCTTCGCACAGTGCACTGGCCTCGTTTGTGATAGATAGCAGGCTGACGGTGGCGAGGATGGCGGCGGTCAGTGCGTTCTTAAGTGAAAAAGTGGATAAATGCCGGATGGTCGTTGGTGTGTTCATTTCAGTTGCGGGTGAAAGCTGGTTTCTTTCACGGTTACTGAGGGATCCGCCGGTGAGCGTTACAGGTGGGGTGCATTTTTTCTACGACCTACAACAGAGGGCATACGGAGAACGGGATTTCAAATCCTTTCGGAACGCCGGGAAGCATCAATTTGGTTTCCCAATGCGGAATAAGTTGGTAGGAACACGCTATGAAAAATCCCATTTCTGGTAAGGCTGGACTTGCTCTGCTTTTAGCCGTCGCTGTGCACGCCCCGTTCTCAAAAGCAGAAGTCGTGTCGCAGTGGAGTTTCGAAGACGGGCTTGCAGACACGGCAGAGGCAGGAGGAACAGCTGACGATCTTGAGGCTACCGGAGACGCTGAATTTGCCGATGGCATCGTCGGGCGGGCGGTAAAGCTGACTGCCGCCGGGCTCCAGCGATTGCGCGCGGCGGATTCGGACGACCTTGACCTCGCCGCGAACTGGACCCTGGAAGCATTCGTCTGGCCGGATGAGGACAACACTGGCGAGTGGGATCGCCTTTGGACTAAGTGGGGAGACGGCGGCAACGAGTGGCATACCTCATTCCGCAGCACGGGTGCGGTGGATGTTGAGAATGGCCTGGATTTGTTCATCAACGGAGGCACCAATGTGATCAACAGCAACAACACTGCTGAAGTGCCGCTGGAGACCTGGTCGCACGTTGCCTTTGTGGGTGATGAAGCAGCGGGCACGATCTCGGCCTGGCTCAATGGAGTGAAGGTTGGAGAGGCTGAATACACTGCCGTTGCGCCAGGGGACGGCGCGATGAATTTCGGCAATTTCGATAGCCCGGCCAACGATCTCCAATACTCGGGACTCATAGACGAGGCGATGATTCACAATGTTGCAGTAACAAGCGACTATCTACAAGGTCGGGCCGCCCTGCTCAACGGTGGAGGCGCTGAGAATGCGGTGGCAAAATGGAGCTTCGAAGACAATCTCGACGACACTGCTCCGACGGGCACCACGATGGACACGCTAGAACCTTTCGGCGATCCTGAGTACGCCCCTGGCGTTCCCGGGCTCGGCGGCAAGGCGATCAACATCACTGCAGGCGGACTGCAGCGCTTGCGGGCGGAAGACTCGAATGATCTCGATCTGGCCGAAAGCTGGACACTGGAGGCATTCGTCTGGCCGGATGCGGACAACGCAGGCGAGTGGGATCGATTTTGGACCAAGTGGGGAGACGGTGGTGAGCAATGGCATACTTCTTTTCGCAGCACGGGTGCAGTGGATGTCGCAAACGGCCTGGATCTGTTCCTCAACGGTGGCAACAACGTCATTAACAGCAATGACACGGCGGAGGTGCCACTGGAAACCTGGTCGCATGTCGCGTTCGTTGGAGACGCTGAGGCGGATACCATTACTGCCTGGCTGAATGGAGTGAAGGTCGGCGAAACGGTCTACGAGGAAGTGATTCCCGGAGATGGCGCGATGAATTTCGGAAACTTTGAGAGCCCGGCGAATGGCCTGCAGTACTCGGGACTTATCGACGAAGCGATGATCCACTCAATCGCAGTGGATGAGGCATATCTGAAGGCTCGCAGCGCGCTCATCCAGCCAAACGATCCCGATGGGGATCCAGACGGCGACGGTCTAACAAATGCACAGGAAGTCGTGCTCGGCACCGATCCCAACAATCCTGACACCGACGGTGATACTTTGAGTGATGGAGTGGAAACCAATACCGGTACCTGGGCGGGCATCGGGGACACAGGAACAGACCCCCGCAAGAAAGACAGCGATGGTGACGGACTCGACGACAATGTTGAAAATCCTGAGCTTCCGTTCGTGGACGCGAGCCAGCCCGGCACTGATCCCAACAAGGCCGATACTGACGGCGATCAAAATGGCGACGGCAACGAAATCGCCAACGGCTTGAATCCAACGGTCGCAGATCCCGTGCTGCCTAACATTGTCTCAAGATGGAGTTTCGACGGCAATCTGGAGGACAACGGGCCTGACGGAGCGAACCAGGACAATCTTGAGGCGACTGGCGATCCCGAATTTGCCCCCGGCATTATCGGCCAGGCGGTCAGGATCTCGGCATTCGATGAAGGACTGCAGCGCCTGCGGGCAGAAGATTCGGATGATCTCGATCTGGCGGAGAACTGGACGCTGGAGGCATTCGTCTGGCCGGATGCCGATAATGCTGGCGAGTGGGACCGCTTCTGGGCGAAGTGGGAAGGTGGCTCACAGTGGCATTTATCGTTCCGCAGTACTGGTGCCATCGATGTCGAAAACGGAATCGATTTGTTCATCAATGGCAGCAACAACATCATGAACAGCAACGACACTGCGGAAGTACCGCTGGAGCATTGGTCACACATTGCAGTGGTCGGCAGCGCGGCGACTGGCAAGATCACCGCATGGTTGAATGGCGTGCAGGTCGGCGAGTCGGAGTACGAGGCTGTCGAACCCGGTACTGGCGCGATGAACTTTGGCAACTTCGAAAGTCCTGCAAATGGCCTACAGTATTCCGGTCTCATCGATGACGCCATTATCCACGGCAATGCGGTCTCTGTCGCCTACATCAAGAGCCGCGCAGCCCTGCTTCAGCCTGCGCCCACACAGATAGCGGACATCACCGTTGATCGCGGCGCTAACAAAGCCACTATCACCTGGAAGTCAACGCCTGGAAAGGAATACGCGCTCGAGTGGACGGATGATTTTGTGATCTGGCGGGAACTCGATGACGGCATTGTCGGAGCGGAGGGTGAAACTACCAGCGCGGACGATACAGCAATCCCTGCCGAATCTCAGGAACGCTACTATCGTGTGAGAGAGTAAGGATCGTCGGAATAAATATCGCGGCAACTTGATCCTCATTATCCGGAGTTCCTTTTCATCGTGCGATGATAAGGCGCAGGCACGCTTACAGTTCGAACTGTGGCACCAGCTACTGACAGCGCCGCTTCGCAATCTCTTTCGATGGCTTGTTACCGTGCCTGCGCCATCCTGTAGTAGTGTTGGAAACGATCGATCGCTTGCATGAACCCACACGAAGACACCGCTGAGGAACCAGTCAAACCGGCTTCGGCACCTCGAGAATTTGCCACCACGCACTGGAGCCTCGTCGTTTCGGCGGGGAGCGACTCACCACGGGGGCGGGAAGCTCTCTCGGAGCTTTGCCACAGCTACTGGTATCCGCTCTATGTATTCGTTCGACGTCGGGTGAACAGTGCCCACGATGCCCAAGATCTGACGCAGGCATTCTTCCTGCACCTTTTTGAGAAGCACGCGATTTCCCGAGCTGACCGCACGCGGGGTCGGTTCCGAGCGTTCCTGCTCACAGCGCTGAAGCATTTCCTGACCAATGAGTGGGAGAAAAACCGGGCCGGAAAGCGGGGTGGCGGAACGGTGCCGCTTTCACTGGACTTTGAATCGGGCGAATCGCGCTACCAGATCGAGCTGACGGACACGGGGCTCTCGCCTGAGAAACTGTTCGATCGCCGTTGGGTTCTCACTTTGCTCGACCAAGTGTTGGGTCACTTGAGAAACGAAGTCGAGGAATCGGGAAAAGGGCCCTACTTCGAGGCATTGAAAAGCGCGATCCTCGGCGAGACGACGATGAGCGAGTATGAGGAAGCCGGACGCGAGCTGGGAATTTCGGCTTCCGCCGCCAAGCAGGCCGCCTACCGGATGCGAAACCGCTACCGACAACTCTTCCGCGCCGAAGTCGCCCGAACGCTGGACGACGAATCAGAGATCGACGACGAAATGCGCCAGATCATGGAAATCTTGAGAGAAAACTAGGAAGCGGGAGTGGCCCCGTGTTACCAGATCGAGGCGATCCTGTAGAGGAGTGGTAGAAACCTGAACCTTGAGGACAATGCCATGACTGATACCAATCCAACTGCAACCGACAGCCGCAACTGCCCCAAATGCAATGCCGCCCTGCCGATAGACGCGCCCGCCGGACTCTGCCCCGCCTGCCTGGTCGCCGCTGGCATTGGGGGCTCTGAGACGGCTGCAACGACGCGCAAGAACGACAACACCGCGTTCGAACCTCCATCGATCGAAACCCTGGCACCGATGTTTCCGCAACTGGAGCTGCTTGAGTTTGTCGGCCGCGGTGGAATGGGCGCGGTCTACAAGGCTCGCCAGCTCGGCCTGGATCGCCTGGTGGCGGTGAAAATCTTGCCGCGCGAGACCGGCGACGACCCGGCATTCGCCGAGCGGTTCACCAGAGAGGCCCGAGCCATGGCGCATCTGAGTCACCCTAACATTGTAACGGTTCACGACTTCGGCCAGGCCGAGGGTACCTACTACATTGTCATGGAATTCGTCGACGGCGCAAACCTGCGGCAGACCATATTGGCCGGAAGGCTGAGCCCCGAGGAGGCGCTGGCCATCGTCCCGCAAATGTGCGATGCGCTCCAGTACGCGCACGATCACGGTGTCGTCCACCGGGACATCAAGCCGGAGAACAT
>JAGROY010000225.1 GCA_020439995.1 Verrucomicrobiia bacterium
AAATGTGGGACAGCATGTGGGAGCCTAACACGACAACCAATGAAGTTATGAGCGACTAAGCGCAAAGATAGAGCAAAACAAATTTGACAGATCCAGACCCACAAAAACAGGCCCACTGAAAATCAGCGGGTTACGCTACCTCCACCCTTCAAATCATCGTCTATGGGATGCCTGTGAAGCATCTTCATCGGTCAGGCCAATCTTTTCGCGCACTTTATCGTTCTGCAGTGATCGACCGAACATCATAGAAGCGAACTGCGCATCAGTGTATGAGTCCAGCTCCGCCACAAACTCTGTATTTGTTTGAGTGATATTTTCATCACTTCCGCCGCCCAAGTCTTCCTCCATAGCCGCCAGTATCGCTTTAGCCTCTTCGTTCATTGCGACCAACGTCGATAGAGCATACTTTTGCTCCCCCGGCTGATGAGGATGGCCCTCTCGTACCGTAGCTCGCTCAACCAGATACCAAAGACCCAACCCTGACGAAAGAACAAGCAGAGATGTAATTCCTCTTCTCATGGTCCAATTCAATCTTAGACAGGATGAGGTCCGCTTGTAATATCGACTATTCTCAGATAGAACTCATCCCTTCCGGTATTGATGGCACCTGAGGCTGTATCGTGTTCTTTAGTTGGCATTGTGTTTTCTCCTCTTCTTCGGCTACCGCTGTGATAGGAACGACGTAGCAGTACGAACTACCTCCTCCACTTGCCCTCCTCTGCTGAGTATCGCTACCGTACCTAGAGCAGTCCCAAGCCCGGCACCCGGCTCTCTCAGGAATGCTCTCCTGAGCGTTTGGGATGGTGAATTCGACTCTGAAATGGAGGACTTGTTTGGAGAAAGTTCGCCTGTGGATCCCATGGATCCAGAATCTAAATCTAAACTTCTCTCGTTCCCTCTTCTCATTTTTTCGGAATGTTCGATTACGTTCCAGAGAGACATTGGCAGATAAGCACCCGTCGCGTCAATGGGTATCCTCAGTACTTTTTGCATTTTCAAATGTGTGCGAATCGCCCCGGCGTGAGGCGACTGCAAGCGAGTTACCGCTCCGCGCGAAACGAGTGGCATGTGAGAAAAACGGAGCATCCACCGATCGCTTCGAAAGTTTTCCCCGGCTACCGCTTCCGGTTCTGTCGGGATTAGAACGTTTTTCCGGCATGGGTGTTTTATGGAAATTCGGTAGACCCGCAGCGCATCTCTGAAAGGGAGAGGTTGGAACTGGTTAATCGGTCAATCAGCCATCCGGCGCAACATCCAGTCCAGCATTTCAGCATACGTGGGTGCCGCAGTGATAAGCACGTTTGAATGATCGGCGCCGTCGACGGTTAGCCAGGTTTTGTCCGTGGATGCGAAACCATCAAAGAGACGAATCCCGGCACTCAGCGGAATCAACGAGTCTCGATCACCGTGAAACATCAAGAGTGGTGTAGGAATTTCGGCCGCCCAGTCCACGGGACGCACCGTCGATAACTCTACACCTCCCCGTGCCCTGGCGAACCGGCTTACGAGGCAATTCCACGGGAGTTTTCCGCGAAGCAGCGCGCCGAAATCGTCGAAAGAGGAAACGACGATCAGCCCGCTCCAGCGATTGTCGCGGCGCGCATTGCTTACTGCAAACGCTCCACCCATTGACATTCCCCAGAGCACACGGGGACGCTGGGGAAGATCCCAAGCTACTTCAAGATCATCGAGAAGATCGGAAGCAAAGGTATCTTCCCCCGCCCCGGCACCGAATCCAGTAGTTTGAATCGGGCTTTCACCGTGTCCCGGAAGATCGGGCATCACACACAAGAAACCTGCCGCAGAGAACCGCTCGGCCACAGGCAGCAGATCCTCCTTTCGGCCGTTCCGCCCGTGCAGCAGGACAACGTGAGCAATCACTTCTCCAAATTCCGGTAGCCCTGCGGTCACTTGCTGCCTGACTTTCGCGCCGCGCTCGCCTGCACCTGCTTGCCTGTCAGGCGCAACGACCAGACACGGGATACCAGCACCACAGAGCTGCACGGGCTGCACAATCATTCCATGCTCATCCGGCGATTGCAGCAAGTCGTGATGCCAGCGCTCAAGTTTCTTTCGTTCCGGGCTGATGATTCTGCCCGCCGTAATCCAGCACAGAACCAACACTACGATGACAATCCCTCCGATCCCGACAACTACCCATCGAACAATGTTAGGGTTAAGCTTCACTGCTTTTAGAAACATGACGAGGGAACGGTTTCCACAGTGCTTGTCTTTCAGAAATCGATGGATATTACAGTCGCTCTGAAATCCACACCTAGTTTCGGTAATTCTTCTGGAGTGCGGTCGGCTCGACGGCGCTTTTTTGGCGGACTAACAGTGCTCGAACAGAAAAAGCTCAGTCAAGTCTGAGCACTCCAAACGAACACTGCGGAAAGCGGAGCCCTGGCTCCATATATCCGATGCGAGGCTCCAGCTAGACTGAAAACTTCGGCCTACACGGAGCATACGAAAATACAATATCATACTGATCATTAATACGTTGCACACCATCAACACCGAATTGGCACGGCTTAAGCTTTATTTAGCGCAGAGCTTAACAACCCATCATTTAATTCAAACCAACTCAAAACCATGCACGACGAACTGATCCTTGCACTAGCTACCCTTCCCGAGTCCGAACTTCAGCAACTGGCCTTCGTTCAGAAGGGATCTGACCCCGATCTTGACTACCTCATGTCACAATTCGGGGACCATCGCCACAGCGGCCGACCGCTGATCGAAGACACTCAGTCCTCTGCCCACGGCGGCTAACATTCAGCCAGCCAGATCTCACTCCATCGTTCAATTCTAACTATCATCCAACATGGTCTCCGTTCTCAATCCATTTGCCAACTATCTCCACGACGCCTACGCATTGCTGAACCTGGCCCTCAACCAGCATCCGTTCACGCGGGACAACACGACCTTCCTCGCACGCAGCTCAGCGATGCATGCGGTTGGCGCTGTTCATTCGGCAGCAAACACGTGCCTGCAATCGATCGCTGGTCAACTGAACGACTACCACCAGCCGAAGACGCTGGTCGAGAAATTTGATACGTATCTGCGGATCAAGAAGAACCGTGATCTTGACCAACTCGAGATCGCCCTGCTGGAAGAACTGCAGCTAGTGGGAGAATTGCTATCCATGCCACAAGCCGCGAAATCGTACGACTGCTGGCGCCCCAACGATGACCGAGTCACCGACTTTGCCCGCACTCCTTTGAAAAAAATTCCGAGCAACATTACTCACTGGCAGTCGGAATTTTCCGGTGCGGTGCTGGGAATGGCTGTCCATGTGATCAAGCGTCTCCTTGTCTTCCGCTGCGGGCATTGTTCCACTGATCTGGAAACACTTTTCGGCATGCAGCTCACCACATCCGCCGCTCACAGTGTTGCATTTGATGAAGAACTGCTCGAATCCCTACTCGCGGAACAGGAAGTGCTGATGAACAATGAAGGATTCATGGGGCGCATGGCATCGATACGCTGGAAGATCGCAAAAGATGATTTCCGATTCCAGCTGAAGTCGACGGCAGACCGTCCATCCTGCCGCGCCTGCCAGAAACTGAAAAAAGCCAGCTGAGCGGCGCAACGTTTTTGGCCTTTTTCCCTGGCGCTACTGCGGTTAGTATCGGGTAATGCGCGGCGATTCCCTGTTCGGTATCGGAAACCAGTTACCATCTCCGTGGAGGCGGATCTGGCAATGGTGCCGTGATGCTATTGCTGCGGGCGTTCTGATTGCACTACCTGCTGAAGGCACGGATCAAGGTATCGCCGGAAGTATTGCTTACCTGAACGAGCAAGGGGTTGCAGTATCGATCGAGAGCGACGATGCGGATATTGCCGAAGCCCTTCGACCGCTACTCATCGACGATGCCACGCTGAAACTCGCCCGCGCGCAACTCGCCGATCTCTGTGCGGACGACTACCGCAATCGCGAAGCCGCCAGTCGCGAACTCGCTAGGCTCGCCTTTCCGATTGATCCGCTCCTGGTAACGTCGGGGAAATCATCTGCATGGAATGAGGAATTCACGTGGCGGCTACAGCAGATCCTCGCTGTGCGTCGTCCGCTTGCGCTGGAAGATCCGCTGCATCATGCACTGGTGATCATCGCGGAAAAACCAGTCCGCGGATTGATTGCAGAACTTCTCGCCTCCGCCAGCGCTCTCGAAAGCGGTGACGCGCAGCTGCTGGCAGCGGTGGAAAACGCGATCGTCGCCACGGTGTCCCTGGCAGACACACCAATCCTTCAATCACAGCTACAACCAGAGCATTCTATTTCAGCCCGAAAGAGGACGACGATGGCACTGGCGGCGCTTACGGCACGTGCTGGCGCGGCGGAGCTGAAACAATTGCTCACCGCCAACGATCCCGAACTGCAACTGGCGTCAGCAAAGGGCGCAGTGCTCGCGGGAAATGACGGAGGGATTCCGGTATTGGTATCTTTGCTAGAGTCATCATCCACAGCAATCCGATGCGAGGCTGCGGAGCTGCTCTATAAGTGCACGGGTGAGGACTTTGGATTCGCTGGTTACGATGATCCTCTTGGCCGCGCAGCAAGTGTAAAACGCTGGCGAGACTGGCTCACCGCTGGGGGACGGATCCACCCACCTGTTGCTGAGCCAGCTGGACGGGTGATCGTCGGCATCCAACTCAAGGAACCACCCGCGTCCGAAAGCGGTCGTGCGCGGGGCCAGAAAGCGGCAATCGATCGCTCGAACGTGATCGAATTCACCCCGTCTGGATCGCTTCGATGGCACATGCACTCTGTCGAACTTCGGGGAGGAACGGCCATCGCATCGATTCCCATGCATCAGGGGGCGCGCGCCATTGCATTTGGTATTCCCGGCCAAGTGCCACAACAAAGCATGTCGATCCGTTTCTTTGACAAGGACAGCCGGGGGATCGGCTCGTTGACCGGATTGGCTGGAATGCCGACCCTCGCGTTATCCTCCAATGGCAATCTCCTGCTGGCCGCCGCCAACGAAATCGTTGAGGTGGAATGCGCTGGCAAGCTTGTGCGACGGACGGCTTTCGGCACTTTCTCTGACACCATCGATCATTTTTCACTGATACATGGCAACCGCGTAATGATCGTCTCCTCAGCCTCCGGCACCGTTCGCGAATACTCCCTGGAAGGCGAACTTCTGCTTGAGAAAGACCAGTTGGATAAGCCATATTATGCGCGGCGCGGGCGAGATGGCAGCCTGCTGGTGGCCCAGTGGGCCCAGGGCGGCTCTGCGATTGTCAGCTTTACTGCTGAGGGAAAAAGGCAGTGGACGTTTACGCCTTCGAATGACATCGGCCAAATGAGTGCGGTCGCCGCTCTGTCCAACGGTCACGCCCTGTTGGGATCATCGACCGGCTTATACGAAATCGCCAGCAGCGGGCAGATCATTCGCACGTGGATCAATGGAGCCGTGAACTTTATCTATGCTGACTAAGCCCATCACTTCATCGGTCGTTGCAAGTTTGCTGCTCATGTTCCCTGCGCTAATGCAGGCGGGTGAATCCGAGGCGCTGTGGGAAGTGAACCTCCGCTCGCAAGTCGAGTGGCCGGCGATCCCTGCTCCGCGCATCGAGGACGAGAATGCAAAGCAGACGGATGCGCCCGTGATGGTCACCGAACGCACGCTTCAGGCATCGCTTACCGGCCACCTGCTGGCGATCACTGATGGTAGGATTCAATTTGAACCGATCCTTGGGCGAGGCAAGGCACGAGATTCCTTGTCAGCAGACAGAGTCCAGTCCCTGAGAAGAATTCGACGCCCCGACGATAGTGACGTTCCGAAACCTTCGCCTGCGGAGATCCAAGTAGACTCGGGTGAGCGGCTCGTGACATTTCGTTCGGGAAGTTGCGTGCCCGGTCGCCTGCTTCGGATCTCCACAGCCGGGCTGGTGCTGGCATTTGGCGAATCGGACGAGCTTACTGTTCCGCTAAAAGAAATCCTGAGCATCAATCCGCTGCAATCTGACGGCAAGCGTCTGGAACCACTGCCCTCCGCGGACGGTCGCCATGTAGCCCGGTTGACCACTGGCGAAATCATCACTGGCAACATCGCTCCGGTGACCAGCGATCGCGATCGATTGACCATCTCCAGTCCGATTCTATCGGGTGAATTCCCGCTAAAGCTGATCGAGTCGATGCTCTTCCCTATAGACCGCGAATCCGGCGTGGACAGCGCGGCAGCGAATACGGCGGCCCCCAAAGGACGGGAATTTTTGATCAACTTTTCAGCAGGCGCTTCACTGACCTCACCTACGATTCAACTGAAAGACGGAACGCTGGAACTTGAAATCTGGAAAGGCACGCCATTTCACACCGCAGTGACATCCGTTGAAAGCATCACGTTCATCGATCCAAGCGGCACTCGCCCTAACGGTCCGATATTCGTCTGGGGACAACACTCCGACCAGAACGACGAGTTCCAGAAGCTGCAGGACTGCCTGAAAGGAGCAAACCTTTCGCGAGAATTGATCATCATGGACGGAGCCAAAGGAACCGGAGAAGATTTCACCGCTGCACTGGAGCGCAGCTCGGCGTTCGTCTGGGCAGAGTGGGAAAAAATGGACTCAGCGGCCTTTGAGAGTTCGATCACGGGAGCCCAGCATCAGCCACTGGGTGAACAACTTCAATCCTACATCCAGAATGGCGGCATCGCTGTATTCGTTGGACTATCGAGCAGCACAGTCGATCAATTTGCGAGGCTCGGCCTGGGCCGCATCGAATCGAGCGGCTCCATTGGCGATGGTTCACCTCTGGAATTGACCGGGATCGGCGAAATGCTCGCGCCATTTACCGCCGGCGACGTGAAAGCTGCCAATTCCACCATGATGTACAAGGTTGCAGAAGGTGGAGCATGGATCCCTTTGCTGACAAAACCTGGCAGCCGCGAAACAGCGGCCATTGTCGGTCGCCGCATCGGCTCCGGCTGGATTTTTCTGATGGGGATGGACTTCTACGAGACCAACGACAACGTCACCCGGATCCTGACAGAACTCTTGCGATTCCGCCAGTGATCGACGTCTCGTTCAGTCCAGATCATAAACGCGAATCGTATTCGCAGAGTAAAAGTCGCGCCGCTCGGATTCGGAAAGTTCGCTTGTCAGGACTTCCACCGCATCCATCCACGATCGATAGGTAGCGCGGCTGAGACATACTGGCCAGTCCGATCCAAACATCAATCGCTGCGCCCCAAAGGCCTCCAGTGCAGTATCGAAGTATGGCACTAACATCGCAATATTCCACTCCGGATCGCGCACCTCAGTGACCACGCCTGAAAACTTGCAGCCCACGATATTTTCCCGCCGCCCCAACTCGATGAGATCGCGAGCCCAGTCGTCCGCAAACTGGCCATCTCGAATTTCCGGCTTTGCGATGTGATCGACGATAAATTTTTGTTCCGGATGCCGGTCAACAAACCGCGCCACAGTACCCAACTGCGCCTGGTAGAGAAGAAGATCATACGGCAATCCGAACCTCGTCAGAGCCCGAATACCTCGGTCGAAATCATCGTTATCAAAGAACTCTGCGTGAGGCGCGCCCTGGCAAATCTCCCGCACTCCCTTGAACAAAGGGTCGCTCATCCAGCGCTCTAACATTTCACCTACCCCGGGATCCTTCAGCGGTGCCCACCCGACGACTCCTTTCACCAAGTCGCAGAGTTTACCTTGCTGTAAAAGGGAATCGGTCTCAGCAGCCGTGGTTCTCACCTGAACAGTAACGGCACCCGTAACTCCACAGTCGGCCACAGCTTCGGCCAGATCATTGCAGCCGAAATCGCGGCGCAACATTGCCAGTGAATCATCAAGCCACGCGTATTCGACCGCGTCATAGCTCCAGAAGTGGTGGTGGGCATCAATCTTGTCCATCTGACGAACATCGCCCGTCCCGCTGCCCTATGGAAAGCAGAATCAGCTTAAAAACAGATGAAAACCCAGGAGAAACCGCTTCATGAAAACGTTTGCTTCCTATCTTTAGAATCAGCCCACATGGTAGGTTAAACCCACAAATGATGCCCATTTCGCCACCTCCCTCCCCTTGCTTCTCAGCGCGATTTAAACAACACCACGGGTGGGTGTTGGCGATCGCTGCAATCTTTGCAACGGCGTCGGCACCAGCAGATATTGTCATGAGTGAATTGATGTACCACCCGGCGGGGACGCCTGAGCCGCTGGGTGAGGAATTCATCGAACTCACGAACACTGGCGAATCTGCGGTGGATGTTTCAGGATGGAAGATCGATCGCGGGATCAGCTTCATTATTCCAGCCGCGACGACAATTGCTCCCGGAGACTATCTAGTGCTCGCCTCTCAGCGTGACGCCCTGCTGGCCCGCTCGCCGGAAGCCTTGAATATCGTCGAAGGAGAATGGGAGGGCCGGCTGAGCAATTCTGGGGAGAATGTAAGGCTGGTCGACGCAGCAGGTGACACGATCGATCAAGTGAGCTACAGCGCCGAGGGCGACTGGGCGGCACGCCGGGCAGGGCCAGTGCTCTCAGGTACGCGCGGCTGGATCTGGATCGCCGCGCATGATGGAGAGGGCATGAGCCTTGAGGTTGTAGATTCCCGAAGCCGCAACGATCGAGGTCAGAACTGGGGTCCCAGTATGGCTCAGGGTGGAACTCCAGGAAGAACAAACTCGATTGCCAGCGACGACATTGCCCCGCTCATATCCGGCGTTCGTCACTCGCCTGCGATTCCCTCTCCCGGCCAATCCGTGACCATTTATGCCACAGTGACTGATCGCCTCTCCACAGACTTAGCCGTTTCGCTGCGCTACCGCGTTGCCGTTCTCGCGGCTCCGTCGCCTCGCCAGTTCGAATCATCGCCGATGTTTGACGATGGCCATCACAGCGACGGCAGCTCCGGCGATAGAAAATTTGCCGCCATCCTTCCTCCTTATGCAGAGGGAACGGTGATCGAATTCTACGTGGAAGCCAGCGACGGAACATCGACGAGAACGTGGCCTGCGGCCTCGGACGATCATGGTCAGCAGCAAGCGAATGCACTCTACCAGGTGCAGGCCGACAGCGAACGCGACAGCCCCCATGACGCCGTGAATTTAATCATGACGCCAGACGATGACGAAACATTCCGCAACATCCGTCGATCAAGCAATGCTCTGATGAACACATCAGCCGTATGGACCCGGACAAACGGCGATTCCGAAATCCGCTACCAGTGTGGAGTTCGCGTGCGCGGCAACAGCAGTCGCAACAACAATCCTCATCCCATCCGTTTGACCGTGCCCGATGACAGGCCGCTCGACAACCGCACGGAGTTCAACATCAATTCGAACAATCCCTACCTGCAGGTGTTGGGAATGCGCCTCTTCTCGCAAGCAGGAATGCCAGCGCCTGATGCGCGGCCAGTGCAGTTGTTTTACAATGGCCAGAACCGGGCCGGTCGCAGCTCACCTATGTTCGGACACTACGCACTTCTCGAGCCGCTCGGTGACGAATTTCTTGCGCGTGAATTGCCTGACAGCAACGGCAATCTCTACAAGAAGCGCAGCGCTAACCCGAGCCGGGACCGGAAGCGCTGGGGCGTGCATTTCGAATCAACCGTGGTCTACAATAACCCAAACTGGTACCGCACCGATCGATGGGAGAAGCAAACAAACGTCACCGAGGACGACTGGTCAGACCTGCAGCGTTTTGTTGAAGTCATGTACGCGGCACCGGATGAGACTTTCCTCAGTGAAGCGGACGAAGTTCTGAACCGCGATCAATGGCTGCGCTGGTTTGCGATCATGACGATATTCAACAACCGGGAGACCAACCTCAGCAACGGCATCGATGACGACTACAGCATCTATCGTGGCATCGACGATCCTCGCTTCATCCTGCTGCCGCACGATTTCGACAGCATTTTCAATGCCGGGGCTGGAGCGACTGAAACGATTTTCCCCATGATCGAACGTGTGGGAGGAGTTTCTGGAGCCGATGAAATTCCGCAGCTGATCCGTTACATGCGCGCCCCCGAAATTGAACGGCAGTATTTTGCACAGCTGGATCAGCTCCTTCACACCGTCCTCGCACCTGATCGCTTCACCGAAACAGTGGATCAACTGCTCGGGACATGGCTGAATACCGGCACCATCACCAGCATCAACCGGACATTGACCAACCGGCGCGATTTCATCCTGAAAGCGATCGCTCCGGAACCGGCGACGATTGACGGGCAAGGGGAACTTGTATCCACGACCGAAAGTTCGACCGCTCTGAGCGGGACGCTTGACTCCAATGTTCATACGAGAGTCACGGTCGCTGGGATCGAAGCCACGCTCGATCTCGCGAACGACCGCTGGACCGTCGATGCGATCCCGTTATTCCCCGGGATCACCCGAATACCGGTCATTGCCTACGCAGCCGACGGCAGTGAGGTCGATTCCACCTTTCACGACATCTGGCGGACGGACGCTTCCGGCACCCTCCTTCCAGAAGCGATCGACACGGACACGACACTGACACCTGAGAGAGGCCCCTACCTCGTTCTTGGTACGGTCACCGTCGCCCCGGGAGTGACCCTGACAATCCTACCAGGAACGAGTCTGTTCTTTGGCACAGGTTCCCGCCTGACTGTCGCCGGAGTTCTCAAGGCCGAAGGCACGCCGAATCAACGAATCCGGTTCACCACCATCCCTGGCGCGGAAGAAATCGCAGACATCCGCCCGGAGTTGCCGTTGGGCCCTCCGCGCTGGGCTGGCATCCGATTTGAAAAAACGCTGTCGCCCGAAAACATCATCCGCCACGCCGATATCGAGTATGCTCAAGATTCAGAGGGTGCCGTGCACCTTGAACAGGCCGAGGCAATCATCGACCACTGCACGTTCCGCGGCAGTCGGCTGCGCTACGTTCATGCGGTTTCCTCCAGCGCCACAATCTCCAATTGCACGTTCCCTGACATGTTCCTTCCGGGCGAGGAACCGCACGTCCTCAAACTCGACAACGTCAGTGAGCACATCAAGTCGACCGGAGCATTCCCCGCCGGTGGGCACTTCATCATTCGAGGGAACACCTTCGGTACTAATGCAGGGCACAACGACGTAATCGACGTCGACAGCGGAAAACGTTCGAATGAGAGCCGCCAGATCCTGCAGGTGTTGAACAATGTCTTTTCAGGTGGCCGCGACGAACTGCTGGATCTGGGAGGCGACGTCTACGTCGACGGCAACTTCTTCACGAACATCTTCAAAGACGATAAGACCTCCGACCGCGGATACGCGAACGCGATTTCCTCTGGCGACACGTTCGCTGATTCCAGCATTGTGGTGGCCCGCAATGTTTTCTGGGACGTCGATCACGCAATCAATTTGAAGCGAAATGCCGGAACCGTATTCGAGAACAACACAGTGGTGGATATACACCCCGACTTTGTCGACAGCTTCGGTTTCACCAACGTCGGATCGGCGATCAACTTGTACGTTGATGAACCAGGTGCTACAGCAGCGCGCGGCGGCTATGCTTCGGGAAATGTTTTTTACAATGTTCCGCGCATCTTTGGCAACGCGGACCTGCCCGAGGGAACCACCAGCATCCTTGCGCTTGACTACAACGTCGATGGCGATGATCCAGCCTTCCTCGATGCCGCAGCCGGTGATTTCCGACTGCAGAAAGATTCACCAGCCCGTGGGGCGGGACGGATCGGGCAAGACGCTGGTGCCTACGTGAGCGCTGGCATTTTCATCCAGGGAGAACCCGATGCGGTGACGGACGCGACGAGCGCCGAACTTACCGTCGGCGGGCCAGGACTCTTTTCCTTTCGATTCCGCGTCAATGATGGCGACTGGAGCGAGGAAATGCCAATCGGTGAGGTGCTGGGATTTGATCGGGATGCACCGGACAATCGAACGGCAACCATCCAGCTGACAGCTCTGGCACCGGGCAGCTATCAGGTCTCTGCGATAGGCCGCAACTTTGCCGGGGCCTGGCAGGAGGATCCTACACTCTCCAGACAGTGGCAAGTCCGGCCACTCGAAATCAATGAACGCGTGCGACTGAACGAGATCCTCGCCAGCAATCGATCAGCATTTGAAATTGCAGGCGCATTTCCCGATGTCATCGAGCTTAAAAATCTGTCCTCGGATCCAATCGACATCAGTGGAATGGGCCTGAGCGATGATCTGGACAGCCCCGGGAAATTCACTTTCAGTGCGGGCACGATCATTTCTGCCAACGGATTTCTCATCGTCACCGCAGGGGCGCTGGTTGACGCTGCGATTCCGGCGACCAGCTTTGGTTTGAACGCAGAAGGCGACGAATTGTACTTGTTCGCAGCAGACGGAAGTCTCGTGGACAGCGTCACCTTTGGTAATCAGGCGAAGGATTTTTCAATCAGCCGTTTCAGAGATGGGTGGAATGTAAGTGCACCCACTATCGGAGCGATGAATCGCGCGTCTCTCGCTGCAAGTTCGCGTATGATCACGATCAACGAATGGCTGGCGGCAGCGACTCAACGCTTTGGTTCTGACTACATCGAAATCTTCAATCCCGCTCGGCTTCCCGTGGCGCTGGACGGGGTTCGCCTCACTGATGATATTGCCTTTGTCCCCGACAAGTTCGCCTTTCCCGCACTCAGCTTCATTGGCCCAAACGATTTCCTGAAAGTCGACCAGAGCAGACTGGGATTCTCGCTGGCTCGCGAATCAGAGGAAGTCGCCCTCCTCGCTGACGATGGCGCTCTGATCGAAGGCTTTTCCGTCGTAAATGCCGCTGGTGACGCTGCCTACGGTCGGGTTCCGGACGGCGCTGAAGATTTCTCACAGTTGAGCATTCCCAGCCCGGGTGCCCCTAACATTCCACTTGAAGATTCAGCACTGGCACTGCTCGCCGGACTTCGCATCACCGAGATTCTTTTCAGCCCTGCTGACGGCACTGAGCACGAATTCATCGAACTGCAGAACCTGGGCGAATCGGCGCTCAGCCTGGAAGGCGTCCGCTTCACAAATGGTATCGATTTCACCTTCGGCCCGGAAGCCCTTGCTCCTGGTGAGTTCATCGTGGTGGTGCAAAACGAGGCGGCATTTGCCGCCCGCTATGGCGTCGGAATCCGGGTAGCCGGAGCCTTTTCCGGGCGACTGAACAATTCAGGAGAAACGCTGGAGATTTCCCTGCCTTTACCATCCGACGTGCCGATCCAACGTATGCGCTACGAGGGCGACTGGTACGCTCAAACCAGCACTGGTCGATCGCTCGAATTTGCAGCGGATCCTACGGGAAGTATCAGCCAGTGGGATCAGCAGGATGCATGGCTTCCCAGCAGCAACCGGCTGGGATCGCCCGGAAAGAGCGGAGCACCGGTGGTGGTGCAATCTGCCGCCGCCACCTTCATCGATGAACCCCTTTCACTTCCCGTCACCGCCAGAAACGAAGTGAGCAGCTACCTCGCAAGCGGACTGCCCACAGGCCTAGTCATCGATCGCTCCACAGGCATCATCACCGGCCAAGCCAGGGAAGCCGGGATCTTCGACGTCACCATCACAGCCAATGGCACTGGCGGCCAGCGGAGCGGACGTTTATCACTCTATGTGAGCGCGTTCGGCCCGTTCGCGGAGCTGCTCTGGGGAGAACTGGATGCGACTTATAGTGTCGGAGCAGAACCCGTCCCGCTGTCGCTCACCGCTGCCGATGCAAGTGGAAGAACAGTCGAATCCTTCGCCGATACCGTCGATATATCCGCCCGGCAACTCGGCGTCCCGAGAGCCCTTGTCGTGGTTTCAGAAATTCTCGACACTGCCGGGCGCGATGCCATTGAGTTAGTGAATGTGTCAGGCCGCCCGCTGCCCACAGCTTCATGGAAAATCGCGGTCAATGCCCCCAGCGGAGGAGCCACCGCAGTTCATCTTTCGCAACAGAGCTTCCCGGATATTCTGGAAGCCGACGGGATCATCATTTTCGACGATGTCCCCGACTCCGGGATCTACTTTGGTGATGACCTTCCCTGGGATTCGGACAAAGGATGGGTGATGATCTCCGACGGCAACGGCGTGATAATCGATTTCGTCCCATGGGGCTATAGTGAAGCAGAACTCGACAGCCTGCAGGTGACCATCGACGGCGTCGTTCACGAACCCGGACTGCTCTGGAAAAGCGCTGGCCTGACCGCTCCGGGAGAAAACGATGCATGGCATCGAGTGGGCGACAGCAATGCGTATGCTCCAGCGCAATGGACACTCGCAGAGCCGTCGCTGGGAGAAACCAACAGCATGCTTGCGCTCCCATTCGCGGACAAGATTCCGCTCGATTTGCCATTTGGCCGAACCGTGCCCCTCGCTGAAGGCGCATGGACGGATGGTCTGATATTCGAAACAGCGACTTACGGAGTTGCGATTTCTGCAACTGCGACAGGATCGGCTTCTGGGAGTCGAGAGTTTTCCGTAACCTCCCCGACCGCCCCTGCACTGACTTCTGTAACGCCCGTTACCGTCGTGGAAGGGCAGCCGTTTGAGCGTGTCAGCGTCCCGTCCCCTAACGATGATACCATCATCTACTCTGCGCGAAATCTACCGCAAGGACTGCGGCTTGACCCTGTCACTGGAAGTGTCGCAGGAACAGTGCCCGCACAGGGAAATTACACTTTTGACCTCATCGCCCAGAATCTGGCAGGTGCGACCAGCATTGAAATCCAGATGATCGCCCTGAGCGATTCGGATCGCGATGGCACTCCAGATGCCTGGGAGCTGGAGAACGGACTGGATTCACAACGTGCGGACTCCAGCGAAGATCCCGATTCCGACGGCACCTCCAATCTGAATGAATTCCTCGCCGGAACCGATCCGCACGACCCCGAATCCGTCTTCCGCATCACCCGTATTTCCTACAGCCCGGAGAGTTCGTCAGTGCAGATCGATTGGCGCTCAGTCATCGGCCGCAACTATTCCATCGAGTCCAGCGCGGATCTCGTCCACTGGTATCATGTGCCTGACGGCGGTGTCACTGCCGCAACCCAAAACACTTCGCACAGCTTTTTTGAAAGTGGACTGTCCACCAGCCACTACCGCGTGCGGGTATTACCGTAGGCCGCCCTGTGGCATGCGCAGTTTCCGCACGATCAACATCGGCAGGCGGAGCATGAATCCTATCATCAGCCGCGCGTGCATCCAGGTTAGCAGGACGTTGTCGCGAAGGTAGCGAAACTGCGAGACACCACCTTCATCCAGCCCCAGATAGCGCACGGGCACCGGCACGTTGATCACTGGCAGCCCGTACCAGCAGAGCCGCACTGCAGTCTCTGCATCGAAGTCAAATCGGCGGGCCCACCGGGTGCCGCGCATGATGTGCAGGAGGGCTCCGACGGGATACACCCGGAATCCAAACAACGAATCGTGAATTCCCCACCAGAGCGTTTCAACATTAGCCCACCAGTTTGAAATCCGACGTCCCTTCACACGCACGGACGGGGCAGATGCATCGAACACCGGCTCGCCCAGCACTAGCGCTTCCGGGCATCGCGTTGCTTCATCAATCATTTCGCCGATACGCGCTGCTGGATGCTGTCCATCGGCGTCCATGGTCACCACATGCGTGACGCCGGCTCGTTCCGCCTGCTCAAGGCCGTGAAGAATCGCGGCACCCTTTCCTGAGTTCTTTTCGAGCACCATGACCCGCAGACGTTGCTCCGGCTCGCCCAGCGCTGCGAGCGCCTCCGCACTGCCATCGGTGCTTCCGTCGATTACCACCCACACCGGTTCCCAGTGCTGGAGCGCCTCCACCACGGTGCGGCAGAGCAGTTCAGTACCGGTATTGAAACTGGGCATCAATACCACGCACTGCCCCATCGTGACGGAGGCAGTGGCAGCAGCGCGTTCAGGGCCAGACTGCGAACCCGCAGCTTGTCGATGGTCGGACATTCGCCCGAGTAATGCGCAGATATGGGAAAGATGCAAGCAACCGGTTCGATGCCTGCCAACATCAAATCCAGTAGACGCAGCCCGCCATTACCAGAACGTTGAAAAGCCACAGCGCCACTGCGAATGGCAGTTGAGCCTTGATCACCGCATTCCGATCCTCAAGCTCCAGGAGAATTGCGGGCACCAGGTTAAAATTGGCCGCCATCGGAGTCACCAGCGTGCCGCAGTAGCCGCTCAGCATTCCCAGCGATGCCATGAATGCAGGGTTGCCACCATGTTGTTCAACAATGAATGGCAGGCCGATGCCCAGGGTGATCACGGGAAACGCTGCAAATGCATTGCCCATAATGATAGTGAACAGCGTCATTCCCGTGCAATAGGCCACCACGGCGACGACTGGATACTGTGTTGGAATCGTGGCACCCACAGCTTTCGCGATCACATCCCCCACCCCAGCCGCCGCGAAAATCCCGCCAAGGGCGGCGAGCATCTGAGGCAAAATCACCGCCCAGCTGATGTCCTGCAGCAGTCTGCCACCTTCATCGAAAGCTGTCATCGGCCGCGCACGGGTAATCCACAGCGCCATCCCCCAGGCGATCACAGCGGCCAATCCGAGCGAAACATGCGTGGCCTGGCTCGATGCCACCAGAGACACACCGTCGATCGTCGCATACTTAAAAATGATACCGCCCAGAACGATGATCACTGGAATCGCAAGCGTGGGAAACAGCAGGCGATTGCCCAGTTTGCGCGCACTCGATTCACGCTCCGCCGATCGATCTTCCCGCTGCCCGATCCCCACTACTTGGCCGGTGGCCGCAAGGACGATCATGCCGGTCACCATCCAGCCGATGACTTGTGGCGGCAGGTGCGTTCCCACACCGAAGCTGATCCCTAACAATAACCAAAACGCAGCCGTACCAAAACGCCGTGCCTGCCCAGGACGGAGCGCGATCCGCACAGCGATCACGATCAGCACACAGGCCGCTACTTTGTAGAATGGTTCAGCGGTCACCGTTTCTGGAATCCTTTCCGGCTTGCTCGATGTCCTTGTCTAACGCCCTGTACCGCCACCATCCGATTCCTACCGCCGCCAGCGCAGTGGGGATTCCTGAGAGCCCGAGCGCCCAGACCGAGACCGGATACCCTGCCGCATCGAGCACTCCCTTCATCAACAACACCGGCCCAACGGCGACGATGATATCATCAGCGAAAAAATTGCCCCAGTTCTCGGCCGCCGCAGCGTGCCCGCGCAGCTTTTCGCGCAACGCCTTCGGCAACGGTCGACCAACGCGCAAGCGTGCCGCACCTTCAGCCATCGGAACGATGAGTGGCCGGATCATTGATGCGTGCCCGCCGATGTGCAGGGCCACCGTGCTGGTGGCCTCCCGAACGAACTGGTAAAGCAGTAGGATGCGCCCGGCAGTCGCCCCAGCGGCCTTTCGGATCATCGATGCAGCATGCTCCTGCAATCCGTAATACTCCAGAACGCCAATCACTGGCACTAACAAAACAACAGGAAGCGTCATGAACCTGTTGTCAACGAACAACTTACCCACCAGCGCCATCAACTCATTCCAAGAGATCCCTGACACCAGACCAGTGACAATTCCCGAGACGAACACGACCAGCAGCGTGTTCAGCCGAAGGCCGAAACCAACGACGATGAGCACGATGCCAACGAGCTTGATCAGATCTTCAGCAGACACAGAGACTGACAGTGATTGGTAGGCCCCAGTCTTACCAGCCTTTATCTCAAAGTATTCGTGGTCAAAGGAGGCAGCCACAGCAAGGATCTTCCCGAAGTAGTACGCAATGCGCTGGCTTCGAAAAAAAACGTGGCACTGCTAAATTCATTTCGTCACCATCTACCCCACTGGGCGATTCCTCCCAGATCCCGGATCGGCAGACACCCTCGGACGTTGAACATTCCCAGGATTCCCGTGCGGGACCTGCAACAATACCCTCCACAAAAGAGAGCGCTCGAGGATGTTCGAAATTGCCGAACAGGGTCATGCTGATCACCTACCAGCACGGACCGCCTTTCGATCTTCACCCCAACGGTGGTCAAATAGTCTTCCAAGAACCATCCTGGCACGAACTGCCGGATCAGACTGTTCTTTTCAACTGCATTGGCCCCGATCATCGACGTGAGCAGGACGAGCTGAAGAATCCTGGATCCGCAACTGTCCCTTTCAAAGCTCCGCGAGCCATGTTACACTTTGACAACAATGGCAATGCTTCTCCAGCCCGGAAAATTCTTCACGTTCGCGCTCTTTCTGTTGATCGGGTGTGGAACTGCAGTGTTCGACGCCTTCAGTGACGAGCCGGAAGCCCAGAAAGCGGCAGACACTCCCAAACCCACGGATGCAGAACTCGCTGCAATGGTGAAACAACTCGACGCGTCTGCATTTGACGAGCGGGAACGGGCAAGTGCGGCACTTCGCTCCCAGGCATTACAGCATCGGGAACTGATGAAGGAGCAGCTGGTGCAAGTCTACAAAGCAGATCCCAGCCCTGAAGTGCGCTACCGCGTTTACAACATCCTTCTCGATCTCGCAGCCGATGCCCGTCCTGACGCAAAGCCTGGCTTTCTTGGGATCATGATGAGAGATGCGGAGGTTTCACTTCCAGATGGAAAGGTAGCCACATCAATTTCCGTGATGCAGGTCGTTCAGGACAGCGCTGCCGCCCGCGCCGGACTTCAGGTGAATGATCACATCATCGCGATCGATGGCAGGGAAATGCAAGCCGGTGACGGGATCACGGACACTGCCAGCGCACGTTTTAGCGAATACGTTCGCGGGAAGCCTGCCCAAGCCGAAGTGGAATTGAGCGTTTTTTCTCCACGTCGGCGCGCGGTGAACAAAATTCAAATCACTCTTGGTGAACGCCCTGATGCACTCTCCAACAGCGACTACTACAAACGGACACTGGCCAATGACATAGTCAAAGAATGGATAGGCCAACAGGACAAGTGAAATTCGACAGTCTGCCAATTCCGGCACGATTTCTACATTCCCATTTTCGCGGCACCCGTTAACATCTCGTTCGATGTCTTTACTGTCACTGGTTCTTCAAGAGATCAGACACCGGAAAGGGAACTTCCTTCTGGGCGTTCTATCCGTAGCCATCGCGGTGCTTTGTATCTGCGGAACGGTTCTGGGCCTTCGATCGCATGACCGGGTCACCGAGAGTCTAACAGGAGCGATGGAGGCAGCGACACAAAAAGAGATGGCAAAGCTGGAAGATGAAATCCGAAAATCCATGAAGGGGCTCGGCTTCAACATCTTCATTTACCCTGATGGCCAGGACATGAGTGAGGTCTACTCCCAGGGCTATGCGTCGAAAACAATGCCCGAGAGCTACGTGCAAACTCTTGCGGATTCCAACATCGTCGTGGTGAACCACCTGCTGCCCCAACTGACGAAGAAAGTGAAATGGCCAGAACGCGAGCGCACGGTTTTGCTCATCGGCGTTCGTGGCGAGGTCCCGATCGCCCATCGCGACCCAAAGAAGCCGCTGATAGAACCTGTCGAACCAGGCACACTGGTGCTCGGATACGAGCTGGCAAAAAGCTTGAGTCTCAACCCTGGCGATGAGGTGGCCCTGTTAGGGAGAAGTTTCCGGATCGCCAAGTGCCACCCAGAACGCGGATCGATCGACGACATCTCTATCTGGTTGAACCTCGCCGAAGCTCAGCACTTGCTGGATGCCGAAGGGCAAATCAATGCCATCCTCGCTCTCGAATGCAATTGTGCCAGCCTCGACCGGCTTGGCGAAATCCGCAAAGAGGTCGCCCAGATTCTACCGGGAACACAGGTGATCGAGACCGAGAGCAAAGCGCTGGCAAGAGCCGAGGCACGCAACCTGGCAAGCCGCACCGCGAAAACTCAACTGGCCGCTCTCCAAGCGGACCGGGCCTCTCTCCGTGCAGGCCGGGAACGCCTGGCCGCATGGTTGTCGCCGCTGGTAGCACTCGGCAGCATGGCATGGATCGCCTTCCTGACCTTCTCGAACGTGCGTGAGCGCCTTACCGAAATCGGCACCCTGCGGGCGCTTGGAGTGACATCGCCAAAGATCCTCACCGCCTTCCTCAGCAGGGCTGCGATCACCGGACTGGCAGGCGTGGCGCTAGCCTCCGCTCTACTCGTCATCGCCCAGTTTTCCCCGGAATTAATTCAGGTAAATCTGACCGCCAGCGAATGGCTCATACTCGCCACCGGCGCGCCACTTTTAGCCTGCATCGCAGCCTGGCTACCAGCGCTGCATGCCGCTGCCACTGATCCCGCACAGTTACTTAGACATGACTGACCTTGCCGTGATTTCTGCCAATAACCTGATGAAGCGCTACAACGATCGCGTCACTGCTGTGAATGCGGTATCGCTCAAACTCGAACCCGGCGAGTTTGTGGCACTGCACGGCCCAAGTGGCTGCGGAAAGTCGACGCTCCTTATGCTGCTGGCAGGCCTCGCACGTCCTGACACCGGATCTGTAACGATCTCCGGCAACGATCTCTTCAGCCTGTCCGCAAACAACCGCGCAAAACTTCGCGCGAGGCACATCGGTTTCATATTCCAGGACGCCAACCTTTTACCCTATTCGTCCGTTCTGGAAAACGTCCTTGCCGCCACACTGGCAACACCACGAGCAAACGCCCGCGAACGCGCCACTCAATTGCTCAGCGATCTCGGTCTCGGCGACCGCCTCACCCACAAACCCCGCGAACTCAGCGCAGGGGAGCAACAGCGCGTCGCCCTCGCCAGAGCACTCTTCCACGAGCCCAAAGTCCTGCTTGCGGATGAACCAACAGGCAACCTCGACAGCGACAACGCAGCCCTGGTTCTCGCAAGCTTCCGTACACACGCCGACCGTGGCGGCTGCGTCCTCATGGTCACCCACGATGCCACCGCAAGGATGGCAGCAAGCAGAGCCATCGAGATGAAATCAGGCGTGATTGCTTGAGCCATCATCGGGATCCGTCGCCCGAAGATGCGTATTCTCCCGGCCGTTCCTGACAGATCTTACCGCAACCGCGCCACGAAAATTACGATCTTCGAAGTTTGTGCTAGCTCTGGAGCGGTGAATTTGTAAACATCCACGGTGCTTTCTCGGAATGCGATTCCGGGAAGTTCGCAAACAACCCCATATACCCCGAAGTGTATCATGAAATTGCCCCGTATCTTACTGGGAAGCGCAGGCGCGCTCTGTAGTCTGGCTATCTTCCCAGCCACAGGCATCGCTCAGAGCGATGTTACCCAACCCAGCGATCCCATTATCGCCAGCTCAACAAACAGCCCCGGTTCAGAAGGGGTCGCTAATGCAATTGACAATCAGCCCACCAAGTATCTGAATTTCGACACGATCGGTTTAGACGGTATTCCATCTGGATTCGTCGTGTCGCCATCGGTGGGAGCGACTCTGGTCTCGGGTATCTCGCTCCAGTCAGCCAATGATGCCGTCGAACGTGACCCATTGCGTATTCGCCTGGAAGGCTCCAACGACGAAGCCCCCACCTGGGAGGACGGCACCTGGGAACTCATCTACGAAAACGACGAAGTGCCCTCGTGGGTTGAAGCATTTCCCGATGGTGATCGGTTCCAGACGCAGACATTCTCATTTGAGAGCAAGAAGGCTTTTCTGCACTATCGGTGGACCGTAGTTCAAGTGCAGGGCGAGGGCGCCAACAGCATGCAGATTGCTGAAGTCGAATTGTTGGGCCGGGTGCTGCCCGGAGATGTGACGCAACCCGGCGATGCCTTGATCGCCAGTTCAACGAATAGCCCAGGTTCAGAGGGAGTCGCCAATGCCATCGACGGCCAGCCCACGAAGTATTTGAATTTTGACACCATTGGGGTTGACGGTGTTCCATCAGGATTCGTCGTCACTCCAGCTGTTGGCAAAACCGTCCTCCTGGGATTGTCCATGCAATCGGCCAATGATGCCGTCGAGCGCGACCCGCTGTGGGTGCGGCTGGAAGGCTCAAACGACGAAGCACCTACCTGGGAAGACGGCAACTGGACAACGATCTATGAAAATGAGGAAGTCCCATCGTGGACTGAAACCTTCCCCGATGGGGATCGGTTTCAGACTCAAACCTTCATTTTCAGCAACAAGACGCCTTATACCCACTACCGTTGGACTGTCGTGCAAGTACAGGGAGAGGCAGCTAACAGCATGCAGATTGCTGAGGTAGAACTGCTCGGCACTTCCGCGCCAGTCGATGTGACGCTGCCGGGGGATCCGATACTGGCCAGCTCAGGCAATAGCCCGGGATCAGAAGGAGTTGCCAATGCCATCGACAATCAGCCTACCAAGTATCTGAACTTTGACACCATCGGCGTCGACGGTCTCCCGTCAGGATTTGTAGTCTCACCATCGGTGGGAGCCACTACTGTTATTGGTCTCAGTATGCAATCGGCAAACGACGCAGTCGAGCGCGATCCACTGTGGGTGCGCCTCGAAGGATCCAATGACGAGGAACCCTCCTGGGAGGACGGCGACTGGATGACGATCTACGAAAACGAAGAAGTTCCTTCGTGGACCGAGACCTTTCCAGATGGCGATCGGTTCCAAACCCAGGCGTTCTATTTTGACAACAGCACCGCTTACCTGCACTACCGCTGGACCGTGCTTCAAGTTCAGGGCGAGAGTGCCAACAGTATGCAAATCGCCGAAGTGGAGTTGCTGGCCCTCAGTGAAGCCGCTGATTGCAGCAAAGCAGCGTTCCTGACCAAGCCGGTAGAAACACCTGTACTGGAAGGGGAGACTGCGGAGTTCTTTACCAAGGTCAACGGGCCGTGGCCCGTGCAATGGCACAAAAATGGCGAACCCATTGCTGGAGCCATTCAGACAGTGTTCACCACAGGGCCTGTCACTGCGGCAAATGAAGGCGACACTTACTCAGTCGAGATTGTGGGCTGTGAATCAAGCGAGCCTGTCAGTGCCGTGATTTTCGACCCTGCCTCAGGGCCAGTGAGCATTGGCCTCAATTTCGTTGGCAGTGGTGCCAACGGTGCTCCCACTCAGGTACTGCCGACGGACATCGGCGGTGCTTCGCTTCAAGCATACTGGTCCAACAGTGTCGAAGATGCCCCCGGCACCCCGACTGGCTTTCTCGATGATCTGGTCAATAGCAGAGGCGAAAGCACCGCTATTTCTGTAGAATGGACTGGCACCAATTCCTGGGGTGCCGGTACCGGGACGGATGACACCAATGCCAAGCTGCTGAACGGACTGATCGAAGCCGGCCCCAACGAGGATGAACCCGCTACCATCATCTTTAGCGGTGTCCCCGACAACGAGTTTTCAATGTTGATCTACTCAGTGGCGCGCCCGCTTGAGTTTCCGTTCGCCAACTTCTATCAGGTAGAAACCGATCAGCGCGTCTACATGATGGAAGAGAATGCTGACGCCTACAATCCGGCTCCGTCCTTCCGACAGGTAACGAGCACCGATCCAGACAACCGGGGCACAGGTAACTTTGTCCGTTTCGATGGCATATCCCCGGTCGATGGCACCATCACCCTGAATTTCTGGGATGATGGAGATGGGGCCGCCAATGCCACCATCAATGCGATTCAGCTTGTTGAGGGTATCAGCCCGGAACTCCGCTTTACTGAAATTGGGCTCGATTCAGCTACTCGGAAGGTCTCCCTGACATGGACCTCTGCCGAAAACCGCACCTATACGATGGAGCGCTCAACGGATCTTATGGAGTGGCAGGAACTCGCAGACGGCATCGAAGCTGCGGCTGGCGAAATGACAACTACCTACACCGATGAAAGTGTGCCCGACGATGTTCCCGAAGTCTACTACCGCGCTGTTGAAGAGAATTAGGCTTACCGAAGCCGCTAACGTCTCCTCATTCATCTCCTGAATCAAACCGGGAGCCTCGTGACCTGCGGGGCTCCCGGGGTTTTTCCCGGGAAAGTCAAAGCACAAGATCTGTTCCAAATCTCTTCTCCGCATGCAGATAGGCAAACAGTGAATGAAGGAGAAAGAGCCCCCCGATATCGAGGCCCCTCCGTCTCCGCCATTGCGGTGATTCCAAGTCCGAATCCAAGGTTACTTGGCCGGAGCACCCATCCGTATGATTGGGTTTGCAGACACCTGCAAGGTTTCTGAGACTCTCCCATCGGGCCATCTCACCGATATCAGAGTCACCTTCTTCTCACCCAGCGAAAACACCACGCACGCTGGTGACTGCGAAAGATAGCCACTGCCAGCGTAAATTTCCTGAACGCATTGGCCTCCCCCTTCAAGGTGCGCTGTCACTCTCGCACCAACGGCTGCCGGGTTACCCGTTCCACCTTCAAGGCAGACTTTAAGAAACTGGCCGCTTCCGCTCCCATTACTCTCAAAGGCGCGCACGGGACCGTTGTTTTGCGCCACTGCAAGATCGAGCCTGCCATCGCGGTTGAAATCGACCACTGTGGCAGCCGTTGCATCGCCAGACACAACCAGACCGCTTTGCTCCGGCAGCAGCGGGACAAAGTTCCCTTTGCCATTGCCGCGCAGTAACAAGCTCAGTCCGCCGGCGAAAGGCCCCGTTTCAAACTGCGGGCCAAAGAAATTCTGAGCCATGTAAAGATCGATGTTACCGTCAGCATCGGCATCCAGAAAGCACAGCCCAAAACCCGGCGAGACCTGAGCCAGCGAAGGAAACGGAACAAATTGGAAGTGGCCCTTGCCATCATTGATCAACATTCCTGACTCCAGTACGTTGGCGGACAGCTTGAGGGAACTCTCCAACAACGCCGGTGAATAGATTTCGGGCAGCGCCGCGCTGGCAAATTTATGATAGGTGTCGAAGCGCTTGGCCAGGTGCGGCATCGCACTGGTGGAGCAACTCTTTCCGCGCACAGGCAACAGGACATTTTTCTCATATTTGGCCTCGATCAGCCTGTTTTTCCCGTCGCCCTCGTAGTCGCCGTAGTAAAGTAGGCATGGCTTATCCACACTGGCATGATACTTCGTGTTCAGACCGAAATTGGCCACAGCATAGTCGATGTCACCGTCGCCATCGACGTCGGCACCCGCGATCGAATTCCACCATCCCAGAAGACCTGCGAGTCCGGCCTGTTCCGTACGATCCTCAAGGATGCCTTCACGGTTGTGAAAATACTTCACAGGGCCCCATTCACAGGTGACCAGCAGGTCTACCCAACCGTCGTTGTCAACATCCGACCAGAGGGCACCGGTCACCAACCCGACCACTTGCAAGCCCGGCGCAGTCGCATCCGCAGATTCAATCATTCTAGGCCCCTTATCAGCTACCCCCTCGTTGATGAGCAGTCGGGATTTTGGCGTTTCAGGATACTTTCCGGGGACAACGCGCCCTCCAACGAAGAGATCCACGTCGCCATCACGGTCGAAATCGGCACCTGCAACACAGCTACTGGAATCGCGAAGATCCGGCAGAGCATCCCGCACCTTCTTGAATCTTCCAGTACCGTCGTTCACATAGAGGCAGTCCTGCAAAAGAGGATCGCCCTTAGAGTACTCGTAGCTGCCGCTGGCGGTGTAGAGGTCCATATCGCCATCGCGATCAGCGTCGAAGAACAGCGCCCCCATATTCTCGCGTGCGGCATCATCGATGAACGGCTTGACAGAAGGTAGACGAAACTGGCAAACGCCGCCCGCGTCCGGTCCTTCATTGATCAATACAGCACCACCCATTCCCCGGGCAGCACCAATGAAAAGATCATCGTCCCCGTCGCCATCGACATCCGCCCATGCCAGGCCAGGCCCAAGCTGGGAAAGCTTGTTAGGGAGCAACGGCTGTCGGTCAAAATCCTCGTAATCCTTCTCCCGGTGAACCAGGCCAAGGAGCGCCTTAGACGGCGAAAAAAACGGTGTAGGCGTAACTCCGGCTGGGACTGCCGGCGCAGGCGACAATGACTCATGAATCACAAAACGATTCCCCGCTCTTAGATTCTCAAACTCCTGCAGCTGCCCGGACGGCCAGGTTACTGCCAGTTTCTTGATACTCGTCGCCGCTCCAAGTCCGATATTCACTTCCGGCAGATTACTCGAAAGAAACCCGGTGAAGGGCATCATTTGCCGCACGTGTTTAGTCCCGTTACCTGTCTCCAGGAGCAGCCGCGCTCCGATGCCATGGGAGTTGCCCGCACGTCCCTTCAATTGCACTGTTACGAGATTTGTGCCGACAGAATTGTTACGGTAGATGGTGACCGGCTCGTCAAGGTTGACTACCACCAGATCCAGATCACCGTCCCGGTCTAAATCTCCATATGCCGTACCATAGCTCATGCCCGTGTGCGCGAGGCCCCACTCCTTGCTAACATCGCCAAACTTCAGGCTGCCCTGATTCCTGAATGCCATGTTCTGTTCCGGCATCGTCGGCGTGTTCTCAAAGTGATCCCATTGGGTCTTTCCGATGAGGTGGGATTTATCAAAATCAAAATCCGAATTGTTAAAATCGCGCGTCATGCCGTTGGAAACAAAAAGATCAACACGCCCGTCATTGTCAAAATCCGCCAGCTTCGCCGCCCACGACCAGTCCGTACTCGCAATGCCCGATAGCTGCGCCGTCTCGATGAACCGCTCCGTGCCGGCATTCAGATAGCAGACGTTCCGCATCAACTGACGCGGCTTTACGTTCTCGACCAACCAGCGACTGCTGCCCATGTCGCCCATCGCCATTTTCGATTTGTAGTGAGTGGTCGCTGCCATATCCAGCGCAACAAAGTCAAGTCGTCCATCGTTGTTGATGTCGCCTACGTCCGATCCCATTGAGAACCATGGTGTCTCGTTCACCGTCTCGGTGATCACATTCACAAAAGTGCCGTCCCCTTTGTTTTTAAACAGCTGATCAGGGCCGATGTAGTCGTTGCATACGTAAATATCCATCAAACCGTCCCCATTGTAGTCCCACCAAGTGGCAGACAGTCCAAAGCCATTCGCAGCGACACCAGCCTCCCCGGAAACGTCGACAAACTTGCCGCCGTCGTTCCGCAGCAAATAGTCTGGGCGGCCTACTTCGTCCATTGTGTAAGTTGATGCCCCAGTCTGAACCATGTCGTAGTACCTGGCGAACTCCGGTTTTACCTTCGCCTTGCCGGTAGCTTGATCCTTGTAGAAGGGCGGCTGCGCCGGTCGCCCGCCAGCACGCACGAGCCCGTTTGTCACGATCCAGCAGTCGAGATCGCCATCATTGTCGTAGTCGCAAAAGCTGGGCATCAGGCAGGCATCCACCAGGTCCAATCCGAACTCTCGAGCCGCCTCCCTGAACGCCAGCCGGGGGCTGCCACCATCACTGATCGTTTCGTTCAAAAACAATGCATTGGGCGAGTCGTAGTTACAGACGTATACATCCAGATCGCCATCCCCATCGATATCGGCAAAGACCACGCCCGCCGCCCAGTCGTCGCCGCCACCCATTCCCGCAGCATCAGCGATGTCTTCAAACTGCAAGGGAGCGGTCTGCCGGTAAAGATGATTGGATCCAGGTCCGCTGGCAAAAAATATCTCTGGCATCGAGTCACCATCGAGGTCACCTATCGCCACTCCACCACATGCGAAGCCAGACTGGTAGAGCCGCTTCAGCGGATGACTGATGTCGAGGCTGTTTTGAAACGTGATCCCGGTCTCTGCTGGAGCGAGGGATGAAAAGAGCGGATCGCCGCCACCGTTACCGGCCCCGGTCCTCACTGGCAATTTTTCTGTCACCAGACCCTCAATTTTGTCCGCCTGGGCACCGACATCACCGCAGACCATCGTTGACGCCAGAAATGCCACTAGCGGGCAAACGCCCGGCAACTCGATACCCTGGAACATGGATCGTAGAAAGGACAGATGCATTGCGCTATTGAATCACGGGAAATGCCCTGTGCCAATCCAATACCTGCCCAATGATCACTCCACTATGCCAACTTCCATGCTGTAGGATTCTCGGTTCCAGTTGTTCTCCATCGTTCACAAGCACCAACGGACACCCTGTCGATCTATGGGGCCACCAGTAAAGTCGCCGAGTCCAAGCGGAGTCCGACTTGAACGTCGTTGAAATCTTGATCCCGCTAAAACAGCTGAACAGGGTTGAACAGCCTACTGCTCTCCGACGAGCACCCGGAAGTATGCGTCTGGCTGAGCGGGGATATCGAGATCGATGCGGAGGATGGTGTCGTCGAGTTCTTCGGTGCCATCCTGCGTTGCCGTCGTCCATGAATCCGGCTGCAGGGTGGCACTCATTTCGACGGTATGCGGAGCCGCTGGGTCTGCGGTTTCGATTGTAATCTCGATCAATGATGCGGTGCGGGCGATATGCAGAATGCGCGGCCCGGCGGGATTGGCAATGGCCGGAACAAAGGCGGCAATCGCGTCGGCATTGCTGTCATTGATGAGGTGACGGCGACCGTCGGGAGCCACCTCCAGCCATTCAAGGCTGCCGGTGTTGCCCGAGTTGGGGTAGACGAGGCGAAACGGATACAGGCCGCGCTGCTCAATCATTACTCCAGCGAACCACGGCCCGTCCTCGCCGCCACAGTTGGTGCATTCCGTATACGTTCTCGGCAGAAGCATCTCACCATTGCCGGAACCAATGTAGCACTCGAACTCACCTGGCACCGTGAAGTTGAACAAATGAAACCCCGGCTCCAGCAACAACAGCGCATTCACTTCCATGCCAAAGGGCACACCGGGCGAGCCACTGTTCTCGATACCTGGAAACGCTGTTTCACCGGCTTTGTTGCCGCGCGGCTCCAGATCAGTCTGGTAGTTGATGGTGCCGGACTCGATGAAGAATCCAAGACTGTTGGTAGCAGTCAAGTCCGCCTGGTTATCAAAATCTTCACTCCACAGCGCGTCAACGTCATCTGGGATTTCGATGATCAAGCCATCGTCAAAAGATGGTGCTGCGACACGAATTGCAAAACCGCGCTGGTTCGAACTACCCACAGGCAATGCCAGCGCAGCGGGAATTGCCGCATAGTATGTCGCATCGGTGTAGTCGAGAATCGTGAATACCCACTCTTGCGAATAGGTTTGCGGCGACCCAGAGGCATCGGCAAATGTGAGCTTCGCCGTTACCTTCGCCCCAGCAGCAGGCATAGTTTCGGGCACAAAGCGGATGCTGGTGTCGTTCTCTCCTGTCGTGATTTCCGGCGTCACAATCAGGCCATTGAATGTCAACACGATGGTCGCGGGATCGACTGCTGCTGTGCGGTGCTCCAGCACCACTTCGATCGGCGCATTCGGGTGCACACCTTCCAGATCCGGGGCAGGAGCGAGTCGGAAAAAGTTGACGCTGTCTCCCGGAGCAACAGATGCGCCGGACTGTTCAGCCAGCATGAAAATGCCGCCGCCATACCCCTTGTAGGCATGGGCCCCGGGGATGCCACCATTGGCCTCACCCACACCGTGACTGGTGCGAATGGTAATCTTACCATCAGCGCCAGGCGCGATGTCAGTCCACTGCGCCACATACCCTGCATTGTTGTCGCCCGTACTGAATTCAACTGAAGATTCGTTGACTTTGTGCGCTCCGGCGGAGCTGGCGTAAACGAACGCATCCGCGTCCCGAATGCTCCAGTTCGTCACACGGTCTGCATAGGATGCGCCACCCGCGCGATTGGCGGTACCGACGAAGGTATACGTTTTCGCCGGATCGAGACCGGTAATCTCCAGGTCAAGATACCAGCCTGGAGCGTCGTTGTAGCTCATGTTGCCCGCCAGATCCACGTACCCTCCAAAGATTCTCCCGGCGTCCGTTTCAGGATCAAACTCGGCAGCATCGCGCGCAGTATTGATCGTATTTCCTTCGGAAAACGTCTCGGCAAAGGAAACGCTCACACCGGTCTCTTCTCCAGTTTCAATATTGAGCAGTTCACCACTTTCGCCAGTGCCATCGAAGCCGCGGCCAAGCCCGAAGTTCGTAGCATTTTCACTGATGCTTGCAGTATCAGCGATGACGCTGTCATTGAATGCCCTCCAGTTGAAGCCGCCTGCAGCGGGTTCCTCGTGTACGGCAAATACGCCGCCCGCGTAACCTTTGTAAGCATGAGCACCGACCATACCGCCAGCAGCCTCCCCCACTCCGTGCGTCGTCCGAATCACGATCGTTCCATCCTCACCCGCCATGATTCCCGTCCATCGTGCCACATATCCCACCGTGTTCTCCCCGGTGCTGAACTCGACCGATGTATCATTCACTTTGTGGGCACCTGTCGTGCTTGCATACACGGCACCTTCTGCGCCGAGAATACTCCAGTTGGTGACGCGATCCGCATAGGATGCGCCGCCACCACGATTCGCGGTGCCCTCAAAAGTGTAGGTGCGCCCGGGATCCAGACCGGTGATCGTGAGATCGACATACCAGCCCGGCGAATCATTGTAGCTCATGTTGCCCGTGATATCAGCAATACCACCAAAGGTCTTGGCAGCGTCAGAGTCATCATCCACCTCAGCCACATCGCCAGCCCAGTTCACAGTACCTCCGGTTGAGAAAGTTTCCACAAATTCAACTTCAACTCCCGTGCCATCACCCGTTTCGAAATTCAACAACTCCCCCGCTTCCCCATCGCCGGCATATCCCCTACCCAAACCAAATGATGTAATATTCTCCGGACTCAGCTCAGGAGCGATGTCGGCACAGTCATTGTAAGCAGACCATTGCGCCTCAGCGAAGTCGGCACCGCAAAGGTACAGCGCAGCAGTCGTCAGGAAAAGGATTCGATTTTTCATCTTCAGCGTTGAATTCAGTTTTGCAGGGATTCCCATGGCGTGGTCGCTCGATGCTACACATTCCACAAAGGCGAATGCCAGCAACAAATTTCCATTTCGGCGTTCGATTTGTGATCGCTCAGCATTCACTCGGTCACTGCCTATTTGTCGTCACATTTCCGCCACAAACCGCAGTTCTCCGGCTGCCTGGGTTGCCCGACACTGCGCAAGTTTTCACTCGCCTTGATTCTGCGAAAATTCTAGGATCGTCAAAATTACTGTCACGTCACCCCCATTCACGTCACCCCCCATGTATCAACGATCACTCTCCGTCCACAACCCATCTCTGGCACTATTGTTAGGTTCTGCCAGCTTAATGCTCGCAAGCTTTTCCATAGCTCAGGAACTGCCTGTTGTTACAGTGGATGCTCAGCCGCTCGGAGCACAGGCCACGCGTTTGATCCAGGCGCTTGACTACCTTGGGCAACCGCTCAGCACAGCAGAGAAGGAGACTATCGCCAGCGCCATTGGCAATGTGGACGAAACTGCCACCGCTGAGACGATTCAGCAAACTCTGGACTCCCACTGCCTCGCGGTGATCAATATTAATCCAGAGTCCCGTGTTAAAGTCGCGCGCGGCCCGGCAGCGGCAACACTTGTCGAACAGGGCTGGACAGCCTTTCTGGTGAAGGTGCATAATGAAGCGGGCGTGACCGCAGCTCTGCGCGGCAAAAGCCCAAACGCGGCCAGTACTTTCAATTCGCCAAAGGAAGCGCTGCGCGATCGCTGGATGGATCTTGCGATGTTCGACAAACAGCCGCTCACCAAAACCCTCAGCGGGCTGGCCTGCGAGTACCGACTGATCCAGCTCTACTCACGCGACGCCGGAAAGCGTGAAGCGAAGCTGGTCTTTGACGTCGGCCAAGGCACGCAGGATCTCGGTTTCCGCAATGAGATCGATATCCTCTTCGACTGCCAGCCCGCACACGAAATTGCACTGAAGGTGCTGGATGAGAACAACAAGCCGACGACGGCAGCCTTCGAGTTTCGCGACCAGTTCGGCCGCGTCTATCCTGCGCAGTCGAAACGCGCCGCGCCGGACTTCGCATTTCATCCGCAAGTCTACCGCATGGACGGCGAGAGGATCCACCTTCCTCTTGGCAAATACGAGGCACACTTTTCGCGCGGCCCGGAATCGATTCCGCAGAACTGGATTCTCGACATTACTCCTGAGACGAAAGAGCTGGCATTCAAAGTCGAGCGCTGGATTGACCCTTCGCTGACCGGCTGGTGGTCTGGCGATCACCACATTCACGCTGCCGGATGCGCTCACTACACCGCCCCCAGCGAAGGCGTGCATGCTCCGGACATGATGCGCCACTGCCTGGGCGAGGATCTCAAAATCGGCTGTAATCTTACATGGGGCCCGTGCTTCGACTACCAGAAGCAGTTCTTCACCGGGAAGAATGACAAGGTTTCACAGTATCCGTATCTGCTGCGATACGATGTGGAAGTGTCAGGGTTTGGCTCGCACCAGAGCGGTCACCTTTGCCTGCTGCGCTTGAAGGAGCAAATGTATCCCGGTGGTGATTCAATGCATCACTGGCCGACACTTTGTCTCAACACACTGCGCTGGGCGAAGAAACAGGGGGCACTCGTCGGGCCCGCGCATTCCGGCTGGGGGCTACAAGTGGACACTGAAGAGTTGCCGAACTTTATCGTGCCGCCATATGACGGCATTGGGGCCAATGAATACATCGTCGATGTCACTCACACTGTTCCAGGGCCGGACGGCTCACTCGTTCCCGCAGTGGATTTCATGTCGATGGTCGATACCCCGTACGTGTGGGAATTGAACATGTGGTACCACACGTTGAACGCGGGATTTCGCACCCGCATCAGTGGCGAGACAGACTTCCCCTGCATCTATGGCGAGCGCGTCGGTCTCGGGCGTTCTTATGTGAAGCTCGGAGACAAGCTCGACTATGACGCATGGTGTGAGGGCATTCGCGAAGGACGCAACTACGCGGGCGACGGCAACAGCCACCTGCTGGAGTTTCAGGTCGATGATGTGAAGATGGGTGAGAACGGCAGCGAGCTGAAACTCGATGCGGCACGCAAAGTAAACGTTCGCCTGCAGGCTGCGGCGATGCTCGAACTCGAGCCACGCGAGGACATCCGCGAGCGCTCATACACCGAACATCCCTACTGGCACGTCGAGCATGCGCGCATCGGAAACACCCGCACCGTGGCCGTTGAGATCCTGCAAAACGGCTACCCGGTGGCGACCAGGGAAATTCTTGCGGACGGCAGCGTGCACGATCTGGAATTTGATATCGAAGTGAGCCGCAGCAGTTGGATCGCAGCGCGAATCCTCCGGTCGTCCCATACGAATCCGGTGTTTGTCATTGTCGAAGAAAAACCCATCCGCGCATTCCGACGCAGCATCGACTGGTGCCTCAAAGGCGTCGACCAATGCTGGAAAAACAAGGAAGCGTTTATAAGCCCGAAAGAAATCGAGCAAGCCAAAGCCGACTACCAGCACGCCCGGGAAGTCTACACACAGCGCCTGGCCGAGTGCGAGTGGGACTGAGCCATTCCGGCAATTACAAAGGAGCGAGGAGAACGAGTTCCGCATGACAGATCACTTGCCTTTTCAATGGTAACCATTCAGGTCTGAGGTGGTTAAGAAAAATGAAATTCCTTCTGGACCTATAGTAATTATAGT
>JAGROY010000226.1 GCA_020439995.1 Verrucomicrobiia bacterium
CAATGCCAGCATCGTGCAGGCGAAGTTGGACGACTTTGGCGTCTATTCCATCGCTCTGACCGCAGAGCAAATCAATGAGGTCAAGGACAATGGTCTGGGCGGAGGGAGCGGCGTTCCCTTCCAGATCATCGAGGTGAAGCGCGTTAGCCCAACCAATGCGGAAGTGACCTGGCAGTCAAAAGAAGGACGCTCGTACACGTTGGAGCATACCGTGGATCTCATGGAGTGGATCGAAGCTAGCGACGGCCTTGAGTCGAACGGTGAAACTACCACTTTCGTGGATCAAACGCTGACCCCCGAATCGGTCGAGCGCTACTATCGAGTGAGCGAAGAGTGATCGACGGCCATTCCTGTAGATTAATCGACATTATTAACAAATCGACCCCGGGGCACTTCGCGTGCTCCGGGGTTTTATTTGGCAGGCAGCATCAACGCGATCTGGACTACGGACACCTCCAGGGGATTCGCCTTGTGAAAATAGCATCGCGTTCCAGTCACCGATCAGACCCGGCTGTCGGCCAGTGCTGCGCTCATGAAAAGTTTCTCCGGGAAAATGGTTCACATCTACTTGACAGGCTCTCGGAAGGATGACGAATAAAAATTGATTGGCAGGGACACCGCTTTTTGCCAGCGTAATCACCACCCTTTCCGGTATTCCAACAGGCACTTCCCCGATGCCTGGTCACATTCGTTGGCTGGAAGCCGGAACACTTAAACCCAGACACCCCATATTCTATGAAAAAACGACCTCTGGTCTGTTCAACCCTGTTCCTGGCCGCATGGTTCCCGGCGTCAGGCGAGGAAGTCTTCAAGCAGGACTTCGAAAACGGCCTTGGCGCCAATGAGTCCATCAGCGGCAAATTCAGTATCAATGATACTAACGATGCCCTGAACAACGGCACGAAGATGATGGGGCACGCGGAGCCATACGACTCCCTGCCCAGTTATTCCTATTACGATCTGACGCTCGACCTCCGTGGCTACGAAGATGTCTCGATGACGTTCGATTTTACCGGAGGAATTGAAGCTGAGTTCGACGGCTTCAATCTTCTTGCGAGCGAGTCCGGGCTATTCAGTCCGCCGGAGGGCTTGATCGACCCCACAGCAGCTTCGGATTTTCAATACCAAGTTCTTCAGCAGCACGGCGCTTCCTCTCCAGAGATTGGGCCGGACGCATGGGCTTCGCCAGCTGGCTCCGACGTGGAAAGTGTGAGTGCGGCCTTCGATCTCAGCCAATTCAGCGAGAAGAAGGTGACCATCCGATTCCAATTTGGCACTGACGCGGCGGCATGGGGTGATGGCGCAAATTTCGACAACATACTGGTCGAAGGCACAGCGCTGCCGGATACCGATGGCGATGGTATGCCGGACAACTATGAGGATGACCACGGTCAGGACAAAACCGTCGATGACAGCGCTGGCGATCTGGATGGCGACACGCTCACCAACATTCAGGAATACAACCTGTGTACCGACCCGCAGAAAGTGGACACCGATGGCGACACTCTGGCTGACAATGTTGAAACCGGCACAGGCGTATGGGTAAGCGCGACGAACACTGGTACCAGTCCAGTGCGCGCAGATACTGATGGCGACGGCTTGGCAGACAATGTCGAAACCAACACTGGCACTTTTGTAAGCGCCGAGAACACCGGAACGGATCCGTTTGACGTCGATACTGACGGTGACGGTGCCAAGGACGGCTTCGAAGTGGCGTGCGGGGGCGATCCAATCGATCCGCTGGACAATTGCTCCAATTTCCGTGGCAATGGCAATTTCACAATCACTCACATCTGGACGCAGGGAAATCCGCAGTTCAACAATGTCGCTGACGTCGAAGCAGTGCTGGAAGATCCAGCCGATGCGGAAATTCTGGTAGTGCAATATCCATACGTTCACTTTCACGACAACACCGCTCCACCTGCGTCGCTCACGTTTGAAGACGTCGAGTCACGCCCATACCCACTTTGGGATGAAGACAACGGCGGCGACGGATTCGGAGAGCATGACGACTTTGCTATCGTAGTCGAAGGCCAGATTTGGGTGAATGTTACCGGTACCGCAACTTTTGTCTGCAACAGCGACGACGGCTTCCTTCTGGAGATCGATGGTGAGGAAATCGGAACGGTCGGCAACCGTGGCCGTGGCGACACCATCATGACGGCAGACCTGACTGCTGGCCCCCACGATCTTCGTTTCATTCACTGGGAACGAGGCGGAGGAGCGGGAGTCACGCTTGCGGCATTCCGTGGAATCGGCGATGCGCCCGCTCCAAATTCCGAAGAGTGGATACTGCTGCGTGCCTACGAAGAGCCTCCAGGTGAGCCTGCTCTTATCGTTGAAGAAGAAATCGCTGGTAACCAGGCATTCGGCGGTGCCCTCGGAATGGACTTCGTCGTGAATTTGCCGATCCAGGTCTTCGAACTCGGTGCCTTTGACAGCGAGTCGGACGGATTGGGTAGTCCGATCACCGTGGAACTGTGGTCCCGTGTTGATGGCGGGACTCCAGACGATTTCGCCGATGACACTGGGGGCGAGATCCTTGCAAGCCTTCAGCTTGAAGGCGAAGAAGGAACACTGGAGGGCGGCACCCGTTTCCTGACGCTTGACGAACCGCTCGTTTTGGATCCCGGTGCGTACACGATTGTGGCCTGGGGCTACGGCGAGGACGAGATGAACTACAATATCGGCCAGGGTGTTGGCACTGCGGAAGAACAGGGCCTTACAATCACCGAGTCATCTTTCATCTCATTCGTTGGCGGCTCACGCTTCGGAGATCCGGCAGCCAACGGGGAATTCCCGGCAAGCCCGGACACTGGCCCTGAAAACCGCTACGGCGCTGGCAACTTCAAGTTCGGAAGCACCGGAGACACTGACGGTGACGGAATGGATGATGCGTGGGAAGATCTCCATGATCTCGACAAATTCAGCGCTGCGGATGCGGCCGAAGACGCAGATGAGGATGGTCTGTCCAACCTTGACGAATTCAAAGCAGGCACACTGCCGAAGGTAGCCGACACTGATCAGGACGGGCTTAAGGATGGAGTGGAAACCGGCACTGGCGTTTGGGTCAGCCCCACAGATACCGGGACGCTGCCAACAAAGGCAGACTCGGACAAAGACGGCCTGCTGGACGGTGCGGAAACCAAAACCGGCACCTTCGTCAGTGCTACGGACACCGGCACCGATCCGAACAAAGTGGATACAGATGGCGACACGTTCGGTGACAGCCAGGAGATCATTGCAGGCTCGGATCCTACCGATCCCAACTCCAAGCCCGAAGGCGGACTGCTCGCTGCATGGGACTTCGAGGATTCTGCGGACGACTCCGTGGCAGTGGATGTTGTCAACGGCATCGAAGCAGTCAACGACGGCGCTGTGTATGTGAACGACCCGGTGCGTGGCTCGGTGATCGATTTTGAGGGTGCAGCGGGCACCCTCCACGTCGATGACGCCTCATTCCTGAATCTGGCCGCTGCTACTGATCAGATGACGTTCGTGTTCTGGCAGCTGAATGCAGATACCGTCAGCTCCAGCACGTTCTGGGCGGTATCGCCTTCGTCGAGCGGAACCGCTCGCGGTGCGCAAGCCCACGTGCCATGGGATGCCGCCGGCAATATCTACTTCGACACAGTTGGTTGCTGTGACGGCGGAACTCAGCGCGGCACCTTTACCGCAGGCGTTGACTTTCTCGATGGCGAATGGCACCACTATGCGTTCGTGAAGGATGGCGAAGACAAGCGGGTCTACATTGATGGAGCCCTTGAGTATGAGACTGTGAACACCAGCCCGCTGCCGGATGACTTCACTGCACTCTGGATCGGCAGCGCCCAGAACAATGCCAGCATCGTGCAGGCGAAGTTAGACGACTTCGGAGTCTATTCCATCGCTCTGACTGAGGAGCAAATCAATGAGGTCAAGGACAATGGTCTGGGCGGAGGAAGTGGCGTTCCCTTCCAGATCTCAAGAGTGACCCGCACCGGCCCCGGAAGCGCGCAGGTGATCTGGGAGGCACGGGACGGACGATCTTATTCCATCGACCACACGGTCGATTTCGCGGAGTGGATCGAAGCGACCGACGGACTCACCACTGGTGTTTTCGAGGACGATACGCTCACACCCGAAACGACCAGCCGCTACTACCGCGTGCGCGAAGAGTGATCGGCCGGCGGCTTTGCCCCTAGATCGATCGACGATTGACATATCAACCCCGGGGCACGTCGCGTGCTCCGGGGTTTTTTATTTGGCGGGGAGTATGAACGCGATCTGGACTACGGACACCTCCAGAGGATTCGCCTTGTGAAAATAGCAACGCGTCCCAGTCACAAATCAGCCCCGACTGTCCGCCATCGGCACACTTTCCCAGTCTTTGAGAAGTCCACTGGTGAAAAGTTCTCCCCCGGAAGAATGGTCCGCATCCACTCACTTTGCCCTCCGAATGATGATCAACAAAGGCGAATAATTCAGCCATCTGTCTAAAATTTTTTACGGAAATGCCTTAAAAAGGAATGATAATTTTGCAAAAAATGAGATTCAGACTTGATTATTGAGTCAAATTAACTATTAAGTAAGGGAACGCGAGCTATCAGGAGCTATACAATAATTATGGTAAATACAGTTTTCTGTTGAAAACCTTAATATGTAGCTTTTATTATATCCCGAAACACAAACCTGTAAGGGATAGGTTTATAACAGTGAAAGGACATCAGACCATGCAAACGGTAAACGACCAGAAAAAGACAGTGCGACGTGATGCGAGTAAGCTCGCTGACTTCATCATGTTCACACAGCGCTCTTTTCTTCTTAATCTCTCAAAAGAACTCAACCGCGGAAACGTCTCATTTGCCCAGTTTTTCCTCCTCGGATACCTGGCGAACGAGGACTACCTGACAATGACCGACATCTCCAAAAAGATGGGCCATTCAACGGCAGCCGCTACCGGTCTCGTGGACCGACTCGAAAAACTGGGCTACGTGCAGCGTTTGCACGCTTCAGACGATCGCCGCAAGGTGATGGTTCAGATCACCCGCAAGGGAATCGATCTGGTGGAGCGCATGCGTGAAGACATCGTGGCAAATCTCGTCGAGGTAATGGATAGCCTTGACGATGAAGAGCAAGGGGCATTGCTTGAAACCTACGGAAAGATTTCGAAGGTTGTCCAAGACTAACCCTCGGTTCCTTTCCATATCGACCTCAGTCAGCGGATTCCATCCCTTACGGCAACGAAACTCACAGAACCTGTTTCCCTGATCTGATCCAATAATTTTAAAAAAACTCCGCTTCCCCACAGGGAGCGGAGTTTTTCATTTCCAGCAGGAAGGCCCAGCAGATGCTCTTCCAGTCAGAATGGCGACTGCTCGATCAAAGACTCTGAGGATTCCTACTGAATGGGTGATTTTTGCCGACGACGAAGACGGCGTATTTCCAACTGCCACGCTTCTCGATCGCCCGGCACATGTGCGGAAAGGTGAATGGCGGAAGGGTTTTCACAGGCACATTATCTGTCAAGAAAGCCCTCGATATTCAGGAGATGGCCGAATCTCCCGCTGAGACTGTTCATGTTGTCAGTCGTTTCCTCAAAGACCTCGGTCACGACGTCCTCGCTGCCAATCCGCGCAAGCTGCGCGCCATCTACACCAACGAAGGCAAGAGTGACGAATGCGATGCCGATGAGCTGCGCGCCGTCCCTGCCTTCCGGGGCGACGGCAGAGTCCTTGTGAACATCGAGGCCAACGTATAGAATCTGGGTCATGGTAGTGTGCTTGTTGAGTT
>JAGROY010000227.1 GCA_020439995.1 Verrucomicrobiia bacterium
GGATCCGTAGCCTTCGCGTTGTCTTCCAGCTGAAATTCGGGACCGGTAGCCCAGGCCGCACCACCGGTGGGAGATGCGTGATACATAATGCCGCTGTTGGCACCTTCTCCCATCTTGAAGTCCACCTGCAGCTCGAACCAGTCGTATTGCTCAGCGGTGGCCAGGTCGCCAGCATTGTGGGGATCCACACAGGCCAGCGCACCGTCCTGAATCTGCCAGCCGGGCTTGATCGAATCGCTCTTAAAATTGTGCCACCCAGATAGGTCCTTACCATTGAACAATAACTTCCACCCGGCTGCGGCTTCGTCGGCAGAAAGCGAGTTATTCTCCGTTGTCGCCGCATCTTCAGCAACGAGAGCAACGGCAAGCACTGGGACGGCAACGAGCAGCGAGAGGAAATGTGTGGTCTTCATTAATACAGATTGTCGTCAGCGATCCGACGAAAGGAAGCCCGAATCGCTCATTCACCGCATTTTTGAAACACCTTCCCGGAATTGGGGAACTCAGTGCCCAGATGGTCGAAACCGATGAAGTCAGGGAGTCCGGACCGTTTGCAAAACTGGCAAGTGGGTGCAGTGCTCCGACAACTCATGAACGGAATGTTGAACCGCAAGCGGTGCCCTAGGTTGACCGGTTTTCGAACTTGATAATTATGGTATTTATCATTACATTATCAAGCGCTTATGAAATCCCAGCTTTTGGAGCCACAAGTAAGCTTTCAGGGCTCACCAGAGATGGCTCCTCCAGACAGTGCTGCGCCCTTGCCGCAGTTCAGCGTATCGGTTCCGCCCTCGTGGGTATTTCTTACCGAAATTGACACTCAGGATCCTGATCCCGAAGCGCCAGTGAGCCTGCTCCTGGTAGACGAGCAAGTGCACGTCGACAATGATGCGAGATACTTTCGCAGCGTGCGTCTGCTAAAGACGACGGCGGCAGTCACGACCGAGTCTCAAGTCAGCATCGACTTTGATCCAAAGACCGACCGCCTGGCACTGCACTCGGTGGCGATTTGCCGAGGCGGTGACCGCAGAGAGATGGCACAACTGGAGCACTTCCGCGTGATCCAACGCGAGACGAACCTTGAGCGCCTGAGTTACCACGGCACACTGTCAGCAGTATGCCTTCTGGAGGATGTTAGAGTCGGCGATGCCATCGATGTTGCCTTCACCATCACAAAGAAACCGGACTTCGTTGGAAAGCGGGCACGATTCGTGAACTTTGGAAATACCGCACCCATCGGCACCTACTCAAAAGCCATCACCCTATCGCGAGAACTCGCCGCAGAGATTCAGACGCTGACGATCGGCGAGATAGCTGATGCTGAACTCAGGGAATCCGAAGATGAACTCACTTACAGATGGATTCAACAGCACCCCGCTCCGGTGAAGCTGGAGCATCAAATGCCCATCACTTCCATCCTGGGTTCACGCATCCAGATATCAACATGGAACCAATGGTCTGAGGTAGCCGCTGCATTTGCCAGACTCTGGAACCCAGCAACGCCGGCGACCGACACCGGGCTCGTCCGCCAGCAGGTTGATACCCTTTTCGATGCCACAGACTCCACCACTTCCTACGCGGCGAAGGCCTGCGATTTCGTTCAGAACGAGATTCGCTACATGTCGATCGCGGAAGGGATGCAGCGCTACATCCCCGAACCTCCCGAACGGGTGCTCGCCAGAAGATTTGGCGACTGCAAAGACAAGTCACTGCTTCTCTGTAAACTCTTGAGCGCCGTCGGGATTGAGGCATTTCCCGTGCTCGTCAGCAGTGTATACCGGAGCGAAACGGTGCGCTTTCTCCCGGCACCCAATGTATTCAACCACGTGATTGTCGCGTTCCAGCTCGAGGGAGAGCTTGTCTGGATCGATCCTACCGCCACCTGTCAGGGAGGGCGGTTGCAACAGCGGCACCTGCCTCGCTACGTTTGCGGACTGGTAGTGCACCCCGGCACGGAATCTCTTTGTGAAATTCCCGAGCAAGGGCCCCCCTCATCATCCCACCTGGTCGAACGTTTCGAACTGTCGCGAACGCCATCCGGATTAGTGAACCTTTCGATTTGCCACACTTTCACGGGCGTCGAGGCAGACGGATTGCGGTCCGAGCTGAACACCTTTGGCGCAACAGCAGTAAAGGACGCATTCAAAGAAATGATGCTCAAGCGCTTTCCCGATGCAAAACGAATCGATACCATCGAGATCAGCGATGACCTCGAATCGAACACAATCAAGGTCAATGATAGCTACCGAATGGCGGCCGAGCAATTCCCTCAATCGGGCGGGCAGTATCACTTCCCCATCCACCTCATCACGGACAATATTCCGACCACTGAAGAAGCTCGGCTCTACCCGCTGGCGTTGCCATTCCCGCGCGACGTGATCCACGAAATCTCTGTGGATGTCCCGTATGCTTTTGATGCTCCACAATCCGGTGAGAAAGTCTCAAGTGGCCCGGGATTCGAGTTCGAGCATGTAACGAAATCTCGATCCGGCGGCATCACCTTTCGCTGCCGCTACCGAACGACTTGTTCAGAGATTGCTCCCGAACAGATCAAGGACTACCTGACAGCCCTCCAGCAAGTGACCACTGCTTGCTGTGTCGAAGCGCCTTTGTCCGCGACCGCTCGGCAGGAGCAGCTGGTTGAGAAAGGCAGGAAATCTGCCCAGGCCTACTACGCGGCTGGCGGGCACGACCACGATCCTGATGGCGTGCCGCTGGGACCAGGTGGCATGAACTGGCGTGCCTTCCTGGCCGTGATCCTCGTCTTGAAAACACTCTACCACTTTGTGCTCAACCGCTGATCGGCGATCGTGCGTTTTAGACACGTCAATCGATCAACAGAAAGAGGCAGGCGAAAATCGCCTGCCTCTGCACGCCGTTGCCTGAACAGCTGACGAAGAGCGAAAATTACTTCGCGAGAGAGTCGCGAATCTCCGTAAGGAGCTTCACTTCGGCGCTTGGCTCCGCAGGAGCTTCCTCCTCTTTTTTCTTCATAGAATTCACAACGTACTTAACCATGATGAACATCGAAAACCCGATGATCAGGAGATTGATCACATCGTTGATGAATACACCGTATTTGATCAATGTGAAGGCCTCCCCGCCCTCAAGCGCTTTCTCGGCAGCAGCCAAAGTAGCGAACTTACCTTCTGAACCGAGGAGGACGAACTTGTTGGAAAAGTCGACCCCACCCGTGAAGTAGCCGGCCAGAGGCATCAACACGTTGTCGACCAGTGACTTCACGGCCAGGCCAAAGGCACCGCCCATGATGATGCCGATCGCCATATCGAGCATATTACCTTTAAACACAAATTCTTTGAATTCCTTGAGCATAAATGAACTATTTTCTGGATTGGGATTGGTTGTACGAAGCGCCTCCCCGACCTGAGGAGCGTCACTCACAGGGACATTGATGGACTGGGGAAGGGAAAAGTCACTTACTCCGCTTGGATTTCGCCCCCGTCAGCAAAGACGATTTCCAGATTTGCACTTGCTCTTGCCATTGCTGCCGTTTTCCCGTCAACCTCAGCCCATATGAACTTGAATCCTCAAAAAAACAGATGCCTCAATGCTGGAACGTCAATAATGGCGACCTTGGCAATCACAGTCCTCTCCGCCCATGCCCAGGACACCACCCAGACAAAAATGGAGCCGCTCGTCGGCGCAAATTTTGACGGCTGGAAACAGCTGGGCGGCAAAGCGAAGTATGAGATTGCTGATGGCGTCGTGATTGGAACATCCGTGTCCAAGACTCCGAACAGTTTCCTGACTACCGAAAAACGCTACGGCGATTTCGTGCTTGAGTATGAGTTCAAGGTCGATGAGGAACTCAACTCCGGCGTTCAGATTCGCAGCAACAGCGTTCCTGACTACCGGAACGGCCAGGTGCACGGGTATCAAGTCGAAATCGATCCAGACACCAAGCGCAACCGCATGTGGACTGCCGGAATCTATGACGAGGGCCGAAGGGGATGGCTCAACGATCTGGTGAAAAACGACGCCGCCCGCGAGGCATTTAACCCAGGCGACTGGAACAAGATTCGCGTAGAGGCCATCGGCGATCACATTCGCACTTGGCTCAATGATGTGCCCGCTGCCGATCTCGTCGACTCAATGACGCAGACTGGCTTCATCGGCTTGCAGGTGCATGGAATCGGAAACGATGAATCAAAGCTGGGCAAACAAGTGCGATGGCGCAACATTCACATCGCCGACCTGGGCAGGCACGAGTGGAAGCCCATTTTTGACGGCAAGACACTGGATGGATGGAAGCCCATGCCCGGTGGCAAATGGGAAGTGGTCGATGGAGCCATTCACGGCACCTCTTCCAAAGACGAACCCCGGCACGGGATCCTGTTGAGTGATGCTGTCTACGATGACTTCACCATCCGGTTCCAGTTCAAAGTGGTCAGTGGCGACAGCGGGTTCTACTTCCGCGCGGAGCCAGTAGACGGCGGAGTCAGTTTGCATGGTTTTCAGGCCGAAGTGGACACCACCACCGAAACGGGTGGACTCTATGAAACCGGTGGCCGTGCCTGGGTATCGAAGCCGACCTACGGCGAGAAAGACAATCAGAAAATCTATCGCCCAGGCGAATGGAACGAGATGACCGTCAGCGCCCATGGCACGCGCGTGGTCGTTCACGTAAACGGCAACAAGACGGCAGAACTCATGGATGACCAGAAGGGGCGACTCAAAGGAAACCTCGGCCTGCAACTGCACGGTGGACAGGACATGGATGTTTTCTTCAAGCAAATCGAGCGCCTCATGCCCGTTGCCCGCTAGGTGCCTGTACCAGAACTTCGTGATCTTGATCGTGAGTGATCACCCGAATCAGGCCATCCAACTAACGTAGCCTTAAACCATGGCGTTGCCAGAACGCCTGCAGAGCAGCTTCGGATCCTCGGAAGACATTGCGTTCGACAGGGCGGTCTAGATTTCCGAAGTACGGGCTGTTACGATAGCGTCCATGACTGTAGACCTTTGGCCGGGAGCGGCCGCCTTCCCAGGCAACACCGCCGTACTGCCACATCGTCCAGTCAGACCACAGGTTGTATTGGCGGACGAGACCCGCCGGATCACCGGGAGCGGGGAATACAGGGCCAGCACCGCTTTCGTGCGAGTAGAGCGCCAGCCAGTAGGGAGAGCGGCGAATCTTTGCCTTATCCCGAGCACTGGCGCGTCCCAGTGTAAGCTTCAGTTGCTGGCTGTTCTCCAGATAAGCCACCGGAACCACTCCCGTGCGTTGCTCGACCCTGTCCATGAATCGAATAATGTCGGACAGTCGCAGGTCTCCATCATAGTCAGCACAGAGAAGCAAGGCTGGCGCCCGCCATGATCGGCTGCGCGCCAGGGCCAATGCCCGATTCACGAACTGATCCGCCTGCTTTACCGGGCTTACATGCCGCTGCACCCGGTAGTAGATACCAGGCAGGAGACCGGCACGATCGGCTGATGCCAGAAACGTGGAACACTTCTCATCCAGATTGCCACCCTTACCGGCACGGGCGATGAGTCCCTTTGCACCATTCGCCCGCAGTGGTGCCACGTTGCCGGCCGAATAACTCTCACCACTGCGCTGCCGTTCCTTGGGATCGTAAGCTGAGACATTGATGATTTCCTGCATCCCGCCAAATCCAATCGACGGAACTGAATGTCGGGACGAAGCAGATGAGGATCCAGAATTCGGCGACGAGCAGCTCGTCAGAAGGAGAATGAGCGGAAGGATGGTGAGAAATTTCATGCAACTTGATATTTCGGACTCCCGAATAGACTTCGGAATTCACGAAATAGCAAGATGAAGAACGCGAGCCTCGGCAGGGTTCAATTCTTGGGCAGGCAGCACTTTTTGTATTTCTTCCCACTGCCGCATGGGCACAGGGCACTGCGACCCATCGGTGGAGTGAACGGGACAGTTTTGGCGGAAACATTGCCAGTCGCGTTCTCCCTGGTGAAAGGGTTCATGATATTCAAAATCTCTTCCTCGCTCAACGCTGGTCTGTCGAAGTTATCGACAGCGGCCCTCTTCCATTACTGCATGTCGGGATGGTCAAGTCCAGCTATCTTCTGCTCTGGTAGCTCTTACGGGCTATCATTGATGGCGCGCTCGATACGCTACGGACAAAACTTAAACTTAAGTTTGTGGCAGCGTAGTTGCTAAGCCTCTTTACACTGGCGATGGCTTGGCGGTAGGATGCGGCGCATGAAAAGAATTCTCGCCCTGCTGCTGGCGTTTGCGGCGCTACTGCCTGCTCACGCCGATGATGACGTCAAGACAATCACCGTCGGTTCCAAGGCCCCGGATTTTCAGTTGAAGAATGTCGATGGATCAATGGTTTCGCTCGGAGACTTTGCGGACAAGGAAGTGGTCGTTCTTATCTTCACCTGCAACCACTGCCCGGATGCGCGCGCAGCCCGAGGCCGCATCAAGCAACTTTACTCTGACTACAAGGACAGAAATGTGGCAGTCATCACCATATCCGGTAACGATGCAGAAGCTGTCCGATTGGATGAACTCGGCTGGTCAGTCTACGGCGATTCCTTCGCAGAGGGTGTGATCGTCGCCAAAGAGGAAGGCTACGAGTTTCCGTATCTCTACGATGGCGACACCCAGGAGGCGACGACAGCCTATGGCGCACAAGCTACACCCCATTCATTCGTTTTGGATAAAGATCGCATCGTCCGCTACACTGGGCGACTGGATGACATGAAGCGTAAGCCGGGAAAGCCCGAACACAGCTACATCCACGCCGCGGTTGATTCGGTGCTGGCCGGGGAACTGCCGGATCCTGCGGTTACTCGGGCAGTGGGGTGTTCGACCAAATGGAGATCAAAGCGTAAGATGGTGGACAAAGTGAACGCTGACTGGAAGGCGCAGCCGGTGACGCTGGAGGAGCTCGACGAGGAGGGCGCTAAGAAACTACGCGCGAACGCAGCAGGGAATCTGCGGCTGATCAATTTCTGGTCGACCAGTTGTGTGCCTTGCCTGGCCGAGTTTCCGGCTTTGGTCGAAACCTATCGCCGCTACCAGACCCGGGCGTTTGATTTTGTGACCATCAGCCTCGATCCTCCCGGAGAAACCGAGCCAGTGCAGAAATTCCTGACAAAGCAACAAGCTTCCCTATCTTCGCACACGCAGCAGATCCTGGAGAAAGAGGGCCGCTCCACCAACAATTACATCTTCAAAGACAAAAACCCGGATCCACTCGCTGAAGCGATCGATGCCGAGTGGTCGGGCGCGCTCCCTTACACTGTCCTCCTTGATGGTAGCGGCAACATCGTCTATCGGCACGAAGGTGAGGTCGAGCCCGTGGCGCTCAGGAAGGCGATCATCAAGGAATTCGACAAGCAGCTGTGAGTGTCTGGAATTCATGCCACGTGCCTTGCCAGTTCCTAAAGGGAAGATAAGGGGTTCTCGTGGCGATGGAGACGGTTATAAAGGCGAAGGGAGTCGATTGATGATGGGTTTCTTGTCTCGGTCGCCTGCTAGGGCCGTTGCTGGTACATTGCTGGTCACCGTGCTTGTGGGTGCGCTGCCGCTCATGGTGCTTGTGCATATCGAAGCGTCTCATAAGGAGAGATTCACTCAGAAGATCGATCGTATCGTCAGTGACTTAAGGGGGATGGATCTGACGTTGTTCCATCAAGGCGCCATCGATTCTCAATTGATCGATGCCAGTGAAGGTAAAATCGGACGGGCGGCTATTTCGGAGGGCTTAGCGGATGCCTTGTCCAGAAGGGGACTCGAAATTTCGCGCATACGCGTTGAAGGATCGGGCGACTTCCCACACGTAGTGTTTGACATCGGTAATGTGGCTGAGGAAAGCTCCGTACCTATATGTAATGCTAAGATTGGATACGACAGGCGTATCGGTAGCGAAGGCGGGAGAGTATTTTCCTGGCGAAGATGAATTCAGAGAACTTGGCCCCGCCTGTCTGTATCAACCTGTCTCATGGACTGGAGTATTGCCATGACCCCGCTGTCGGGTAGCCTTACTATTAGTAAAGCTGCTTTCCAAACCATCCAACAAGAAGATTCGTTCCACGCCATCCGTTTAATCTAATGTTAGTTGAAGAGTTCGTGGGCGCGGGAGGACGTTTTGCAGTTCGTGACGACTGGAAGTTTTTGCAGCGCTTTGGATTATAGTCGCTTGATTGGCTGCGGATCGCGATGCCCTGACGACGACCTCGCAAAGTCCTCCTGGGCGCTCTGCGGCAATGATTTCGCTAATTATCTGTCGTGGCATTGCTTGGGCGCACGTCGTCATTTAATCGAAACAGACAGTCGAACGAACTGGGTGTCTGCTGTCTGAGGGATTGAAGCCTTACGAAAACCTTCGTTGTCGAGTTCCTGCAGTAAATTGGCGCGCCTGGTCCATGTCTGGAGATCTTCACTCACTTCGATAGAATAAATGATTTCTTCAGCTGCCCCATAGAACCTCATTGAAAGAACGCCATCGCTGTTCTCTACCGTCGGCATTTGAACGGCAATCGGTTTGTTGGGATCAAGATTCAGCGCAAAAGCCAGCAGATTACGCGAAGGATACCCATTCCAATACTTGTGACACCATTGGGAATCGTCACACTTTTGAGTCTACTGCAGCGCCCGAACACGTTTTCTTCGATACTCCTTACCCCACTCGGAATTGACACAGCCGCCAGTACGATGCATTCATTGAACGCCGAGGGTCCTATACTTGTAACGGTCTCCTGGATCTCAATGGACTTCAGTCTCAGGCAGTGAAAAAACGCTTCAGGCCCAATGCTCAAGACGCCCTCCGGAATAGTCACATCGATCAAACGTTCACAGTGGAAGAAGGTGCTCTCCTTAATTTCCGATACTCCTTGTGGGATCACTAAGTTGGTCAATGAATTGCATGAAGTAAACGCACCAGATCCGATAGTTGTAACCTTGTTCGAGATGTCGACATTGCTAAGCGAAAAACATTGATTGAATGCCCTTTCTCCGATACTCGTGATACTTTCCGGCATGGTAATGCTTTCCAGTGATCTGCAGCTAGCAAATGCTTCATTTTCAATACGAATCACACTTTGCCCCTGAATTTCATTGGGAATAGTCACGTCACCCGTTGCATCTTCGGGATAATCTACGATTGAGATTCCGCCATCTGCCAACAACTCATAGGTGAAATCTCCGAAACTCTCTGCAGTTGAAGGAGAGTGGCCGGAGATTAGGCTAAGCAGTGTAAGGCAGACCATTCCAAGTCGACTGGATCCGCCAGGTAGTAGTAGCACTTTCATTTTTCCCGAAACAGCAGGCGTTCAGGCCCTAAAGGATACGACTGCCCTGATTGTGACGATCTTCCTCAAAAACGTTGCCCCCAGTCCAGCTTAAAGAGCTTAAAGCACCTGATTATCCATGGTAGTGATATTGATCGTCAAAATGAAGATGCCCAGTTTTTGTTCTAAGCGATCTCATTGACTTTGAGGGCGGCAATGTCCTCAGGGAATTCCTGTTTTCAAGGTCGTAATTGCCAGTCCATGACACTGAGCGATACGATATTCTAGGAAACGTGGAAACTTTTGGCGACTTGTTTACCGCTCAAGAACTAAGCTCAGCCACCCAACAGGAAAGTGGAATCACACTGCAACCGTCACTTCCGTTTCCTGAGAACACGCTCGACGGCCTCCAGCACTGCCTCGATATCCGTCTGGCTTCTTGGTAATTCGTCCTCGCGGATGTGCAGCTCGATGCCGGTGCCGACGACCGTCCGTGTCCAGGTTTCCCGGTCGCCTATGGCAGCTGGGGATGACGTGGAGTCGCTTCGATCGCGCGCTACGATTTCGATGCCCTGGAAGAGGAGCTTTTTGTAATCCTCGTTGGTCTTACCGTGGAGGAGGGAGGCGATCTGTTCCGATGGCACGCGCTCCCAAAGCAATTTGCGAACGAGCAGCGCCTGAAGGTAGTGCCGGAATCCATACACTGCGTTCTTGCCGGAACGGGCAGGGGAGTCGATGCAGCCGAGCGTCTGGTAGTGGCGGAAGGACCGTGGGGTGAAGTTCGGACTTGAGCGGGAGTCCGTCTCGTCCGGGCGATACATGTCGACGACGTGATTGATCCAATCAATTAAGCCAGACAACGACACGCCGTCCGACCAGTCGGAATTCTCGACCATTTCGAGTTCTGCCAGGGCGGATTCGGGGAGGGTGATTCTGGGGGATTGCGATTCGATCATTTCACGGTTGCAATAAACATTGCAATCGTGCAGCGTAACGCATGATCTGCACATTTCCAAGCCTTCCCGAAGGAAATCCGAACCGCAAGATGGCAATTTCGAAGGATCCAGTGCTCGCGCAACGATTGCGAACGGACGTTTACGACTTGTGTCTGCCGGACGGGAGGATGGTGGGATCGGCGGGGCATGCTGTTGCGAGAAAGTATCTCAAGCGTCGGCTCGCAGAAATCGGCTGCGCCCCCTATGCGGGCGACTCGTTCGAGTTACCTTACGCCGTGGGTGGGATGGATTTTACGAATCTCATCGGAGTCATTCCGGGAAGCGATCGTGCGTCGCCTCCGTTGCTTGTCGGTGCCCATTACGACAGCATCATTGATGCTCCCTGTGCGGATGACAATGGCGCGGCGGTCGCGATCTGCCTGGCGGTTGCTGCGGCGGCGAAGGCGAGTGGTGGGCTATCGCGCGATTTGATCGTGGCCATCTTTGACGCCGAAGAGCCGCCCTACTTCTACGGCCAGGCGATGGGGAGCACGCGGTTTTACGAAGATCAGCTGGACGCTCGCGGTGTGCATTTCGCACTGATCTACGACTTAGTCGGACATGACCTGTCGATCCCCATGCAGTGGCTTCCTTTGGCTGGTGGCATCGGTGCACTGGCCGGCAAAGACTTTGCCCTGCCTGTCCTCAAGAGTGGCGTCTTCATGACCGGCGCGGAGAGTTGTCCCGAGCTGGCGGGGATGGTGGATGCTGCGGGCATTCCTGCCGGGATCAAGCTTGTGGCGACGCTGAACGAGTATGTCGGTGACATTAGCGATCACGGAGTATTTCGTAAGAATGGTGTGCCGTACCTGTTTCTGTCGTGTGGTCGCTGGGCGCACTATCACATGCCGACAGACACGCCGGATCGCCTTAACTATCAGAAGATGGCAAGGATCATGCGGCTGTCCTGCAACATTCTGTGGCAGGCTGCGGATGAGCCATTGGCGGCGGAATCGAACGATGATCACACGCTCGAGTATGAGATTCATTCGTTCAAAAAATTTGCTGGCCCGCTGTTTCCGATTCTCAAGAAACGCGCCGGAATTTCTGAGATGAACACACGCTCGGAGATGTCTGCGATGGTGAATGCTTTGTTGATGGCAGGATTGTAGAAGCGGCAGACGTTTCGGGGAATTTTTCTCCAAGCTGGCTGCTCCCATGAGCGCCAATAGTGACCGGCTATGAAAACATTCTACACCACGCTCCTCGCTTTGATTCTGTCGGGAGGCCTTCTTGCCTGCTTGACGCTCGCGCTCCTCTATCAGGCGACAGGTGAGGATCAGGTGTCTGGTGCTTCCTCAATGGAGAAAAAGCGGCAGGCTGAAAATCCGGTTGAAGTGGGAGATGTGGCCTGGGGGCGTGATTTGGAGCGTGCACTGGCTTCCGCGAAGAAATCGGGCAAGCCAGTGTTCGCATTGTTCCAGGAAGTGCCTGGATGAGCGGGCTGTCAGACGTTCGGTCAGGACGTTCTTTCCAATCCTCTCCTGGTCGAAGCGATCGAAGAAGCATTCGTGCCTCTACTGGTGATCAACAACAAGGCGGGCAAAGACGCCGAAGTACTGAAGCGATTTGGCGAACCTGCCTGGAACTATCAGGTGATTCGTTTTCTCGATGCAAAGGGTGGTGACATCGTGCCAAGAAAGGATCGCGTATGGACCCTGTCGGAGCTGGCTGATCGCATGATTTCCACCTTGAAGGCACACAAACGCCCTGTTCCAAAGTATCTGCGTGCCCTGGCTGCCGATACTACACCCGCTTCGTAGCGAGTAGATTCTCACGCTGCCTTTGCGACGACCTGTTTCTGGACGGGGGAGATGAAATTCGGGCAAATCGAAGGTGTCTAACTAATCGGTGAAAACCGGTTCAATGAGCGCGAATTTGACAGCGCAACAGCCAGGAAAAGGTTATCTCAATCATTGGTTAGATTTTGATATGGAAGGAATTAGGCACTTACAGGGGCGCTACTGGGTCAGGGACCACTGTCGGATAGCCTGGAGGTCTGTTGCCCTATGGATCCAACTCTGTTAAAAAAATCGGCAACTCCAGCGAATCCCGTTTCGTCCGCAGCGTCTTAAGGAACTGGAGAGCGATGCCGCGGTGAGCCTTCGTATTCGGATGAGCATCCCATTCGCTGAGGACGATTTCTTCGAACGGTCGGCCTCGGTAGGGATCATCGATCACCAGAATCTTGAATCCGGCTTTCTCGGCGAGCGGGGCCATCTCGCTAATGTCAGCTTTAGCGCGATCGATGCGCTTGGTTGTGGGTAGAAATACCCAGACTGGGACGATATTGTTCGCTCGACAAGCATCCCCCATGCGCTGGTAGCACCATTGCAGAATCTCGGCTCCGTAAGGTTGAATTCGGCGCAGATTTTCATCCTGTGAGAGCGAGGCATCGATGCCCGCCTTGATCTTAAGCTCCTTAAAATAGTCGTAGCTCAGCTCAGTCTCAGGATCGGTCATGAAATTGACCAGCTTGCTGCTGCAGCGGAGGATGTCCACGCCGTGCGCGACGAAGAAGACGGCGTCCGGTTGGAACTCTGGCACGATGTGCTCGCAGACGTAGGTGTTCTCGACAGTGGCGTATGCGGTGGTGGCAAAGTTGAGAATTTCCACAGGCATCTTGGCGGTACCAGGCACATTGAGCAATTGCTCGAGCTGGCTCTCGAAGTCTTTGTCTTCGTCTACACCACGGCCCATCGTGTAGGACGCACCCAGCATGGCGATGCGGTAGGTTCCATCCGGCTTGGTTTTGGAATACTCGGTGTCCCGTATCCCCCACTCATTTGTCTGCCACGGTTTTCCCACGGTGATGCCAGTGGCCAAAGGAACGTATGCTTTTTGCCGAACGTCACCCGTGCGCACCCACTTTTCGTCGTTGGGAAAATCTTCGGGCCGCTCGGTCTTTTCGCGCTCGGTGAAAACGCGGGAACGCAACAGCCTGGCGTAACCATCGTCAGCGGAGAGCAGCCCCTCGTAGTAGCCGCGCTCCAGATTGATCTGCGCAGAAGGCCGGACGTCTACGCCGCGCATGGCATCTGCGACTTCGGCGAACTTGCCATCGATTCGCGAGCCTTCATGCTGCTGCATGAGCCCGAATGCGATTAACCCTGACATTGTCACCACCACCGCAGCAGTGGCACGCACGTCCGATGGATGCTCCGGCAAAACTTCAATGCCCCGATGAGCAAGAAACTGCCCGCCGACTCCGAGTGCTATCGCCAGCAGCCCAAGCCCGAGCAACCACATGACTTCGTTCGCGGGCGCGTTTTTCGCCTGAGCCAGGACTTCCAGCCAACTCCCGACACTTGGACTTTGCCACAACGACCACAACAGACACATGAGCACGAACATCGCTGCGATTTGCAGAGCCCGCCGCAGTGCAGCGCTGGTGCTCCATGGTCGCTTCTTTCTTCCTAAACTCATCGGCGCGGGCTTCCGCTTCAACGTGAACAGTGAATTGATGATCACGAGCACGCCAAACGCACCCCAGAACAGGGCATCCACTACGAACAGCCCTCGGTCTTCAAACATAGGGACACCGGCGTCCATGCGCATCCAGAAGCTCTGGTACGCATGCGTGATCCAGGTCACAAAGAACACGGCAGCGGTGGCAATGACCATTCCCGCCGTGAGGCCCAGACCTTTGACCCGGGTGAATACCGGGTAGTAGACAAGCTTCATCATGAGATCCTTCCAGTAGATATTGATGCGCTGCCAGTAGTCGTTGAATCCAGAAGCGAGCAGGTAGAAGCGGTGTGTCTCAGGCAGATTGAATCCGAACAGGACGAGGATGCCCGCGATGACATGGAACAATCCTGACATGCGCAGATAAATCAGATAGCTCGACACCACGAAGACCGCAAACTTGCCGATGCTGGTGACTTCGCTGGCCGATGGGCTGAAATAATTGGTGACCAGTCGGTAGAGAATGAAATGCACCACGCCACGCCCGATCCACAGCACGCCTTTCTGATAGACCGTGGCCGCATCGCGATCGTAGTAGGTCTTGATGAACGTCTTGTAGTCGACAACTGGAAACAGAGTGAAAATCGGATTTGGCAGTAGAAAAAAGTAAGCCAACCGCTGCCACACGCCGACCGGTTTCTTCTCGTGCTGCAGATCATAAAGGTACACCGCCAGGCGGAACATGAAGATTGCACCTAGAGCAGGAATGACGATGCTCATCTTGTCCGTCGCCGGAATCCAGCGTACATGCACTGCAGCAAGCAGACCACCCGCTGCCACCAGGACAGCGACGCGCGCCTTGAACGAAATCCGCAGGTGGCACAGCCCGATCAATGCCAGGGCGATCGTGAGAAACCAGATGCCGCTGGTCGCGCCAAAAATATACAATGCCAGGCCTACCGTAGTGATCACGAAAAACGGCAATCGCCACGCCAGGGGCAAGAGCGCGTGCACGACAAAGGCTACCGGCAGCATCGGCCAGAAGTAGTCAAAAAACGCCACCCGTTCTTCAATGGCGAAAAGCTTGACCACCCCCATAATCAGCAACAATTGAACGAGGACACGCGCCAGCGGCAGCGCACGGACACGCGCGTTCGCCTGGACTTTATCGGTAAAGCTGGAGGTCATAGCCATTGTTTCCTTCCATAGGATGGACTCTCCAGCGGGACAAGAACCAAGTCCTCTCAATCGCGATCATTTGACCAATCCACTTTGTCGACTGCCTAACGATGTGGAGTTGACCTGACATGGCGCGGCGCGGTAGCCTGTCCGCATGGCACTCGAATCCAATCAACCGCGCTTCACCCGTCGCAAAGTCCTGACCCTAGGTGCCGGCTACCTTTTTCTCAGGAACCCGATGGCAACTACAATCGCAGCCGAACCAGGCCTGCGGAATGTGACAAAGACCTCCCATGCGCTCGGCTCGGCAGTGAGCCTGACGGTGATCCACCGTGACACCGCTGTGGCGGAGGCGGCGATCGATGCGGCATTCCGCGAGCTTGATTTGATCGAGAATGTGATGAGCATCTATCGGCCGGAAAGTCAGATAAGCCGACTGAACAGGGACGGGGAACTGGACGCTCCCGATCCGCGCCTACTGGCTGTGCTGAAATTCGCCAGTCAGGTATCCGCACGATCGAACGGAGCATTCGACATGACAGTGCAGCCCTTGTGGCAGATTTTCCATCGAGCAAAACAGCGCAACGACCTGCCGGACGAGGCAGAAATCGCCGAAGCGATAGAGAAAGTGAACTGGAAGCAGGTTCGCATCTCGGACTCCAGCATTTCACTCGAGGGGAAGGGCACAGCAATCACCTTGAACGGCGTCGCGCAAGGTTACGCCGCCGACCGAGTTAAAGAAATCCTCAGCGGCGCAGGAATCACCGATGCACTGATCGATTGCGGCGAGATCAATGCCCTCGGCAAAAGCTCGGACAATGTCCCGTGGAAAGTGGGCATCCAGCATCCGCGCGAAGAGGATGCTTTCATTTCGATCGCGCGGCTGTCAGGGCGTTGCCTGGCGACTTCGGGCGACTACGCAACCCACTTTGGCGGCAGCGGAGGTGATGCCTTTCGCTGGAATCACTTGTTCGATCCGAAGACTGGCAAGTCACCGGAATTGCTCGCCAGCGTAAGCGTTGCAGCAAACACCGCGATGGAGGCGGATGCGCTGTCGACCGCAGTTTTCGTAGCTGGCATCGACCGCGGACGCGAATTGATCGAATCATACTCTGGAGCAGAAGCACTACTGGTGCTGAAGAATGGACGAACGCTGACCACGAAAGGATTTCCATGTTAAAACTCACCCGCCTGTTCGCTATCATCGCGTTTGCTCTCTCCGCATGGTTCGCTGGAGCCGATGAAATCGAGTTCCTCAATGGCTCGAAACTCGACGGCAGCGTCATCGCCATTCACAAAGCCGAGCGCGAAGTGGAATTTGAAGCGGTGATTGGTGGCAAGTCGCAGGCCATCCGCTATCCTTACCCCAAGATCCATCGAGTCGTGTGGAGCGGTAAGGAATACATCGTCACGCCGAAGCCAGCGCCGATCGCAACGACAACCGCACAGCAACCAACCTCCCGCTCACAGACGGAAGTAGAAAAGCTGATCGCGGAAGTCGGCAGCACGCCGCCGGACTGGCTGGCCCAGACACCTTTGGAATTTCCCAAATCACTCGATCTAAAGTGGCCTAAGCCACCACCGAAAGGCTGGGACAACCAGAAGAACGTAGGCCAGTACATCTGGGACAAAATCAATCCTAATTCCGCCCGCTGGAAGAGTGGCGTAAAGCTAATGGAACACCTGCTGGAAGTGAACACGGCCGACTCTGAATTGCGCGAGCGCATCATGGCCTCAATGGGATCGATGTACTTTCGCTTTTTTCAGGACTACGCTCGGGCAGCCTATTGGTGGGAGCAAAGTGAAGGCATCGGTGATATCCAGGATGCCATAGGGCTGGCCGAATGCTTTTTCCGGCTCGGCAACAAGCAGATGGCCCGTGCCAAATTGAAATCTGCTCCGTTGTCGCTCGCCAAAGTCAAGCTTCTCGGCGACATGGGGGAAACCCGCGAAGCATTGAAGATCATCGAATCCGCGCGCATGTCGCAGCCGCATGAACTCTACCTCACTGCCGGTGATATTTGCCGCATGGATGGAAAGTTCAAAGACGCGATCTCGTGGTACGAGAAAGTGCTGATCGCCCCGAACGCGCGGAATAAAGAATACGAAAAACGTTACCACAACCGCGCACAGAACAGCATCGATTCGATCAAACGCTTTGAGTTGCTGGACATCGGTAAGCTGAAGGACGGCACCTATAGCGGGAGTGCGATGGGCTATGAAGGGCCGGTCAACATAGCTGCCACCGTCGTAAGCGGGCGCGTTGAAAAAGTGGAGATCACCGGTCACAAGGAGAAACAATATTACTCCGCGCTGGCAGATGTTCCCGCGCAGATCATTCGCAAACAGGATCTGAGCAAAGTGGAGGCCACCAGCCGCGCTACGATCACCGCCGTAGCCGTCATCAATGCCACCGCAGAAGCACTGACGGGCACGCCTGACGAGTGATGATTTCTCCAGCCTTCGCGCTCCAGATTTTTGCTTTCCTCCATCCTGGCTCAGACTGGAAGACATTGGCTGCCGCTGCCGCCATCGTGGCAAGCTGCGTCGGGCTCATCGCTGTGCTCACAAAGTTCAGCCAGAGAGTCCGCAGCAGCGCTGCCCTGCGACTCGATCACTTTCTCCCGTTCGTTCGCAAGCGACGCTTCCCCACCGGCCCGCCCGCGCTCCTGGTCCGCTGGGCGCATCGACTCTTACCAGCCTCCTTCTTCTTCGATCCGACAACCGGTGCCGAAGGAACACTGCGCCGCCTGTGCAGGAAAATGGGGCCCACCGTGCTCGCTGCACCACTTCGTAGAATCGTGCAGGCCCTGTGCTTCATCACTTTCCTTACACTCTTCTTTATCGTCTGCTGGCCGTACAATGCCCGTCCAGTTGCCGATGGCAGAGTCAGCGACGGTTGGAGTTTCCGCGAGATCGATCAGGCAACTGGCGAGCTGCGATTCGCGCCCGCCGTGGCCAGAGCTTCCTCGCTTTTTGCTGTGAACGATAGCGTGTTCCTGGCAACTCAGAATCAGGATAGCCCGTCCCTCCCAGCCCGCATTGTTCAGATCGACAAAGATGGTGCCACATTGCTTCCTGCAGATCCCCTCAGCCCAGAGTCCACACAGGAGCTCCTGCTCGGAACAGGAACATGGACGTTCCACGAAATCGAACCCGGCAAGTGGCCGTCCCACTACGCCGACAATCTCGCCAGCAAAGAGAAACTGCCAGCAGACACCTTCCTCATCCTCGACCCACTGGTCAGCATCTCGACCGCGATCGCATCCCGCAGCTGGGTATGGTCGCTGATCTCCGCTGGTGTCATACTCATTGTCTGCATACTGATTCCTCGCGGATTCTGCGGATACCTCTGCCCGCTCGGGACGCTCATCGATCTCTTCGACTGGACGATCGGCAAACGCGTCAAACGCTTTCGGGTCAAAGGTGACGGCTGGTGGGTGCACATTAAATACTACCTGCTTGCGGCAACGCTCATTGCCGCAGCGTTCGGAGTTCTGGTGTCGGGATTCGTCGCCGCCATTCCGGTCATCACTCGCGGCATGCTGTTCCTCGGCGATCCTCTGCAGTCGGGGCTGTTGCGCGGCTGGCACCTTGTTCCCGAGTTCAATATCGGCCAAATCGTGTCGATCCTGCTATTCCTCGCTGTGCTTGGGCTTGGCCTGCTGCGACCACGCTTCTGGTGCAAATACGTGTGCCCCAGCGGGGCCGTCTTTTCACTGGGCAATCTGTTCCGCGTCACCGAGCGGAAAGTCGAATCGTCGTGCATCCAGTGCAACAAGTGCGTGACCGTCTGCCCGTTCGACGCCATCAAGCCGGACTTCACCACGCGCGTCACCGATTGCACCCTGTGCCAGACGTGCGGCGGTGTCTGCCCATCGCACTCGATCAAGTTTGTCGAGCGCTGGAACGTGTTCGATTTGAAAGACGAAAATGTCCCAGCTACTGGCGAAACCGCGATTGGCCGCCGTGGATTTGTATCGCTGGCCGCAGGAACCGCTGCCGCAGTCGCGGGTGGCGCTGGAATTGCCACTGCAACCAGAGTCTTTGGTGCAAACCTTGACAATCCCAAGTCACCTCGGCCCGTGCGCCCGCCTGGCAGCGTGCCGGAAGAGAACTTCCTGCAGATGTGCATCCGCTGCGGCGAATGCTTCAAAGCCTGTCCTAACAATGTACTACAACCACTGGGATTCGAGCAGGGCTTGCAAGGATTGTGGACACCCGCAGTGAACGCTGACTGGGCAGGCTGCGAGTCCAGCTGCAACGCCTGCGGCCAGGTCTGCCCCACTGGAGCCATCTTGCCCTTGCCCCTCGAAGTAAAGAAAGAAGTGCGGATGGGACTGGCAATCGTCAACGAAACCACCTGCCTGCCATACGCCGGGCGCGAGGCCTGCCAACTCTGCGTCGACGAATGTGACGCCGCCGGCTACCACGCCATCGAGTTCACCCGCGTCGGCACCGAAGTCGACAACGCCGGTGCACCAGTGGAAGGCACCGGCTATCTTGCCCCGGTCGTCCTTCCCGACAAATGCGTCGGCTGCGGCCTCTGCCAGACACGATGCTCCGGCATCAATGCCGACCAGAAGAGACTCCTCACGAAGTCCGCGATCATCATAGAAGCGGGCGATGGCCGAGAAGATCGCTTCACGCAGTCAGGATACGAGCACTGGAAAAAGAACCGGTTCCCGCCTGACGTTCGCCAACCTGAATCTCCCTCAGAACCAAACGTTAATTCCGCCGCTCCCGATGTTTCAGGTTCGGATGATCCATTCGGGGATATCTAGAGTTATCCGCCCCAAAGGGTTTCCTCTCTATCACTGCTCAAGCTCATCACCTGGTTTCTTCGGCCGCTTGGCATCTTCGTCATCCGGGGTCTGTGCGGCGGGTTTCGAAGGAGGTTCTTCGGGAAAAGGAGGCAGGCCAATGGTGAGTGCACCGCGGCGGCGGGGATCGCTGGCGCCCTCGAAGAGGCCACTGCTGTAACTGACTGTCTGCGTGGAACCAATAGCCGGACCAAGGCGGATCTTGTGACCACGGGCCGCGAGAAGTTTGACCGTATCAGGACTGAACCCGCGCTCGATACGCAGTTCGTCTGGGAACCACTGGTGGTGAAATCTCGGAGCAGCAGTCGCCTCTGCAACATTCATGCCGTGATCAGCGAGGTTGCAGACGATCTGCAGCACAGTGGTAATGATGCGACTGCCTCCTGGCGTTCCAGTTGCCACAATTCCGCCGTCTTCCTTGAAGATCAATGTGGGAGTCATGCTGCTGAGCATGCGCTTCTCCGGCTCAATCGCATTGCGCCTGCCTCCGATCAGCCCGTATGCATTCGGCACACCGGGCTTGGCGGAAAAGTCGTCCATTTCGTTGTTCAACAGGATTCCGGTTCCCGGGACGACCAGTTTTGAACCGTAACTGAAGTTCAATGTGTAAGTGTTAGAGACAGCATTGCCGTGCCGGTCAATGACGCTGAAGTGCGTTGTCTCATTGCTCTCAAATCTCTCAAGCGGATCGAGCCCGGGTGCCACCTCAAGACTGGGTGTAGCATGATTTGGATCGATCTTCTCCGCCAACAGGCGCGCGTATTTCTTCGAAATGAGCTGAGCTGTGGGGACGTCCGTGAAGTCCGGATCACCCAGATAACGCGAGCGGTCAGCGTAGGCCAGGCGCATGATTTCGG
>JAGROY010000228.1 GCA_020439995.1 Verrucomicrobiia bacterium
GGGGATTCTGTGTCGGCAGTGGATCACGTGGGTAATGAAACCAGGCAAGCCACCGCCGAAACCAGAGTCTTTAATCTAACTAACAAAGCAACCTAGACAATCGCAGCATGAACATGCAAAGCTACTCCAGGGCGCCTCCTTCGTTTCTACGCTTCCTCTTCGTCGACGATCGTCGCAGCAGCTTTCAATTGATCGACGATCATTTGCGTTTTCTTTTGGCGATCGTCAGCGATGTAGAGAGCGCGGACGTCGTCTCTCACATCTTCGAAGGGGTGTGGCTCGGCAGGTTTGCGGCCGGTGATTTTGGCGAGATGAAATCCCCAGTGTGAACTAAAGACTGGAGTGACATCGCCGACTTCCAGTGAGAAGGCGATCACTTCGAACTCGTCGCTCAGTTCGCCCTGTTTGAAGTAGCCGAGGTCGACGTCTTTCTCTTCCTTGTCGGTGTGTTCTCTGGCCAGCGCTTCGAAGTTTTCTCCGGCGACGGCCCGCTTGCGGATTTCGCGCAGGGAATCGTAGAGAGCCTGGCGATCGTTCGTCTGACTGAGAGATTTAAAAAGATGGCAGGCGCTGACTTCTTCCTCGGTCATGAACTCATCGATGTTCTTTGTGTAGAAGGCGCGCAGTTCCTCCTCAGTGGGCGAGGGTTCGGGGCCGAGCAGGGTGGCCAGGTGATTGTCCACCCGCAGACTGGCGGCGACATCTTTTCTGACCAGATCTTCCTGCTCAGGCGTAATCCCGGCTTTGTAGTAGAACTGCTCTTCGCCGCCGTGTTCTTCTTTCAAATTGGCGATCGCTGCTTCCACTTCGGCATTGCTGGGAAGGCTGCCATTTTTCTCAGCATCCTGATTCAGGAGAACGCGGGCGGTGATATTATCCTTTGCGTAGCCCAGAAACTCTGAATCGCGCTCGCAGCAGGAAACCTGAGACATTCGCTCGTAGTAGGATTTAATATTGGAAAACTCCTGCTCGATAAGGGCGGGGTCGACGATCTGTCCGTTGATGGTAAGGGGCATTGCTGTGGGGAATGGTGAAATTGATCCGGCGTCGGATAGCTGCTTTGGTTGAAGTTCTAAGCTCTAATCTCGAAATTCGAACTTAGGGTTTGAGCTGGCTGAACTTTTCAGGGCTGCTTTCGTATTGAGCTTTGAGCAAGCTGATTTCGCGATCAAGTTCGGCGACGAGTGCGCGCTGTCGATCGAGACGCTCGGCAACATCTGTCCGCATGGCTGCCAGATCGTCCGGGGATATGTAATCTGGCACGAGGAACTCCTGGGCACCCTGCCGGGTGTTGTAGAGATCGATGACAAACTCCAGATCCATGATGCGCTCTTCGCGGAACAACATGGCATCTGCCAGGCGCTGCTCGATATCTTTTGACGCGCCTGGTTGAGCCGCATTCTTCGCCTCACTTTTCTTGCGCGCGATCTTCTTCTCCAGCAGGCTCAGCAGGACTTTGCGCTGAACGGTAAAGTACCCGGCATCACAAAAATGTGAAAGGTAGAACAGGCTTTCCTTCTCAACCGTCCAGGGATCTAGAGTGAGGAATGCATCAAAGTCATACGATTCGTGCAGCTCCTGCACCTGGTAAAGATCAGCCTCCAGATCTGCGATCTGGGTCTCCATGTTGCTGATCGCTTCGAGAAAGCGGTAGACCTCCGGATGAACGGGTTTCTCATTTACGCTACGTGTGGGAACAGAGAACGGAATGGGCTCCCGTTTAGTGAAGCCGGATTGCGACTCAACCAGGTGCCCGGAATCTTCGCACGACACCAGAGCCAACCCATAGCTCAGGATCACCCCACCCGCACAGCGAGCAGGATTTTCGAGAAACCGGAATCCATGGCGATCGTAGCGCTTCACTCCCGATCTATTGTGTCATCTCTGGAGTAATCCGGTTCGCGGCCAGAAACTCCTTGAGCTGGCCCACATCAAAGTCCGGCAACACCGATCCCGCCACATCCAGGGTGGGAGCGAGGCTCTGGCCGGATAGCGCGATCATTTCATCAAATGCAGCACTGTCCCGCAGCACATCGATCTCCTGAAAAACGTAGCCTTCTGCCCGCAAATAACGCACTGCGTCAACGCACCACGGACATCCCGATTTCACGAACAGGCGCATCGGCTGATCTTCTTTGTCATTTTCCATAGTTTATCATAGCCGACTTGTTCCGATCGGAAACCGCGAATGTAGCGAGACAGAGGCCTGCCACCAGAAGAATGGCCAATGCATCCAATGTATTGACAATGTTGACACACGTTTTCGGAATATGGTAGGTTCCTGAAGAAAGATTCCCGCGTTTCGTGATGACATCCAAAGACTGCTGCTGCTACCCGAAAACGACGCGACTGTGCTCTGCCGTCTGGATCATGGGCTGGTTAGTTGCCAGTGCGTTCACGAGTCCCGCGCAGGAGCGTCCAGCGACCAGGGCGTCAGGACTGGATTCGGCAAAAGTGAACGCGCTGACGGTCTCCAAAATGAGGCGGGGATTCCTGGCGGGGCACGTTTCCGCGATGACCCTCACTGCGGCCCCCCAGGCCACGCCCGGTGCCGAGCCGGGTATTGTCGTTGAGAACGGCAATGGCCGTACTTTGCGGGCATCACTTCAAGCGGTAATGGAATACTTTAGTTCGCAGAATCGCTGGCAGACCAGCAAGGAGTTCATACTGAGCTTCGAAGACTCTCCGCATTTTCACGAGGGAGAATCGTTCTCGCTCGGAGTGGCGCTCTTATACGATGCGCTGGAAACAGGAGTGCCACTGGATGACCGGGTCTGCGTGTCAGGAAAACTCACCAGCGATGGAGCGGTGGAGCGCGTAGGCGGCATTGCTGGCAAAATCAATGCGGCAGGTGACGCCGGATTTTCCACCGTCATCGTGCCAGCCGCCAATGTCTCTGTGTTCGAAGACATGATTGTCGTCAATCGTCAGAGCGCGCTCAGCCGCTTTCAGATCATCGGCGTCGACAGCTTTGACCAGGCAAGGGAAGTCGCGACATCCGCGAAAACGGCGGAAGTCGAAACAGCCCTGAAACTCTACGCGCGCCTCGCGAATCTCATCAGCAAGGAGGGAGCCACCGCCGACGGACTCGTGGAGACATTGAACAGGAAGCCAGTTGCTAAGGCGATCGCGCAAATCCTGGAAGCAGTCCCCCAGCACGTCTCAGCGCACTACTTGAGCATGATCGCGGAGGGCAAGGGCCCGGCAACCCTGTCACCAAGAGGGTCCGTCTACACGATCGATCGCCTCTGGCCAACAATCCTGGGTGCGGAAGCCGAGGGCAGCAGCCAAACGGAGATGCGGCAGGCCGCACTGGCGGAACTGGACCGCGTGACTCCGCTTCTGGACGCTACAAGCGCCAAATATGTCGCAGCCGTCCGCCGCTATGCCGACTTGCTGACTGGCCCTGCTGGAGAAAATGAGAGCGCTGAAAGCAGGCGTGACAGCCTCCGGGAGGCCGCCACGGACATCGATACAGAGAGAGGCTACCTGCTGCAGAAGCTGCACCGGAGGCAGTAAAATGGGTTTAATTCTGGTCAAAAAAGCCAGACAAGCCCGAAATCCCCGCGAAATAAGCGTTTTTTCGTCCAAATGAAGCGAAAAAGGCTGTTTTTTTCGGCAATTGCGTCAAAAGTCCTTGAATCGTCGAAGTGTGGCGATTACCACACGTCGCAATTTAAGAAGTGTAAACTATGCCTGCTGAAACTAAGAAACCACCTACGAAAAGCGAGATTCTTGAGAGCATCTCGACCACTACTGGCCTTACCCGCAAAGATGTTTCGTCCGTTCTGGACGCGCTCAGCGCAGAGATTGCCAAAGCGGTCGGAAAAAAGGGCGCTGGCTCTTTTACTCTCCCGGGTCTGTGCAAAATCCAAGTGCAGCGTAAGCCTGCAACAAAAGCTGCTACCAAGCCGAACCCGTTTAAGCCGGGTGAGATGATGGATGTAGCTGCGAAGCCTGCACGCAACGTCGTGAAGATTCGCCCCCTCAAAAACCTCAAGGATATGGCCTAAGAGGTTTCGTCTCGCTACCCAAAACGAATTCTAAAGAGTCCGGGTTTTCCCGGGCTCTTTTTTGTACTGTCAGCCAGTTGTTGCACAGCCAGCTCGCCGCGAGTGACCGCCTCCACTGCACGGATGCGAGCACTGACGAGCAGCCCCTTCAAGACCAGCGCCAGATACCAGAGCAGTGCGACACAGGTGCCGATGAAGAAGATGGATTGCTCACCGGAGTCTGAATAGGCAAAGCTTTGGTAGTACTGTTGCTCGCCCATCAGCAACGCCGCGAATGGCGTGAGGATAGAAGCAAAGAATGTGGCCGCTCCCAGCTCGTGACCATAAGATGTGTCCGACATCCCAACAAGGATCACACAATAGACCACCATTAGAACAGCGAGGAGACAATACCTGCCTACGAATCGATCGACGAACTTTGCTGGATGAACTTGAATGAGAGCGGTTGGAAAAACGATACTCGCGAAGCCCAACAGAACATTATAGATCAGGGAATCGTCGTGATCCAACGCTCCTATTTGATACAGAGCGATCAGCGTCAGCATCACTACAGGAAGAAAGAACAAGTGACCACTTTGCCAGCCGGGATAGAACCACACCCGCAACAGGGCAACGCGTCTTACCACACGGACGCGCAGCATCTTGGTGACGATCCCCTTACCGTAGCGTGGTGCTTCCGTTACTGAATCAAATAGAAACACTGCCGCCAGGCCAATCTGAAAACCTAATAGCAAGTGCTGGTTTTCGCTGTCTGGATTCCAATCGGGATAGAGGCCGACCACCGCGATCGTAGCAATAACGGACATCGCAAAGATCCGCTTGAATGCGGAATAGTTCTCGTCGCCGACTGCGATCGTTCCCGCCCCCATCAGCAGCGCATAGAGGCCCAGGCAACATGCACCAAGGCTAATCATCGCAATCGATGGAAGCGTGAGCTGGGTAGTCATTTCATCAAGAATCATACCAAACATCAGGAGTCCGCCCCCTACTCCAATCATCAGGAACGCTAACACTCGAACCAGCACTGCCTGGTGTGCGGAAAATGCCACCGTAAAAGCCGCTACGATGCCCCCAATACCCGTGATGATCGCCAACTGCACAAGTTCTGGAACGAGACCGACGCCGCCGCGAAAGTATCGGAACACGAAGAACGGCAGCAACCCAATCGCCACCAGCATGATCAGCGCCAGTGTTGCCGTCCACTTTCCCACAACGATGCGCCACGAGCTGGGCTGGGTCAGCTGCAGCAGTTGAAAGGTGTCGCCGCGCACTTCTCCGGCAAGCGCGTTAAAGGAACGTCCCGGCACCAAAATCACCAGGGCGCCGACGCAGGCAAACCAGAAGACCTCATCCAAATCGCTGAGTTGTGATTCACCGGCCCAGAGTTGCAACAACGTGATCACGAGCATCCCCAGCTGGACAAAGCAGAACACCCCCACGAAGGCGCCGCCGCGCAACGCCTGCCGCAGCTCTTTCACCACGATCGGACTCAAGAGATCCGGAAAATCCCTCAGGTGCGCAGAACTGGATCGATGGGCGGTAGCGGCGGCTGTCACGATTGACTTTGCGCGAGAGTATCACTGGAGAGTATCGCGATCCACCTTTATCCCTGCCAGTCCGCACAATTCATGAGATGTCAGCAACATTGACACTGACCGTGCAGAGCCGCATACTCCCCTTGCATGAGACGACGTTCTACAGCCTGCGCCGGGTTCCATCATACCGAACTCATGAGCCGCAGGGCAATGCTCCGCGCTGGCGGCATGGGAATGCTCGGGTTGAGCCTGCCACGAATCCTGCAAGGCGCGCAACTGGCGCCGATTTCCCGGCCCAGAGCGAAGTCCGTCATCTTTCTGTTTCAGTTTGGCGGCCCAAGTCACATCGACATTCTCGATATGAAACCGGACGCTCCCAAGGAGTATCGGAGTCCTCACGGCATGCGACGCACGACGTGTCAGGATATTGAAATCAACGAACGCCTGCCTGATCTGGCGCAGGTTATGGACAAAGTAACGGTGGTGCGCAGCCTGCACCACAAGATGAACAACCACAACTCGGCGTCCTACTACGCGCTCACTGGGCACTCGCCACCATCGGACGATCAACGGCTGCGCGATTCGATCGACCTCTATCCTGCCTACGGCTCGGTGGTCGATCACCTAGCTCCCAATCAGGGCACGACGATGCCCACGTCCGTATCCTACCCGCACGTCATCGCAGATGGCTCAAGGACGCCCGGACAACACGCCAGCTTTCTGGGCAAAAAGCATGATCCGCTGTTTATTCCACGCGATCCGAGTGCCAGCGATTTTTCACTGCCCGAACTCAGCCTGCCGGAAGAGCTCAGTCTCGATCGACTGCAGCACCGGCGTGGCCTGCAGCAGATCATCGATCGGCAATCCAAGCTCATGGAGCACTCCGCTGAAGCCCAGGGGCTGGATGCCTACTACCAGCGTGCCATGGCAATGCTGAGCACGGATGGCGTGCGAAACGCATTCGACCTCACACGCGAGACTGCGTCCACCCGCGAGCGCTACGGGCAGCACACGTATGGCCAAGGCTGCCTGCTGGCCCGCCGACTGGCAGAGAGCGGGGTCAAATTTACCACGGTCTATTTTTCGCGAAGCATCGGCGGGCAGTCGAAAACGGACGGGGGCTGGGACACGCATGGCTTCAATGACACGCGGATGTTCCCCATCATCGAAGACTACCACCTGCCGATCACCGATCAGACGTTGCCCACGCTGCTCAGAGATCTTGAGCAACGGGGAATGCTTGATGAAACACTGGTGGTCTGGATGGGCGAGTTCGGCCGCACTCCGAAAATCAACGGCAATGCAAGTCGTGACCACTGGCCGCATTGCTACTCGGCACTGCTCGCAGGCGGCGGCGTCAAGCGCGGCTATGTCTACGGCTCGTCTGACGAGAAGGGGATGCACCCGGCGGACGACCCCGTCACTCCCGAAGACCTGGCGGCTACCATTTATTACCTGCTCGGAATCGATCCCGCCGCACACATCTACGATACCCAGAACCGACCGCTTCCCATCTCCAGCGGCAATCCGATCTGGGATATCATCGCGTAGTTGCAAAGTCGGCTCCCCATTGCGAAGCAGCCACGCGAAACTCACGTGCTCAGGATTTTAGCCAAAGCTGAATGTTAGAGTTAGCGGGGATGCCCCTTGGACAATTCGACCGTGTGCACTATTCTTTAGGATGCATCGCTCGCATTCGGTAAGCATTCTTCTCGCGGCCGCCATGGCCATCAGCCTTTGCCTTTCGCAAGGCAATCTTAACGCCCAGCAACAGGGAGTTCGCACGATCAAGGATTTCCCTGAACGCCTCCCTGCGGAGCCGCAAGCGGAACTGGTTCCCCGTCAGGGAAACCAGGTACGCACCGCGCTGGATTTCGAGCGCGCAAAGGCAGAACGAGAACGACTGAGGCTGGAAGCCGAAGCGGCAGCGGCAGCAGCGCAGGCGGCTGCGACAGCAAACGTGCCCGTGGCCCAGAATGAGAAAGAAAAAGACACCACCCGCTACGTGTTCAGCATTCCCGGGGCTGACCTGGTGAGAGTAGCAACCCAGGCCGGAGCCACCTTTTCACCAGCGGGCGGCAAGCCGACTGAGCGGGGCAGCGCGGCATTCCAGATGCCCATTCACCCCAAAGCGATGACATCGCTGGTGCAGGGGCACATCATGACTCAGCTCCGACCTCAAAACTTCTGGGTAATCGACTCCACAAAGAATCGCTTCCATATGTTTGCCGATGCCAAGGGCAAGCCTTTGCAGCTGCGGGAAGGCTGGGCCGTTCAGGGCATTGTGCTGAAGGGAAAAAACTACAACTGGATCACCCAACCTAAGAAAGGAGCCAAGTCGCCTTACTTCGCCATCGAGATCACCGCGTATCACCACGCAGACACCGTTGTCGAAATCGCGGGTGCCCACCTGATCGGACCTCCAGGCGTCACTCAGTGGGAAGAAGCTTTCGTCGCACCAGGGGTAGCAGACGATGCCGCAGCGACTGAGCGCAAAACCGCTTCAGCCTCACGAAAGACAAAGTCGCCAATGAAGCGCGGCCCCGAGGCAAGTGGCCTCTGACTTTGGACTAAGGGTGTACGCCCCGACTATGCCCCCCGAAGGGAGCAAAGCCGAAAAGCAAAGGAATCCAAAAAAACAGACTCTGAAGCTTCTCTAAGCAGTCAAACCGGCCACGGTGTTTTGGGAAGAGGTTGTGGCCTCTGCTTAGACAAATCTCAGTATCTGATTTTCCTTAGTCCTCGTCCAGATCGTCTCTTTCGTCGTCCCGGTCGTTGCGGCCACCGCCGTCTTCGTTGTCAAAATCCTGAACGCGCTTTAAAGCATCGACAAACTCGTCGAGGTGTTCGATAGGCAACATGATGGTGTCTCTCCGCCCGCGGACGTCCTCAGTGATTTTAAGGAACCTTCCACGGTTATTCTCTTTCAAGTCGATAAAGAATACCTTGCGATCAGTAATGATCTTCTCCGTGAGAAGCGGCTGGTGGTGCTGATAGGTGCTATCCGTATTTTCAAACATTCCGTATGATGTGGCAATGGGTAATAAAAGAGGAGGCGAATGAGTGGACACCTCCTGTATTAGGGAAAGATTAAGTTGCCCAATTTGTGTCCATTAGGCAACCTTTTTTCCCGCTCTGACACTACCATATACGATACTCGCGACGACTACAAGCCCACTGCTGCACGTACCCTGTCCAGTGTAGAACGGGCAACCAGACGGGCCTTCTCCGCCCCGGTTGTCAATACATTGTCTACGTATTGCAAGTCTGCCTCAAGTTCAGCGCGGCGCTCGCGAAACGGCGCAAAGTGTTCCCACATTGCGCCGAATAATCGCTTCTTGAAATCTCCGTAACCAGTTCCACCAGAGCGAAAATCAACGATCATCTGATCCACATCCGCAGGACTTGCAACCAGCTTGTAAAGGTCAAGAATGATGGACTTGTCAGGGTCTTTCGGCTCCTCCACAGGTGTCGAATCCGTTTGAATTCGCATCACCTTTTTCTTCAGCGTTTTTTCCTCTTCGAAGATCGCAATCGTGTTGTCGTAGCTCTTGCTCATTTTTTCACCATCGAGCCCCGGAACAGCGGCTGTCGCCTCTCCGATCCTCGGTTCAGGCAATTTCAGCACGCCTTCGCCATAGCGGTTGTTGATCTTCATCGCGATGTCGCGGGTCACCTCGAGATGCTGCTTTTGATCCTTCCCTACCGGCACAATGTCGCTGTCGTAAATCAGGATGTCTGCAGCCATCAGCACTGGGTAGGCAAACAACGCATGACTGGTCTCAATGCCTTTGGCTTCCTTGTCCTTGTATGAGTGGCAACGCTCCAACAGCCCCATCGGCGTGACGGTACTCAAGATCCACGTCAGCTCAGTCACCTCCGGCACGTCCGATTGCCGGAAGAATGTCGCCTTCGCCGGATCCAGTCCACAGGCCAGGAAATCGATCGCCAGATCCCGCGTGTGACTGCGCAAGTCATCCGCACTGTGTACCGTGGTCAGCGAGTGGTAGTTTGCGATGAAGTAGTAGGCGTCACCTTCGTTCTGCAATTGAATGGACGGCTCCATCATGCCAAAGTAGTTGCCAATGTGGAGACGGCCGGACGGCTGGATACCTGATAAGATTCGCATGACTGGTTAGATTTCTTGAGATCGAGCGCGGAATGTTCCTGCGCGGACCATGGATGTCAAGCAGTGCACATGATGGACGCTACCGGGCAAGCCCGGTTGGGTGATCAAGTAGACCCACTCCGCCCCTCAACCCGAACGGTCGCGTTCAATCGCGAATTGCGAATCCACGGAGACCGTCGGGAACGTCCGCATCATTGGCCGCTACACCTTTGATGTGGTGCGCCAGACGGCTGTCCAGAATCTCCTGGAGGAACGCGTCCAGCTCCTCATCATCTGCGGATACAGCAAGCAGCTCGACCCGCCCGTCGGCAAGGTTTCGCACCCAGCCTGAAACTTCGAACTCACTTGCCAGGGCTTTAACGGTGTAGCGAAAGCCCACACCTTGCACCCGGCCTTCGTAGAAAACGTGCTTCGCGAACATGGATTGATCAGGGAAGGCCGAGCTTTGCCTCCAGTGCATCGGCAAAAGTATCGGAACTGGCATTCACCACCTGCACAGTTTTGCCGTCTGCGCTGGTGCGGATGCGCAGGGTGCGCGCCGGATCGTCTACGATGAATCCAGCATCGGTCAGGTAACGTTTTTGCACGGGGATGGAAAAGCGGAATGTCAGGGATTTCTGGATGCCACTGGCAAACTCGCGCGCATCCTCCGCCGTGGCCCAGGTGCTGCGCCAGAAAACGTGGTCGCTGGCATTCTCCGCTCCCGGATAAATCAGATAGCGATCCCCTCGCCAGCCGTGCCCGATTTGCTCCGCAATGTCAGGTGCTTCCACCACTTTCATCAGCAGCATGACGTTGAGTTCGCCGGCCACATTGCTGGCGATCGGAGACTCTCCGGCAACATCGAGATCGTCCCATTCAAAGTCGATCGGACTGAATGGCTCGGGTGCAAAGTAGAGTTCCTCTGGATGCATGATCTCTGCCGTCGAAACCGGAAGCCGCGTGTAAACGCTATCGAGAAAACCTGGCTTCCCGCTGTCCGGCTGCTGCCGCACGGCTTCATGAAAAACCATGCCGCCATCGTAAGGAAAGTTCTGCCGCTCACGCATGAAAATCGGCGCTTCGTAGAATGGCGGCGGCGTACCTGCCGAACCTCCGCCGGAGCTGCCCGCCACATCGCTCAGGCTGTAGTGGAGCTGCACGAGTTGAGCATCGCCACCCAGCAAACAAAAAGCTGCCATCGCCCTGTCTTCATTGTGCGAGTCGCCCAGGCCCGGATCACCCAGCCCGTAGTTCTGCTCCAGCAGCGCCTCCATCAGCGCCCTTACCATGCGGCTGCGAGCCTCTGGCAGCTTCAGTGAAGTATCTTCATTGGTGTAAAGCGTGGCCGTCGGCGCATCATAGAACCAGCCCTCCTGCTCATTGCGCAGGCCGGACAGCGCCCAGCGATAGTCGAACGGATCCGTCACAAATCCCATCGCCGAGTAGGCGCGCTGGCGGCGTTCTCCTTCGTCTTCAGAGATGGCTTCTTGAACGTCTTCGGTGGTGCGCTGTGCGATGTCCGGGAATGGGGCTCCGACAAATTGCAGGGGGCGCTTGAACTCCAGTTTGCGCAGCTTCGCCACCTGCGCGGCCATACTTTCCAACGTCGGATCCGCGGGCGGTGGCGGTGGAGCCGGAGGGGTTTCCGGAGTGGTTGCCGCCACTGGCTTTTCGATCGCATCCTTCAGCTCCAGCAACAGCCGCTGATTTTCTTTTTTCTGCGCCTCCAGCCGTTCCTCAAGATCGCTGATTTCCGCCTTCAGCTGAGTGATATGACTGCTGCCGGAATTCTCCATGTACAACCGCTGCACAAACTCGAAACCGAGCAATGCTCCGCCCAACAGAACGAAAAGAATAATCCAGGGACGCGGCACAAGATATACAGGTGATTACTCCTCGCTTCCGCCAAACAGCCGCTTAAAGAAGCCCTTCTTTTTCGGCTTGGTAGCTGCAGCGGGAGCGGGTTTCGATCCTGGGGCTCCTACTCCCGGACTTGAGCCATCGCCACCCACATTGATCCCCTTAAAAGGATTGTTGGTTGGGGCGCGATTACTTGGCTCGGTCGTCTTGATTTTGATTCCTGGAAAATCCGACTCGTTGCGTGACGCGGGCAGGATCGGCTCAACGTCCGTGGTCACCTGCTTTTTCGACGATGGATCTGACGGGTCAAAGGTGTAAGCGATCGGCTTGATCGGGCTGCCGCTGGAATCGTATCGATACAGTAGAGCCCGCACCAGTTTCCCCTTCTTCGTGTAGAGCCGCTCCTGCTGGATACGGTCCCACTTGTCGAATCCATATTCCGTCCGTCCGAGCAGGTTCTTCTTTCCGTCGAAAATCAGACCGTTGCGGATGCGGCCCTTCGAGTCCATCTGGAACATCCGGCGCGTGATCATGATCTCGTGCTGGTTGTAGGTCGTCTCCTCCAGGGTGTCATCCACCGGATTCTTTTTCGCGACCGTGATGCCCTCAAGATTCTCGTTCGAATCGTCATAGTGCATGATCTTCCGGGCCCAGGAATCTTCGGACTTCAGCTCCAGTTGGCTCCAGGCGGTCGAAGCAACGGACAGGCTCGCCACAGTCACGGCGCAGAGGGAAAGGAAATGTTTCGCATTCATAGGTGCAGAAATGTAGAGGAAAGTCGTCACGACATTGAACAGTCAGTCTAGGAACACATCGGCCCCCGGGCAAGAGGAATTCCCGCCGCTCGACACGGACTACCAGGGTTTTCCCATGTCAGTCCA